>CANHDQ010000078.1 GCA_947459405.1 Comamonadaceae bacterium
CCGCGGTTTGATCCGCTACAGCACGCCCAATGGGCTGGCGCAGGGCCTGTCGGTGGCGCAGATGTGGCGGCGCGTGGCGCGCCCGCGTGTGCTGATCTACACCGCCGTGTTGGGCCTGGTCAGCTTGGCCGTGCTCGGCTCCTTGCTCACGCGTGCCCCTTTTAAGGTCGACGTGGTGCGCGATCGCGGCACGCTGGCGCGCATGGTGGGCCAAGGCACGATCGAGAACGTCTACCGACTGCAGATCATGAATGCCACCGAGCAAGCGCAAACCTATCGTTTGCGGGTCGAGGGCCTTGAGGGTTTGCAGGTGGTGTCGGCCGATCGGGTGGAGCTTGCAGCCGCCAGCGCCCTGTGGGTACCGGTGCGGGTGCAGATGCCGCCGGCTGCAATCGGCCCGGGCTCTTATCCGATCGCTTTTCGCATCGACGCTGGACAGGCGGGTGACTTTGAGTTGTTCGAAAAGTCGGTGTTTGTGGTGCCGCGTTGACATGCGGATGATGGGAAGACAGGAGACTTGTGATGACGAACGAACATTCAACCGGGCCGGCTCGCCCCGCCTGGCGCGAGCCTTATGTTTGGCTGGTGGTCGGCTTGCCTCTGTCGGCCGTGCTTGCCTGCTTGGTCACCGCAGTCTTCATTCTGCGCGGCCCCCAGCGTCTGGTCAGCGAGCCCAAGCCGGAGGTCGCGCGTGCGCTGGCCCAAGAGATTGCCCAGTCGACGGCGGCGGCGCATCAACCGGCGCTGGTGGGCCGCAACCACAGCGCCACCGGCGGGGTGCGTCATGCGAGCCCCTGAGCCCTGCGCCGACGAGGGAGATCCCACGCTCAGGCTTGAGCGGTTGATTCGTTTTTGGGGCGTGATCCTCTGGCCCTCGTTCTTGGCTGCCTGCCTGCTCGAAGCGCTGGTTTTCTCAGTGGTCGATCCGGGCCAGTTGCATTGGCCCGGAGGCATTGGCACGCCCTCGAATCGGGCGATCTACACCGTCGGATTTTTTGCCTTCTGGCTCATCAATATGGTGTGCTGCCGTCTGGTGCTGTGGCTCGCGCAGCCGGGCTGGGTCCAGCCGGGCACCGAACTCAGTGACAGACCTGGGGGTTGACCAAGCGCTTGAGGGCCTGCTCGTCGACGATGTGGATATGCCTTTGCCGGACCTCGATGATGCCCTCGTCGGCAAAGCGCGAAAAGGTGCGGCTGACGGTCTCGAGCTTCATGCCCAGATAGCTGCCGATTTCCTCGCGCGTCATGCGCAAAATCAGCTCCTGGCTTGAAAAGCCGCGCGCTTGCAGACGCTGCACCAGATTGAGCAGGAAGGCGGCCAGACGCTCTTCGGCGCGCATCCCGCCTAGCAGCAGCATGACGCCATGCTCGCGCACGATTTCCCGGCTCATGATGCGGTGCACGTGCTTTTGCAGCGCGCCCACTTCCCGCGAGAGGTCTTCGATCCGGTCGAACGGCATGACGCACACCTCGGCATCTTCGAGCGCGGTGGCGTCGCAGGTGTGCTGCTCATTGACGATGCCATCCAGACCAATGATCTCGCCGGCCATCTGAAAGCCGGTGACTTGGTCACGGCCGTCTTCGGTGGTCAGGCTGGTCTTGAAGAACCCGGTGCGCACAGCAAAAAGGGAGGTGAAGGTCTCGCCATTTCGAAACAGCATGGCCCCGCGCTTGATGCTGCGTCGGTTGGCCACCAGCTCGTCGATGCGACGCAGTTCGGCCTGGTTAAGCCCCACCGGCATGCACAGCTCGCGCAAATTGCAGTTGGAGCAGGCCACCTTGATGGATTCTTTGAGCATTTCACCCTCCTGACTCTGCCGGAGTCTTTGAATTATTGGTTTCGATTATCCCAGCAGGGTTGCGGTGTGTGAACAGCTCGGCTGCAGAAAAAACCGCTTTATTGCCGCCGCGCTTGACCCAGGTCAAGGCGGGCCTGAGGGTGACGGCGCACAGTCCATGGCATGGGTACGAACCCGACGATCATGAGCCTGCTTTCCTCCGACTTGATGCGCCAGATGGACCTCACCGGTCCGCGCTACACCTCTTACCCGACGGCCGACCGCTTTGTCGAAGCTTTTGGCCAAGCCGATTACGTGCAAGCGCTTGAGCAGCGGCGCGCCGGGCTCTCGCGCGGCAGTGCCTTGTCGTTGTACATCCACATTCCTTTTTGCGAGTCGCTGTGCTACTACTGCGCTTGCAACAAGATCGTCACGAGGCACCACGACCGTGCGCAGGTTTATCTGCGCCAGCTCAGCCGGGAGCTGGACCTTCACCTGGCCCACCTGGGCGGGGGGCAGGTGCTCAGCCAGTTGCATCTGGGCGGAGGCACGCCGACCTTTTTGAGCGACGAGGAGCTGTGCAGCTTGCTGTCTATGGTGCGCAGAGGCTTTCAGATGGTGCCCGGTGGCGAGTATTCGATTGAGGTCGACCCACGCACCGCGACGCCCAAGCGGCTGGCCTTGCTGGCCCAGCTGGGCTTTAACCGCCTGAGCCTGGGCGTGCAGGATTTTGACCCCGCGGTGCAGGCAGCGGTGCACCGGCGTCAGCCGGCCGAGCTGGTGTTTGAACAGGTGGCTGCGGCCCGTACGCTGGGCTTTGAGTCGGTCAACGTCGATCTGATCTATGGACTGCCGATGCAAACACCCGAGTCATTTGAGCGCACGCTCGCTCAGGTGGTGCAACTGCGCCCTGAGCGGGTGGCGCTTTACGCCTATGCCCATCTGCCCGAGCGCTTTAAGCCGCAGCGTCGCATTCAGGCGGCGCAGTTGCCGGGTGCGGCGGCCCGCATCAGCATGTTTGAGCGCTCGCTGCAGGCCTTCGAGCAGGCGGGCTATGTCTACGTCGGGATGGACCATTTCGCCTTGCCCGATGATGCGCTGGCCGTGGCGCGTCGCCAGGGCCGTCTGCATCGCAACTTTCAGGGCTACACCACGCAGCCCGAATGCGATCTGATCGCGCTGGGTGTATCGGCCATCGGCCGGGTCGGCACCACCTACAGCCAAAATGCCAAGACCCTGGAGGAGTACTACGACCTGCTCGACCAGGGGCGCCTGCCCGTGGTGCGCGGCTTGGCCCTGAGTCGCGACGACCTGATTCGGCGCAGTGTGATCATGGCCCTGATGTGCCAGGGCGAGTTGCAGTTCGAGGCCCTGGAGACTGCCTTTCTGATCGACTTCGAGAGCTACTTCGCCGCAGAGTTGCAGGCGCTGTCGGTGCTGCAGGCGCAGGACTTGGTTCGTGTGGGACGCACGGGCCTGACGGTGACCGCACAGGGTTGGTTTTTCGTGCGCGCCGTGGCCATGGTGTTTGATCGCTATCTGCAGGCCGACCGCAACCGCAGCCGTTTTTCCAGGATCATCTGATGGACAGCACGCTGGCCCTGACCGCCTTGACGATGGGCCTGGTCGGCGGCCCGCATTGCGTGGGCATGTGCGCCAGCGCCTGCGTGGCGCTCAGTGGTGGCGGGCGATCGGCTGTGACGGCGGTGATCCGGGGGCCGCAGCCGCCGGCCCAGTCCCGCACCCTAGACCTTCAGGCCCTGGCCTGGTTTCATTTGGGCCGGCTCCTGGCCTATGCGACCTTGGGGGCGCTGGCTGGGTTTTCGGTGCAGGCTTTGGGCTGGCTGAGTGTCTACACCGCTGCCTTGCGGCCTGTCTGGATGCTGGTGCATGTGGCCTCGGCGGTGCTGGGCTTGGTGTTGCTGTGGCAAGCGCGTCAGCCGGCCTGGTTGGACGCGGGCGCCCTTGGTCTTGCGCGGCACGTCCATGCCGTGGTCGCGCGCCGTGCCCCGGCCTGGGGCGCGATGGCCCCTTTGCTCGTCGGCTTGGGCTGGGGTTTGTTGCCCTGTGGCCTGCTGTATGCAGCGCTGCTCGTGGCCGCGCTCAGCGGCGGCGCACTTGAAGGCGCTTGTGCGATGGCACTGTTTGCGCTGGGCACGGCTGTGAGCCTGGTGCTGGGCCCCTGGCTGTGGCTGCGCCTTCGTGGTGCGAAGGCCAGTTCGTGGGCCATCCGGCTGGCCGGCGGCGCACTGCTTGCAAGCTCCATCTGGGCCTTGTGGATGGCTCTGGTGCACAACGCCGCACCTTGGTGCGTTGCCGCCGGCCCGCCTTGAAGGCTGCGGGTCACGGTCCTCGCCTAAAGGCACAGGGTTTGCATGGGCCTTTGATTCCAAAGATCTTGCGATTGAATCTACACTCCGCGAGTTTTTTCGGCACTTTGCCTGGTGGCCAGCCTGGCAGCGTGGGGTTTGAGTTCTGAAAGATCTGTGGAGGCATGATGCTTGTAACCTTTGTGGTGGCCTATCTGATGGTGACGGTGGCCATTGGTTTGCTTGCGGCGCGGCGTGTGCACGGGGCCAAGGACTACCTTGTGGCGGGCCGCAGCCTGCCGCTGTACATGAACGTGGCCTGCGTGTTTGCCACTTGGTTTGGTGCCGAGACGGTCTTGTCGGTTTCGGCCACGTTCGCCAGAGACGGCCTGACCGGCATCCCGGGTGATCCCTTTGGCGCCTCGCTGTGCCTGGTGCTGGCAGCTTTGTTTTTTGCGCGCCTGTTTTACCGGATGAATTTGCTGACCATCGGCGACTTCTACAAGGTGCGCTACGGCAAGGGCGTGGAGGTGCTGACCAGCGTGGCCATCGTCATGAGCTATTTGGGCTGGACCTCGGCCCAGCTGACCGCCCTGGGCCTCGTGATCCATGTCCTGTCTGGCGGCGCGGTCGCGTTCGAGACGGCCATCATGATTGGCGCTGCGATCGTGGTGGTCTACACCATCTTTGGCGGCATGTGGTCGGTTGCTTTCACCGATTTGCTGCAGACCATCGTGATTTTGGTTGGGCTGACCGCCGTGGCCTGGCTCGTGGGTGACCTGGCCGGCGGCGCCACCAAGGTGATTTCGCAGGCGGCATCGGAAGGCAAGCTGATTCTTTTTGATTTCAATATGGATGCAGCGGGCTGGTGGGCCATGGCCGGCGCCTTTTTCGCTTTTGCCTTTGGCTCGATTCCGCAGCAGGACGTGTTTCAGCGCATGACCAGCGCCAAGGACGAAAAGACCGCCGTGCGCGGCACCCTGATCGGCGGTCTGGTTTATTTCGTTTTCGCTTTTGTACCGATCTACATCGCCTATGCGGCGCTGGTGCACTCGCCGGAGCTGGCCAAGCTGTTCGAGTCCGAGGACGCCCGTGAAATCCAGCGCATCCTGCCCGACCTGGTGCTCGGTCAGATGCCGATGTGGGCGCAGATCTTGTTTTTTGGCGCCTTGCTGTCGGCCATCTTGTCCACGGCCAGTGGCGCTTTGCTGGCGCCCACCGCCACCTTTACCGAGAACGTCCTGCGCCCCTTTGTGCCCCGCATGAGCGATCGCCAGATGCTCTTGACGCTGCGCATCGTCTTGGTGACGTTCACCGCCTGTGCCCTGCTGTTTGCGCTCAACAGCAAGAGCACCATGTACGAGATGGTGCAAAACGCCTACAACGTGACCCTGTGCGGCGCCTTCGTGCCGTTGGTGGCCGGTGCTTACTGGAAGCGCGCCAACACGCAGGGCGCGCTGCTGTCTTTTGTGCTGGGCATTGGCACTTGGCTGACGGCCAATACGGTGGCCAGCGACGCCATGATCCCGGCCAACCTGGTGGGACTGGCCGCCTCCATCGTCGGCATGTTGCTGGGCTCGCTGGCCCCCACGCTCATTGCCAACCGCGGGCACAGCATCGAGACCGCGCTGTCGCAAAGCCACAAGCACTGAGCCTGGCTGACAAGAAGTCTTGACCGACCCTGGCGCAGGGGCGGTCAGGACGCGCGTGCTGGCGCCGTGGCCAGCAGCACGGCGGCCAGCGCCAGCCCCAGTGCGAGCCATTGCCAGGGCCCCATCACCTCTGAGAGCGCCAGCACGCCGACCAGGGTCGCACTGATGGGCAGCATCACCGTGAAGATGCCGGCCGAGCTGGCGGCCACGCCCCGCAGGCCCGTCATCCACAACCAGACACTCCATACGCTGGCGGCCAGGGCGTAGAACAGCAGCGCCAGCCAGGCCCATGCGGGCACGTCGCTCCATGCAAAACTGCTGGCGCTCCACAGACCCAAAGGGGTCATCAGGGCCAGGCCCCAGAGGTTGATGAGCGCCGTGATGCGCTTGGGCGACAGGCGCGACGTCAGGCGCTTGCCAATGACCGCATAAGCGGCCTCGCACAGCACGGCGCCTAGCAGCAGCAGATGGCCGAGCCAGGCTGTCTGCGCGGCGCCGGCCGATGCAGGGGTGCCCCGAGCCGACAGCAGGCCGATGCCGACCACGGCCAAAGCGGTGGCAAGCGCCACACGCCTTGAAATCGACTCCTTGAGCCAGAGCCATCCGAGCAACGCCACCACCGCCGGGATGGCGGCCATGATCACACCGGCCGCCACGGCCGAACTCAGGGCCACGCCGTAGAGCATGCAGATCGAGAACAGGAAGTTGCCCAGGAAGGCCTCCAGAAACAGCAGCCGACGGGTCGACCGGTCCAGCGCGGGCTCATCGGCCGGTTTGCGCAGCCAGTGCAATGTGGCCAAGGCGCCAATGCCAAAGCGCAACCAGGCCAGCAAGAAGACGGGGAACACCGTCACCAGCGGCTTGGACAGGGCCACGTAGCTGCCCACCAGCGCCATGCTCGCCGCCAGGCAGGCCTGGGCCACAATCGGATTCATTGCCAAACGCCCGCGTGCCGTGTTGGGCCGGCGTGTCGGCGCTGAAGCCCAGGCTGCAGCGCAGGTTGGCATGGAGCGAAGCTGCGCGGGCGGTCGATCAAGGCCTTGCGGACAGCGGCTTGTTGCAACATGGTTCAGATCATGCCTGAAGATACCAGTCCTGGCGGCGATCTCGACGACCCGATCGGCGTCGAGCGACCGCTCTTTGTTTACGGCACCCTGCGCTGCACGGGCAGTAACGACATCCGCCGCTTCGGTCCCCATTCTCGGCTGCTTGGCCGTGCCCGGGTTCGGGGACAGTTGCACGATCTGGACGCTTACCCGGGGCTGGTGCTCGGTGGTGGGCAGTGGGTATGGGGCGAGTTGCATGCGATCGGGCCGGCGCTTGAGCCCGCGCTCGATGCGCTGGAGGAGGTCTGGCCCCAGTGCAGCGGGGAATACCGGCGCCGCCACGCCCGGGTCCACTGGTGTTTTGAAGGCGGCGCCCATCGGGAGCTGTCGGCCCTGCTCTACGAAATGGATCCGCTGCGCGCCCAGGCCTGGCCCTTGATCGATTCGGGCGATTGGCTCACCCATCTGGCGCACCGTGGAGCAGGTGGGCAGGTATGGTGATTGTTTCGCGATGTGGAAAATTGATTTCTCTCTATGAAAATCAAAAATGCTGCAGCGCGGCAAATTTTCTCAATATGAGACATTGAATTTCATGATGAGGAATCTGTAAATTAGACCCTTGATTTTGTTGAATAAAATTTTTATCTTATATAAGACACAAGAGCTCTCCTTGGTCTTATAGAAGACTTAAAGTGTGGCCATCGACCCGACGGCAGGCACGACCCAAGCGTGATCTGGCCTGACCGGGCGGCCCGGAATTTTTTTCAACCTCAAGGAGTGATCCCATGCCCCAAACCCTCAATGAACAGCTCAGCCGCGAGCAACAGATCGCCGCTCTCGAAAAGGAGTGGGCCCACAGCCCGCGCTGGAAGGGCGTCAAGCGCGGCTACAGCGCCGCCGATGTGGTGCGCCTGCGTGGCAGCCTGCAGATCGAGCAGACGCTTGCGCGGCGCGGTGCCGAAAAGCTTTGGCGGCTGATCAATGGCGAGGCCAAGAAGGGCTACGTCAATGCTTTTGGCGCCATTAGTGCAGGCCAGGCCATGCAGCAGGCCAAGGCTGGCCTGGAGGCGGTGTACCTGTCGGGCTGGCAGGTCGCGGCCGATGGCAACACGTCCGAAACCATGTACCCGGACCAGTCGCTGTATGCGTACGACTCGGTGCCCACCATGGTGCGCCGGATCAACAACACCTTCAAGCGTGCCGACGAAATTCAGTGGGGCCGAGGGATTGAGCCGGGCTCCAAAGACTACATCGACTTTTTCCTGCCCATCGTGGCCGACGGCGAGGCCGGATTCGGCGGCGTGCTCAACGCTTTCGAGCTGACCAAGAACATGATCACGGCCGGTGCGGCTGGCGTGCACTTCGAGGACCAGCTGGCAGCCGTCAAGAAGTGCGGCCACATGGGCGGCAAGGTGCTCGTGCCCACGCAAGAGGCGATCGAGAAGCTTCAGTCGGCGCGTTTTGCAGCCGATGTCATGGGCGTGCCCACCGTCGTGCTGGCACGCACCGATGCAGAGGCCGCCAATTTGCTCACCAGCGACCACGATGCCAATGACAAGGCCTTCTTGACCGGCGAGCGCACCCAAGAGGGCTTTTACCGCGTCAAGAACGGCGTGGAGCAGGCGATCAGCCGCGGCGTGGCGTACGCGCCCTATGCCGATTTGGTGTGGTGCGAGACCGGCACGCCCGATCTGGGCTTTGCCCGCGAGTTCGCGCAGGCGGTGCACGCTGTCTGCCCGGGCAAGCTGCTGTCGTACAACTGCTCGCCCTCCTTCAACTGGAAGAAGAACCTGGACGACAAGACGATCGCCGCCTTCCAGGACGAGCTGTCCGCGCTGGGTTACAAGTACCAGTTCATCACCTTGGCGGGCATCCACATCAACTGGTACAACACCTTCAAGTTTGCCAAGGCCTACGCCGAGGGCGAGGGCATGAAGCACTACGTCAACATGGTGCAAGAGCCCGAGTTCGCCGCCCGCGAGCAGGGCTACACCTTTGTGTCGCACCAGCAAGAAGTCGGTGCTGGCTACTTTGACGACGTGACCACCGTGATTCAAGGCGGCTCGTCAAGTGTGAAGGCTCTGACCGGCTCGACCGAGGAAGAGCAGTTCCACTGAGCTTGACTTCGCGTCTGCCCACCGGCGGACGATGCAAGTGCGCAGCCCGGGCGATCCCCGGGCTTTTTTGTGGGCAGGTTGTGCGGTGTGATGTTTCTTTGGTGTCGTGTCAGGGCGGTGCGCTGCCACGCCGTACCCGGCTCCGCGAATGTCCCCCGAGGCAGCTGGCGCTGCCTCTCCTCCTTTATTTCGCTGCGCCAGGCACAGCATGTCAGCGCACGGGAAGCGGCTGTGACTGATCAAGGGCCCGAAAGCCGCCCGGTCTTGGAGTGAGGTCTGGGCCCAGCCTCTCCGGATGGGAGCGACGGGGTGCTCTGCGTAGCGAAATAGAGGAGGAGGGGCGGCGCAGCCGGCCCGGGGGACATTCGCGCAGCAGAGTACCCCGGCACTCCCATCCCGCCAACCAAGCCAATGAAACCAACCAAGTCACCCCCTACCGTCTCCGCAGCAATTGGCCTCGCCAGACACTGCGCTGCGTAGGACGACCTGTCGCGCTGAAATGCGGGGGCGCCGCCGCGCCGGGCGCCATGCCTTCTCACACCGCCCTTTGTGACAAAATCGGGGTCGTTAAAGAAGAACCGGGAAAGGCATTTAGGTTATGACACCGCGAACTCCTTGGAGATGTTCACGCGGCCTTTGATGGCCGGCAGTTCGCGCCTGCCTGATTCTGATTCTTCAAAAGCGCGGCTCGCCGCGCTTTTTGTTTGCTTCTCATCCC
This sequence comes from Comamonadaceae bacterium, assembly GCA_947459405.1. Classification (GTDB taxonomy): domain Bacteria; phylum Pseudomonadota; class Gammaproteobacteria; order Burkholderiales; family Burkholderiaceae_C; genus Polaromonas. The sequence goes on from CANHDQ010000078.1 coordinate 9,621, forward strand.
ATCGCAACCATGGTTCAAATTACTCTTCCCGACGGTTCCCTGCGTGAGTTTGCCCAGCCGGTGACGGTGGCCGAAGTGGCGGCCTCCATCGGAGCCGGCCTGGCCAAGGCTGCTCTCGGTGGCAAGGTCGACGGGCAACTGGTCGATACCTCCTACACCATTGGGCGCGATGCCAAACTGGCCATCGTCACGGCCAAGGATGCCGATGGCCTGGAGATGATCCGCCACTCGACGGCCCACTTGCTGGCCTATGCGGTCAAGGACTTGTTCCCCGAAGCGCAGGTGACCATCGGTCCCGTGATCGAACACGGTTTTTATTACGACTTTTCCTACAAGCGCCCCTTCACGCCTGAAGATCTGCAGGCCATCGAACAGCGGATGGCCGAGCTGGCGGCCAAGGACGAGCCGGTCGTGCGCCGGGTGCTGCCGCGCGACGAAGCGGTGGCCCATTTCAAGGCCATGGGCGAGCACTACAAGGCTGAAATCATCGGCTCCATCCCTGCTGGCGAGGACGTCTCGCTTTACCGTGAAGGCCTGTTCGAGGACCTGTGCCGTGGCCCACACGTGCCCAGCACCGGGCGGCTCAAGCATTTCAAGCTGATGAAGGTGGCCGGTGCTTACTGGAGGGGCGATCACCGCAACGAGATGCTGCAGCGCATCTACGGCACCGCCTGGGCGACCAAGGACGAGTTGCAGCAGCATTTGACGCTGCTTGAGGAGGCCGAAAAGCGCGACCACCGCAAGCTCGGGCGCGAGCTTGATCTGTTTCATATTGACGACCACGCTCCTGGCCTGGTGTTTTGGCATCCCAAGGGCTGGACGCTTTGGCAGGGCGTGGAGCAGTACATGCGCCGCGTCTACCAGGACAACGGCTACCAGGAGGTCAAAGGCCCGCAGGTGATCGACAAGACCCTTTGGGAAAAAACCGGGCATTGGGACAAATACCGCGAGAACATGTTCACCACCGAGAGTGAAAAGCGTGAGTTTGCGCTCAAGCCGATGAACTGCCCGGGGCACATTCTGATCTTCAAGCAGGGCATCAAGAGCTACCGCGACCTGCCTTTGCGCTACGGTGAATTTGGCCAGTGCCACCGCAACGAGCCCTCGGGTGGCCTGCACGGCATCATGCGGGTGCGCGGCTTCACGCAAGACGACGGTCATATTTTTTGTACCGAAAATCAAATTCAGCCCGAGGTGCTGGCCTTCACCACCTTGCTGCAAAAGGTCTACGCGGACTTTGGTTTTGAGCACATCATCTACAAGGTGGCCACGCGGCCGCAGCAGCGCATCGGTTCGGATGAAAGCTGGGACAAGGCCGAGCAGGCTCTCATGCAGAGCTTGCGCGCCTCGGGCTGCCATTTCGAAATCGCTGAGGGTGACGGCGCCTTCTACGGCCCCAAGATTGAGTACACCCTCAAAGACGCCCTGGGCCGCCAGTGGCAGTGCGGCACGATACAGGTTGACTTTTCCATGCCCGAGCGGCTTGATGCCGAATATGTGGGCGAAGACGGCAACCGGCATCGCCCGGTCATGCTGCACCGGGCCATTGTCGGAAGCCTCGAGCGTTTCATCGGCATCCTGATCGAACAGCACGCCGGTGCCCTGCCGAGCTGGCTTGCGCCGGTGCAGGTGGGGGTGCTCAACATCACCGACGCGCAGGCCGATTACTGTCGGGAAATCGCCAAAACGCTGTCCGATCAAGGGCTTAGGGTCGATCTGGACCTGCGCAACGAGAAAATCACGTATAAAATACGCGAGCACTCGTTGCGCAAGCTGCCCTACATCCTCGTCGTTGGTGACAAGGAAAAGGCTTCAGGTTGTGTGGCCGTGCGTGCCCGAGGCAA
>CANHDQ010000079.1 GCA_947459405.1 Comamonadaceae bacterium
CAGCGCGAAGCGGCCGAGCCCTATCCCTTTCCGCTCGATGCGGCCAAGCTCTGGGCGGTGGCCACCGGACAGGGGTTTGACATCGCCTGGCGAGCCCGGGCGCTGCTGCGCATCGCGCCGCGTCTGCTCAGCTATGCCTGGCATTCGGCCCCCAAGCGACATGCGCGTCTGGCCCCGCATTACGGCCGCCTCATTCAAGAGTGCCTCTCGGAGCACGAGGTTCTGATCGAATCGAGTCAGGCTCACGATCTGGTTGGGCGGGGCGGCTACCGCAAGATTTATCGCACGCAGGCCGCTTTGGACCGTGCCGGCGCCGATGCGCGGCGCATCGCCGAGCGCTGGGGCGTGGACAGCCGCATCGAGGATGCCGACGCTCTGGCGCGGGCCGAGCCGGCTTTGCGCCAGCGCCTGGCGGGCGCGCTCTGGCATGCGAGCACTTGGTCGGTGCGCGATCCGGGGGCGCTGGTGCAGCGCTATGCACGCGATTTTCAGCGGCTGGGCGGCACCTTTTTGCAAGCGCGTGCCACCGCGCTGCAGCCGCTTGGGGCATCGGGGGCGAATTGGCAGGTACAGACCTCGCTGGGGCCGCTTCAGGCCTCGCAGGTGGTGGTGGCGCTCGGGCCGTGGTCGTGCGATCTGATCGGGCCGCTGTCCTATCGCCCACCGCTTTTTGTCAAGCGCGGCTATCACCAGCATTACGACGGCCCGCACGGTCTGCGCCTGCCGGTTTTCGATGCCGAAAAAGGCTATCTGCTGGTGCCTATGCGGGCGGGATTGCGCCTGACCACCGGGGCCGAGTTGGCCTTGCGCGACGATCCGCCGCAACCGAGCCAATTGCCGGCGGCCGAGCGCTGCGCGCGCGCCCTGGTTGAACTTGGTGCGCCGCTGCCGCAGCCGCCCTGGATGGGCAGCCGGCCGTGCATGGTCGACATGCTGCCCGTGATGGGGCCGGCGCCCCGGCATCGCGGCCTGTGGTTCAATTTTGGCCACGGTCATCAGGGCTTTACGCTCGGGCCGGTGGCCGGGCGCTTGCTGGCCGAGCTGATCAGCGGCGAGCCGCCTTTTCTCGACCCGGCGCCTTACGCGGCGCAGCGCTTCGGCCCCTGACTTCGGGTCAGACCCGCGTTCGGGTCTGCAGCAGCGCGATGGCGCTGCCCATCCACAGCACGCAGGCCGAGGCCAGCAGGCCGCTGGCCAGGCCCGCCGCTTCGTCGGCGATTAGGCCGACGGCGCTGGGGCCCACCACCTGGCCGACCGCAAAGACGACCGTAAAGCCGGTGATGCCCTGGGCCCACAGATGCGGCGGCAGGTTGTGCCGCACCCAGGCCGTGGTCGATGCCACCACCGACAGGAAGACCGCGCCGAACAGCACGCCCGAGGCCAGCAGCACCGGTGTTTGCACGGTCAGTGCCGGCATGACGGTGGCCAGGCCGAGCAGGGCGTTGAGCAGGGCCATGGCCTGGCCCTCGCGAAAGCGTTCGAGCAGGCCGGCCCAGATGCGCGCCGATGCGACGACCGCCAGGCCCAAGGCGGTGTAGAACAGCGTGCGGCTATCGGCGCTGACTGCCTGTTCGCGCATCAGCGCAATGACGAAGGTCATGTAGCCGATGTAGCCGATGCCAAAGCAGCCGTAGGCGCTCAGCATGGGCAGGCAGTGGCGCCAGGTTTGCCATCCGACCGCACCGGCCTGCGCCGATGTTTGCGCCGATGGTTGCCCCGGCTGGCCCGGCGTGAATCCGGAGCGCCCGCGCGCGAGCGGCCACAGGGCGGCGCTGGCTAGCGCGCACACCAGGGCCAGCGCCCACCAGGCGTGTGGCCACGATCCGCCTGAGGCCAGCACCGCCGGCACGGTCAGCGCCGAGACGGCGATGCCCCAGCCGGTGCCGCCGTAGTACAGGCCGAGCAGCCAGCCGCCACGGGGGTCAGAGCGCGTGAGCAGTTGCGCGGTCAGCCAGCCGCCGACGACGAACAGCCAGGCGCTGGTCACCCCGGCCAGCAGGCGCTGCAGCAGCAGCCATTCGGTCGTCCGAAAAAATCCGGTGAGCGCCATGAAGGCGGTGCCGCCGACTGCGCCGATCAGCAAGGTGCGGCCCGCGCCGAGGCGTCTTAGCAGCAGCGGCGCGCTCAAGGCGCCGGCCAGATAGCCCAGCGCATTGGCCGTGTTCATCGCGCCAGACAGAAAGTAGGACCAGCCCAAGTCCTCGCGCATGATGGGCAGCAGCAGGCCGTACGCAAAGCGCGTGATGCCCAGCGAAATCGCCGCTGCCAGAGACAAAACCAGCGCAAGCAGGACGGGGGATGGGGGATGCATGGATTGGCCCGGTCTGGTCGGTCAGCCAGTCTAGGCGTGGCCAGGGGCGAACCTGGGCGGCGTCGTTCGCAGCTTGGCGCTGGAATTTAAGGGTAAACCCTAGATAAATACCAATTTTGAGGTCTGGGCATTCCGCCCAATGCGATACAGAATATCTGTAAATAAGAAATTTTTTGTGACATAAAGGGATTTGCCCATGGGCTTGTTTGAACGACACCAGGCGCTGATCGAGCGCGCCGTGCAGGCCAGTGCCGAGCGGGGCTATTGGTCGGCTTTTTCCGAAATGCCCTCGCCCAAGGTTTATGGCGAGTCGGCGCCTGCCGAGGGCAAGGCCGCTTTCGAGGCCCACCTGGGCCAGCGCTTTGAGCTGGGCCAACCCGGGCAGGGTGCTGCGATCGCGCCCGAGGTCTCGCCTTACGGCGTGAACCTTGGCGTGTCTTACCCCGTCTGCGATCCGCAGGCGCTGGTCGACGCTGCCCAAAAGGCCATGGCCGCCTGGCAGCGCCTGGGCGCGCGCGAGCGGGTCGGGCTGTGCGCCGAGGCCGTGGTGCGGCTCAACGCGCGCAGTTTCGAGATCGCCCATGCCGTGATGGCCACCACCGGCCAGGGCTGGATGATGGCCTTCCAGGCGGGCGGGCCCCATGCGCAAGATCGCGCACTCGAGGCGCTGACCTATGCCTGGGTTGAACAAAGCCGCATCCCGGCCCAGGCCGTCTGGGAAAAGCCGCAGGGCAAGAACCCGCCGATTCGCATGCGCAAGGACTTCGAGATCGTCGGCCGCGGCGTGGCGCTGGTGATCGGCTGTGGCACCTTCCCGACCTGGAACACCTACCCCGGCCTTTTCGCGGCCCTGGCTACCGGCAACGCGGTGATCGTCAAGCCGCATCCGCATGCGGTGCTGCCGGCAGCGATCACGGTGCGCGTGATCCGCCAGCTGCTGGCCGAGCAGGGGCTGGACGCCAATTTGGTCAGCCTGTGCGTGACCGATCAGCCCGAGGTGACGCAGGCGCTGGCCACGCACCCGGCCGTTGCATCCGTGGATTTCACCGGCAGCAACGCCTTTGGCCAGTGGCTGATGGCGCACTGCAAGCAGGCCCAGGTTTATGCCGAGCTGGCCGGGCTCAACCATGTGCTGATCGATTCGACCTCGGCCTACAAGGCCATGCTGGACAACCTGGCCTTCAGCCTGTGTTTGTATTCGGGCCAGATGTGCACCACCACGCAGGCGATCTTGGTGCCGCAAGCGGGCATCGAGACCGACGAGGGTCACAAGAGCGCCGAGGCTGTGGGCACCGACCTGGCCGCGGCCATCGACCGGCTGCTGGCCAAGCCCGAGGTGGCGTGCGCAGTGCTCGGCGCCATCCAGTCCGACGCCACCCTGGCGCGGATCGAGCAAGCCAGCAGCGGCCAATGGGGCCGCGTGATCCGCGCCTCGCAGGCCATCGTCCACCCCGAGTTTCCGCAGGCACGCGTTCGCACGCCGGTGCTGCTGGCCTGCGACGCGGCCGATGAACAGGCCTACCAGAGCGAGCGCTTTGGCCCCATTGCTTTTGTGGTGACGGTGGCCGATACGGCCGCGGCCATCGCCCTGTCGGAGCGCATGGTCAAGCAGCACGGCGCGCTGACCGTGGGCGTTTATTCGACGCATCAGGCGGTGCTCGATTCGATTACCGAAGCCACCTGGCGCAGCCGCGTGGCCTTGTCGATCAACCTGACCGGGCCGGTGTTCGTCAACCAGTCCGCGGCGTTTTCCGACTACCACGCCACCGGCGGCAATCCGGCGGCCAACGCCAGCTATGCCGATTCGGCTTTCGTGGCCAACCGCTTTCGCGTGGTGCAGCGGCGCCAGCACATCGTCGCTTGAACAAGGATCAGCCCATGGCCTTCGACCATCTCCAGACGCTGCGTTTTTCGCTCGAGGGCGCGACCGCCCGATTGACCCTTTGCCGGCCCGACAAGCTCAACGCCTTCACCGGCCAGATGCATGCCGAGCTGCGCGAGGTGCTCGATGCCTTGCAGCAAGGGCAGGGCGAGCTGGCCGCTGCGCGCGTGCTGGTACTCGGCGCGCAGGGCAAGGGCTTTTGCGCCGGTCAGGACCTGGCCGATCCGGCCGTGGCCTTCAAGCCCGGCGAGCCGCCGCCCTCGCTGGGCGCGGTGGTCGAGCGTGACTACGGCCCGCTGGTGGTGCGCTTGATGCAGCTGCGCATGCCCACGGTGGCCATGGTGCACGGCATTGCCGCCGGCGCGGGTGCCAGTCTGGCGCTGGCCTGCGACATGGTGCTGGCCGGCGAGTCGGCCGCCTTCATGCTGCCTTTTGCCAAGATCGGGCTCATCCCCGATACCGGTGCCTCTTGGGCTGTGCCGCAGCGCCTGGGCCTGGCCCGCGCCATGGGCCTGGCCCTGACCGGTCACAAGCTGCCGGCGGCCAAGGCGGCGCAGTGGGGCCTGATCTGGGAATGCCACCCCGATGAGCAGCTGGCTGCAGCGGTCGATGCCCTGTGCGCGCAGTTGGCCCAACTGCCCACGCACGCTCTGGTGCGCACGCGCCAGGCCATGCTGGCCGCGCACGGCAACAGCCTGGGTGAGCACCTGGCTTATGAGTCCTTGCTGATGCACGAGCTCGGCTCGAGCGCCGATTACGTCGAAGGCGTGAGCGCCTTCCTGCAAAAGCGCCCCGCGCGTTTTGGCGGCACCTGAGGCCGCGCGTTCCCTCCGTTTAACCCACTGCAAGCAGGCCTCGCCCATGACCGAAGATTCCTCCGCGCCCTCCGACCCGCAGGCCTTGGCCGAGGCCAGTGCCAGCGCCCTGTGGTCGCGCGACCGCGCCACGCAAGGCCTGGGCATGGCGATTGAGCAGATCGGCCCGGGCCATGCCGTGATGACCATGCCGGTGCGCATCGACATGCTCAATGGGCACGACACGTGCCACGGCGGCTTCATGTTTTTGCTGGCTGACAGCGCGTTTGCCTTTGCCTGCAACAGCTACAACCGCAACACGGTGGCGGCGGCCTGCCACATCGACTTCCTGGCGCCCGCGCGCTTGGGCGATGTGCTTGAGGCCGAGGCCATCGAGCGATCGCGCGCTGGCCGCACCGGCGTCTACGACATCACCGTGCGCGTGCGCGGCGGCAAGACCGTCGCGCTGTTTCGCGGCAAGAGTTATCGCATCGAGGGCGAGGTCATCGCTGGCTTGCAAGCCAAGGGCTGAACCCACCGCACCGAGCATCTACAGGAGAGACCATGCCTGTCCGCATTCCCCGCCCCGGCGACCTCGAGCCGATCGAGACGGCCAGCCGAGACGAAGTCAGCGCCCTGCAACTTGAGCGGCTGCGCTGGTCGCTCAGGCACGCCTATGACAACGTGCCGCATTACCGGCGCAAGTTCGAGGCCCACGGCGTGCATCCGGACGACTTGCGCAGCCTGTCCGATTTGCCCCGCTTTCCGCTGAGCACCAAGGCCGACTTGCGCGACAACTACCCCTTTGGGCTTTTTGCCGTGCCGCGCGATCAGGTGGTGCGCGTGCACGCGTCGTCTGGGACCACCGGCAAACCCACCGTGGTGGGCTACACGCAGACGGATATTGATCACTGGGCCCATCTCGTGGCCCGCTCGATCCGGGCTGCCGGTGGGCGCCGCGGCGACATGGTGCATGTGGCCTACGGCTACGGCCTGTTCACCGGCGGGCTGGGCGCGCATTACGGCGCTGAGCGTCTGGGTTGCACGGTGGTGCCGATGTCGGGCGGGCAGACCGAAAAGCAGGTTCAGCTCATCGTCGATTTCAAGCCCGACATCATCATGGTCACGCCGTCCTACTCCCTGGTCATTGCCGAGGAATTTGACCGGCTGGGCATTGCGCCCGAGGACATCTCGGTCAAGGTGGGCATCTTCGGCGCCGAACCCTGGGGCGAGGGCATGCGCGGCGAGATCGAGCGCAGGCTCGGCCTGGATGCGGTGGACATCTACGGCCTGTCGGAGGTCATGGGTCCGGGCGTTGCATGTGAGTGCATCGAAAGCAAGGACGGGCCGGTAATCTGGGAAGACCACTTTTATCCCGAGATCATCGACCCGGTCAGCGGTGAGCCCGTAGCCGACGGGCAGGAGGGCGAGCTGGTGTTTACCTCGCTGACCAAACAGGCCCTGCCCATCATCCGCTACCGCACGCGCGACCTCACCCGTCTGCTGCCGCCCACCAGCCGCGCTTTCAGGCGCATGGCACGCATCGTTGGGCGCTCCGATGACATGCTGATCGTGCGCGGGGTCAATGTCTTCCCGACGCAAATTGAGGAGCAGGTTCTGCGCGAGCCGCAGCTGTCGGGCAACTACCAGATCGTGCTGACCCGCCAGGGTCATCTCGACGATGTGCAGGTGCGCTGCGAGCTGCAGCCGGCCATTGGCGCGCTCGATGCTGCGCAGCGCCGTGCAATCGCCGCCTCGGTCGAGCATCGCATCAAGACCCTGGTGGGCATTTCCTCCGAGGTGCAGGTGATGGATTTTGGTGCCTTGCCGCGCACCCAGACCGGCAAGGCGCGCCGGGTCTGGGACGAGCGGCCCAGGCAGGTCTGATTTCAACGGCGTTTGCCCAAACAGGAGCTTGCCACCATGTACACCCAATCGATGAGCGTTCCCGATGACAAGGGCAGCCGCAGCGTGCAGCCCATGGCCGTGACCGAGCCGGCCGATCGCATGGCCCGTTTTGATGCGTGTATCGACGCCGATGGCCGCATCGAGCCGCAGGACTGGATGCCCGAGGCCTACCGCAAAACCCTGGTGCGCCAGATCAGCCAGCACGCGCACAGTGAAATCGTGGGCATGCTGCCCGAGGGCAACTGGATCGGCCGCGCGCCCAGCCTCAAGCGCAAGGCCATCCTCATTGCCAAGGTGCAAGATGAGGGCGGCCACGGCCTTTACCTTTACAGCGCCGCCGAGACCCTGGGCACCAGCCGCGATCAGATGCTGCAGGCCTTGCACGAGGGCAAGGCCAAATACAGCTCGATCTTTAACTACCCCACGCTGACCTGGGCCGACGTGGGCGTGATCGGCTGGTTGGTCGACGGCGCGGCCATCATGAACCAGATCCCACTGTGCCGCTGCAGCTACGGCCCCTATGCCCGCGCCATGGTGCGGGTGTGCAAGGAGGAGAGCTTTCACCAGCGTCAGGGCTACGAGTCACTGATGGTGATGATGCGCGGGACGCCCGCTCAGCGTGAGATGGTGCAAGACGCGGTCAACCGCTGGTGGTGGAAGTGCCTGGCCATGTTCGGCCCGCCCGATGCCGACAGCCCCAACAGCGTGCAGGGCATGCGCTGGGGCATCAAGCGCGTGAGCAACGACGAGTTGCGCCAGCAATTCGTCGACGCGACCGTGCCCCAGGCCAAGTTGCTGGGCGTGAGCCTGCCCGATCCGCTGCTTAAATGGAACGAAGCGCGCGGACATCACGATTACGGCCCGATTGACTGGGACGAGTTCTGGCACACGGTCAACGGCAACGGCCCGTGCAACAAGGAGCGCCTGGCCACGCGCGTGAAGGCGCACGAGGACGGCGCCTGGGTGCGCGAGGCGGCCCTGGCCCACGCCCGCAACCGTCAGCAAGCCACCCTCAAGGAGGCCGCATGAGCACGAGCCGCCCATCGACCGAGCCCGCCGCCTTGAAGGAGTGGCCCCTGTGGGAGGTGTTTGTGCGCAGCAAGCAGGGCCTGGAGCACAAACATTGCGGCAGCTTGCATGCGGCCGATGCGGCGCAGGCCCTGGTCATGGCCCGCGATGTCTACACCCGCAGGCAAGAGGGCGTGAGCATCTGGGTGGTACCCAGTCGTGCGATCACGGCCAGCAGCCCGGACGACAAGGGCGAGCTGTTTGACCCAGCAGCCGACAAGATCTACCGGCATCCCACCTTCTACGACATTCCGAACGAAGTGGGGCATATGTGATGGACACGCTCATTGACGCGCAGACTCAGCGCGGCCGCGCCAACGTGCAAGCGCCCCAGAGTTACCTGCTGCACCTGGCCGACAACGCGCTGGTGCTCGGACAGCGCAACGCCCAGTGGTGCGGCCACGCGCCCATCCTTGAAGAAGAGCTGGCGCAGGCCAACATCAGCCTGGACCTCATTGGCCAGGCGCGTCTGCTCTACGACCTGGTGGCGCGGCGCGCCGCCGACGGCTCGAACGAAGACAGCTACGCCTATTTCCGTGATGCGCCGCAGTTTCGCAACTACACCCTGCTTGAACTCCCCCATCGCGCGCCGCTGGTCGGCTACGCCCAAGGCGATCTGGACTACGCCATCACCATCACCCGCAACTTTTTGTACAGCGCCCTGATGGCGCCGCTGTGGCAGCAGCTGAGCCAATGCCCCGACGCCGACTTGGCCGCGATTGCCGCCAAGTCGCTCAAGGAGGCGGCCTATCACCTGCGCCACTCGCGCGACTGGCTGATCAAGCTGGGCGATGGCACCGATGTCTCCCATGGGCGCATGCAAGCCGCGCTCGAGCACCTTTGGCCCTACACCTGCGAGTTCTGGAGCCAGAGCGAGCTGGAGCAGCAGGCCAGCGCGCTCGGTGTTGACGGGCAGGCACTGCGCGAGAATTGGCAGGCCCTGCTCGATGAGGCACTGGTCCAGGCGACTTTGCAGTGCCCGCCGCCGGCGCAGGGCTACATCAGCCAGGGCAAGCAGGGCGTGCACAGCGAGCACCTGGGCTATCTGCTCGCCGAACTGCAGAGCCTGGCACGGGCCCATCCGGGCGCCCAGTGGTAGGGCGCCCGCCCACGTCTTGAACGCCAGGATTGCCCCTTGACCCAGGCCCTGCCTCAAGCCCCGCACGCGGCCGCCGCCTCGCCCGAGCCGGCCATGCTCGCGCGCATCTGGCAACTGCTCGAGCAGGTGTGCGACCCCGAGATTCCGGTCATTAGTCTGCTCGAGTTGGGCGTGGTGCGCGATGTGCGCCCGAGCGGGCAGGGCTGGCAGGTGGTGATCACCCCGACCTACAGCGGCTGCCCAGCGATGTCACAAATGGCCGATGACATTGTCAGTACGCTGGCGGCAGCCGGCGTGGTCGCCCAGGTCAGCACGCAGCTCGCGCCGGCCTGGAGCACCGATTGGATCAGCGCCGAGGGTCGGCGCAAGCTGCGCGAGTACGGCATTGCGCCGCCCGGCTCGCGGCCCGTGAGCAGCAGTCGCACGCTGCGCTTCATGCCCCCCGCACCGGAGGCGCAGGACGTGCCCTGTCCGCGCTGCGGCTCGAGCCTGACGCAGGAGACTTCGCACTTCGGCTCGACCGCGTGCAAGGCGATGTACCGCTGCCTCGATTGCCGCGAGCCTTTCGATTACTTCAAGCCTTACTAGCTCGATCAGCCCGGTGATACCTCTGTTAGCCCTTTTTTCCAGATCGACGGCCCACCATGTCCTCCCCTCACTTTCACGAACTGCAGGTCAAGCGCGTCAGCCCTGAGGCGGCCGGTGCGGTGGCCATTGCCTTGGCCGTGCCGACCGGGCAGCGCCATGCGTTTGCCTTCGAGCCCGGCCAGTACCTGACGCTGCGCGCCCGCATTGAGGGCCAGGATGTGCGCCGCAGCTACTCCATCAGCAGCCCGCGCAGCCGGCTGGCGCGGCTCGGCGAAATCGAAGTGGGGATCCGCCCGGTGCAAGGCGGCGTGTTTTCCAACTGGGCCGCCGCTCATGTCCGCGCCGGTGACGTGCTGTCGGTGATGGCGCCGCAGGGGCGCTTTACCGTGCAGCGCTCGCGCGCGATCCACCGCGTCGGCTTTGCAGCCGGCTCGGGCATCACGCCCATCTTGTCGATTGCTGCCTCCACCCTGGAGGAGCAACCGGGCAGCAAGTTCACCCTGGTCTATGGCAACCGCCGCATGGCCAGCGTCATGTTCAACGAGGCCCTGCAGGACCTCAAGGACCGCTACGCCGACCGCTTCACCATGATCCACATCCTGTCGCGCCAGGCGCAGGAGGTCGATTTGCTGCAAGGACGTATCGACGGCGCCAAGGTCAAGGCCATCGTGGCCGCGCTGCTGCCAGCGGCCAGCATGGACGAGGTGTTCATCTGCGGCCCGGAGTCGATGATCGAGGCGACCGAGGCGGCGCTGCTCGAAGTCGGCGTGCCCCAGACGCGCATCCGCACCGAGCGCTTTACCACCACCGGGGCGCAGGCAGCCAAGGTGCAAGCCGATGTGGATGCTGGCCCCAAGCCGGCAGCCGGTGGGCCGGCCCTGACGGTGGTGCTCGACGGCAAGGCCCACGAGGTGGCGGTGCGCGAGGGGCAGTTTTTGCTCGATGCCGCGCTCGAAGCCGGGCTCGATCTGCCCTATTCCTGTAAAGGAGGGGTGTGCTGCACGTGCCGCTGCAAGGTGCTGCAGGGCGAGGTCCGCATGGAGCGCAACTACACCTTGCAGGCCGACGAGATGGCCAAGGGCTTTGTGCTGAGCTGCCAGGCCCGCGCGCTTACGCCCTCGGTGATGCTCAGCTATGACGAGCGCTGAGGCCTCAGCGCCCTCCAAGGCGTGTGGCCACGGCGCCCCCCGTGCATCCGGGCTGTGCCCGAGTTGTCAGCGCATCGCGCAATTTAAGTCGCAGGGCCGGGGCCAGGCCGGATCGGTCATCGTCAGCGTCTTTGGCGATGCCGTGCTGCCGCGTGGCGGCTGCATCTGGCTGGGCAGCCTGATTGCCTTGCTGGCCCCGCTGGGCCTGAGCGAGCGCCTGGTGCGCACCAGTGTCTTTCGGCTGGCGCAGGACGACTGGCTGGAGGCGCTGGCCCATGGCCGGCGCTCAGACTACCGGCTCACGGCCGCCGGGCGGCGCCGTTTCGTGGAGGCTTCGCGCCAGATCTACGCGGCCGCACCCCCGCCCTGGGACCAACGCTGGCGCTTGATCACCGTCAGCGGCACGCTCGAGGCCAGCGAGCGAGAACGCTTGCGCCGGGCCCTGTTCTGGCACGGCTTTGGTGAGCTGGGCCCCGAGTGCTTCGTTCACCCCAGCGCCGATTTGGATGGGGTCTTTGAGTCGCTGGCTGCCCAGTCGCTGCCCCGGGCCGCGCTGCTGCCGCTGGTGGCCGCCAACGCGGGTCTGCCGGCTTCGGGCAAGGACATCGATCTC
>CANHDQ010000080.1 GCA_947459405.1 Comamonadaceae bacterium
CGAGATGGTGCGCGGATTCGGCGCCGCACCGACCCCCATCCCGTTTGGCGAGGTTTACACCGCCTTGCAGCAAAAAACCGTGGATGGACAAGAAAACCCCATTCCGACGATTTTTTCGCGCAAGTTCTACGAGGTGCAGGGCGTGCTGTCCATGAGCCGCCACATGCTGCAAAACAACACCATCTTGATCAACAAGAACAGCATGGAAAAGCTCAAGCCCGAGCTGCAAAAGCTGCTGATTGATGAAGCGGCGGCCGCATCGGCCAAAAATTCCGAGATGCAGCAGGCCCGTGAAGTCTCGATGCTCGAAGACATCCGCAAGTCTGGTCGGATCAAGATCATCGACAACCCGGACCGTGATGCGTTTGCCGCCAGAATGACCCCTGTCTATCAGCGCCTGGAAGCGCGCTGGGGCTCGGAGCACTGGAAGCGCGTTCGCGCCGAAATCGACCGCATGCGAAGCGGCAAGTAAAAGCCCACCATGCTGGCGTTTTTGCGATCGCTCGACAAACGCCTTGCCCAGTTAGAGGACCTGTTGATCATGGCCATGGTGGCCATGATCGCAAGCCTTTTAGGCCTTGGGGTGGTGCTGCGCTATGTGTTCAACAATCCGCTGACTTGGTCAGAAGAGTTTGTCGTCACGCTGTTCGTGTGGTCGGTGATGCTCGGCGTGCCCTCGGCCTTGCGTTCGCGCATGCACATCCGCATTGACGTCATGATCCTGCGCCTGTCTCACACGGCGCGCAGGATTGTGGGGGGTATTGCCTGCCTGGCGGGCCTGGTGATCATGTGCGCAGCCGTCTATGCCGGCTATGCCCACACCGTGGGCGTGTGGAGCAGCCAGACGCCCATGCTGGGCTTTTCAATGGGATGGATCTTTTTGGCCATGCCTGTGGGTTTCGCCTTGACGCTTTTTCACGGCAGCATGATGCTGATGGAGGAAGGACCTGAACGGGTCTTTCAAAACGCGACCGAGACCGTGATCGACTCAGCCCCCGTCTAAGTACCTCATGTTGACTTTGCTCCTGTGTGTCTTCGTCGGGCTGCTTTTGTTCGGCGTGCCCATCGGCTTTGCCATGCTCGGCGCCTCGATGCTGGTCATCGGCCTCGAGGGCATCCCGGTGTCGGTGGTGGCGCAGCGTGTGGCCACCAGCGTGCAGTCATTTCCCTTGCTGGCCGTGCCCTTGTTTACCTTGGCCGGCGCCCTCATGAACGAATCGGGCATCAGCGAGCGCTTGTTCAATTTCACGCGCGCCTTTGTCGGGCATATCCGCGGCGGACTGGCACAGACCGCCATTGTGGGCAACGTGTTTCTGTCGGGCATATCCGGTTCTTCGGTCGCTGACTGCGCCGCTACCTCGCGCGTGTTTGTGCCGCAGCTGACACAGGCGGGCTACGGTCAAGGATTTGCCGCGGCGGTGTGCGCTGCTGCCGCCACGCTCGGCCCCATCATCCCGCCCTCCATCCTGATGGTCATTTATGCCTGGCAGGCCAACGTCTCGCTGGGCGATTTGTTCATCGCGGGGCTGATCCCCGGCGTCATCATGGCTGTGGCGATGATGCTGGTTATCGGCATCACGGCCCACCGGCGGGGGTTTCCGAAGGATGCAGCTTTTGGCGTCGACAAGCTCTGGCATGCCTTCAAAGAGGCCTTGTGGGCTTTGGCAATGCCCATCCTGATCTTGGTGGGCTTTCGCATCGGCGTCTTCACGGCCACCGAGATTGCGGCTGTGGCCTGCGCCTATTCGCTGTTCGTCGGGCTGTTTGTCTACCGCACCTTGAGCTGGAAAGGCTTGCCCGCAATCTTGCTGACCACAGGTCGTGAAACGGCGGCCATCTTGGTCATCGCTGCGGGTGCGGCCCCCTTCGGCTGGATACTGGGTGTCGAACAAGCGCCTCAGCAGGTAGCAGAAATGCTCACCGCCATCTCCAAAGAGCCCTGGGTGATCTTGCTGATCCTCAACATCGCCTTGCTGGTGGCCGGCATGTTCATGGAGACCCTGGCCATCATGATCATCTTGGTGCCCATCCTGATTCCGCTTCTCAACGAACTGCAGATCAACCTCGTGCACTTTGGCATCGTGCTGCTGGTCAACCTGGTGATAGGACAAATCACGCCGCCTGTCGGGGTCTTGATGTTCGTGGCCAGTTCAGTGTCGAAAACCCACCTGGGATTGATCGTCAAGGAGATCGGCCCCTTTATCGCTGCGCTGATTGGGGCGCTGATGCTGCTCACTTATGTTCCGCAGCTGTCGATCTGGCTGCCGCAGTACCTCAAAACCTGAGGTCTTGCGGCCTCGATGATGAGCCGCCTTAGGGCAGGTGTGCAAAACCCAGTCATCGCGAGGCTGCGCTGGAAGCGGCAGTCAACGATCTGGCTTAGGGTAGGTGTGCAAAGCCCAGTCATCGCGAGGAGCTTGCGACGTGGCGATCCGTAAGCCTCCGATTGATCGACGTTTTTTGGATTGCCACGCTTTGCTCGCAATGACAAAACGGACCTTTGCAGACTGTCCCTAGGGCAGGTCGCTCTTGAGTTGATCCTCAGGGCCCAGTTGCGCCCTCAAGGCATCACGCAGGGCCACCCCATCGAGCGCCGTGCTTTGCGCCGAACCGGATGCTCCAGGGACCGCCAGGCTCGCCTGAAAAAACCGCGTGCTGATCGCACTGACCCGATCCCATATCTGGCGATCGGCAGCATCCGATTCGGGCACGTCGCGGCTGAACCGCACGATGGGGCGGTTGACTGTTTCCCCAGCAAAACTCATGTGATCGGCCGGGTGGAGCGCCACAAGGAAACGCTGCCCGGCGGGCATGGCCTCATGGATCCAGTGCCGCTGCACCACGGGAATGCCCAGCCGAATGCGCTGCGACCCGTCAATAAAGTCGACCCGCCCGTCGTGGCTGCCGGTCACAGACAAAAAAGGCAGCTTGACCGTCTTCATGCGTGCTGCACTGTCTCGGCTGGCGGCGCCCGGCGAGAGCGCCATCGCTGCTCGGATGCGCTCATCGCGCTGGCTGGCACCGGCTTGTCCGACGAGCGCTTGCACGGTAAGCGCCCCGTAGGAATGACCGGCTGCCCCGATCCGGCGCGGATCGATCCACTTCGAGAGCCCGGCGTCGCGCAAGCTCAGGTCCAGCACATGGCGGCAATCGGCCACGCGCGCTGGGTACTGTTGGGCATCGAGCGCCCTGGCCATGTTTTGCGAAAACGTGGCGGCTCGGGTGTCCCACAAAGACTCATCCGTGTGGGGATGAGACAAGGTCATCACCAGGAATCCGGCCTGCTGCCACGCATGACACCACGCTTGTCCATTGGAAAGGCCGCTGCCCAGGCCGGGTGAATAAAGAATCAGAGGGCTCGGCTGGGCAATGGCCGGCCACCGGATCCTCACACCAATGCGCCGGCCGCGCGAGGCATCGGTCAGCCACACGTCGGCGCTGCCGCCAGGGACGGCCGAGGCAGCCTGAAAGCCACCTGAGGCCTGGCTGGCCAAGGCTGCATCGGCGTCTTGACTGGCTGGCCCAAACGACAGGCCCAGCACGCCAGTGGCCACTAAAAACCGCCGCCGCCCCGCATCGGTCTGGGATAGGGGCTCGGGCTGCAGGCCACGCGGCCCGCGATCAGTCATCTCGCCGCATGATCCAGTTCACGCCGCGGTCGCCCTGGAAAGCCAAGCGCCCGTCGGCCATGAGGCTGACGGAGACCGGGTAAAACTTGCCGTCCTTGTAGACCTGCTCACCCACAAACCGGGTTTGACCCGCCGGCTTGAGGAAGATGATCTGGTCGCCCGGCTTGAAATTGGGGCTGTTCGATACCGTGGCGATCCCCACACCCGCGCGCAAGGTGTAGCCGTACTTCCACTCGTCGCTGTACCAGCGGCCGTCCAGCCGGGCCAGCGCCGGGTCTGCAGCGGCCACCGCGCCGGACTGGGTCGCCGCCGCAGCGGCAGGCGTCGATGCCGGTGACCCAGCCGACTTGGCCTGCTCCGGTTTCCACTGCGCCATCGCAGCCTGGATCTGCGCATCGGCAGACGTCAGCGCTGCCAAGAATGCACTGGCATCCTGGGCGCGGTCATTGACCTTGAGCAGCCCTGCGGCGTATTCAAAACTCGAGACCAAGCCCGTGCCCTTGGCGACGGCCACGCCCATCTGCACCGCCAGCTCACGCTGGGGCGCGGGCACCAAGTTGCCCGTAACCTCCAGCTTGCCATCGGATTTCAACTGAGTCGCCAAAGAGGGATTGCCCGTTTTGGAGGGCTCAAGCACCACCATCAGCTGCCCGGAAATGGCGCCATCGGCGCTTTTGCCGCTGACCTTTGAAACACCCAGGGACAAACCACGCGTGAGCAGCTTGATGGCCGCATCACGGGCTTTCTGCCCCTCGTCAGCCGTCAGGGACTGCATGCCGCAGCTGGCGGCGTAAATCTGGCTGAGCGTCTCGACACTGCGGGTGTCCAAACCCTTGAGCGCCATCTCAAGCGCCAGGTCACTCAGATCGACGCCTGCCGCGTTAAAGCGGCGAACCGCTGGCGTGATCGAAAAGTCGATCTGATCGCCTTTTTCTACAGCCTCCGAGCGCAGCGAAACACCCTCGAGGCTGCCCTTGCCAAAACTGACTTTCTCGGCCGCCAAGCGGATGAAGCCCGTGCCCAGATGCCGGTTCTTCAGGTCCATCTCGACCGCGATGTCCTTGGCCTCCATGGCCTGGCCGCCGCCGCGGCTGACCACGCGATCGAGTTTCCAGCCAAAAGCCAGAGCTTGACCATTGATCGAGAGGAAGCCCTTGGATGCAGGGATCTGCAGGGCCTGACCGGCTTGCTGCGTGGAAATCTCGCGCAAGTTCATGTCGGTGCGCATCGCGCCGTTGAGGGCCACAGTGCCCGAGCCCGTGAACGCACCGGTTTCTTTCAATGCGGCGGCAATCTCCTTGGACGCATCCTTGAGCCCAGTGACCTTCCACTCAAAACGGGCAGCGCTGGTGGGCAGCAGGAGGTGAGACATCGAATAGTCGATCTGAACACTGGCGACCTGCCCGGCGCCCGCATCGGCGGCGCAGCCGAGCTCGAGGGTCAACTCGGCCTGGCCCTTGGCACTGAACAGCCCCTTCTCGTGCTTCAACTGGGTCAGGCGCAGCGAAGAGTTGTTCGCCCTGGGCGCGTCCTTGAACTCCTGCAAAGCCGCCTGGGCCCGCTGTCCGACCCACACGCTGGCGCCAAGCCAGGCCGCAAGAACAACAGCCCCCACACCCAGGGGAATAACGATCGTTTTTTTCATGGTTTTGACGCCTTTTTTTGGGGTTATGGCAGGGTCCCGAGCGCCCGACGTGGTGGTCGAGAAGACTTCGGTGCCGCAGCTTGGACAGCAAAAATGCTCATCAATAGTTTAAATGTGTTGCACAAAATTGCTGACTGACTCGCTATGGCCGATCAAATCGATAGGGAGTCCGACTTTTGATTCCGGCCCAACGGGCTAGGTCGAGCCAACCACCAGTAAACGCCGCCAGCGCGCTGCGCGGTTGGGACGCTCCAGATGTTGCGCACCTCGTTGACCCCTTGACGGGCAGCTTGCGGCATGAAGGGGCCAAGGTGAGGAATGGGCATCCTTTGAGAAGACATAAGCCCTTTTAGAAGACATAAGCCCCTTTATGTATCGGGTTATGTACATGTTTATATGCACTTTTTAATTGACACAGGTTTAAGATGCCCGTCTGCAGTCCGGCAAACCCCAATCGAGGAGGCCCTGATTGCGCGGGAGACTGCCTTGAACCTCTACATCGTCCTGTTCCTCTCGTTCGGCGCCTTGTTCGGTCTGACGACCTACTCCTATCAGCACATCTTCAGCGAGGGGCCCTACAAGGTCGATCCGGCCGAGGGCGGCTCCACTTTGGGCACCCGCGTGTTGTGGGCCATGGTCTGCACCTTCCTCTGGCCCATCATGATCCTGACCGGTCTGAACTCAGCCTGGATCCTGGCCAAGCGCAAGCGGCGGGCGGCTGTTGCAAACCACTGAGCATTGGGCTGCGCGGGCCTCGCCGGCATAGCGGGTCCAGGCGGACCAGCGCGGCCTGACTGCCGGCGTGCACGTCCAGGAGTTGGTTGGCCAGCCACACGGCCTCGATGTGGGTCACCGCCTCAGCTCGGCATCCGGCGGTGCTGCATCAGCCGAAGGCAGTGCCACCCATAGGAGCGTCGTCGCTGAGCGCGTTCAGTCTCGTTTAGGGCTTTCAGACTTGCGAGTTTCGGGCAACGGCACCATGATGGGCTGGCCCGGAGCGGTGCAACCGGTGTCGCAGCAGCGGCCAGGCTGGCGGTTTTGCGTGATGCTTCGCTGCTCGTCGTGCAGCACGCCGCGCTCGAGCAAGCGCTCGACCAGTTCCACCTTGGAGCCCACTGGGTAGTTGCGCCAAATTTCTTGCTTCATGGCCGCCGGGGAGCCGCCGCCGTGCAGGCTGATCAGCGAGTACCAGCCGCCTTGGTAGGAGGCAGTCAGGTCTTCAATGAAGCGGGCAGTTTGGATGCGCTTGTCGTAGGGCACATCGGGGCTGGCCTGCAGCACCTCTGAGAGCTTAGCGGCAGTGGCCGGATTGTGGTCTTCGTCGGGGCCGGGAAGGGCCACGATCAGGCCGCCCGAGACCTCGTGCGCCAGGCGGTGCATGTCGTAAATCTGCGTGGCCAGCAGCAGCTTGCCGATGTTGCTGAACACGGCATCGGGCATGAAGGTGCCGCTGTGCTCGTCGCGTGTGGCATAGACGCTGGCGGCCACTCCGCAGGCAAAAAAACCTTCGGTGATCTTGATCAGTTCCACCATGGGCTCGCGCAGGTTGCTCTTGGTGTCTGGCTCCAAGCCGTTGGCCTCGCACATGAGAGCGCCAGCGCCAATGAGCAGGTCGCCAAAGCCGGCGCGCGCGCCAATACAACTGTGGCGGTGGTGGGTGGCGTAGCTGTAGGTGAGCACCTGGCTGTGCTCCCACTGGCCTTCATAAAACACGCGCTCCCAGGGCACGAAAACCTTGTCAAAGATCACCACGGCCGTGGCCTGGCCGTACTTGCGCGAAAACAGCGCCTGGCCATGCTCAAGTTTCTCGCCGGGCCGCCCGGCTGGCCGCGAGACCATGGTGATACCCGGCTCATCCACACGCACAGCGCAGCACACGGCAAAGTCGGCATCGTCGCGCCCCATTTGTCGGCTGGGCATAACCACCAGTTCGTGCATGTACGGCCCGCCAGTGACGATGGCCTTGGTGCCGCTGATCACAATGCCTTTGCCGTTGCGCTCGACCACATGGACATAGGTGTCGGGGTTGGCCTGCTGGTGCGGCTTTTTGCTGCGGTCGCCTTTGGCATCAGTCATCGCAATGCCCAGCGACAAATCCTGGTCTTGGACGTGTGCCAAAAAAGCCTGAAAGCGGGCGCGGTGCTCGGTGCTGCCCCGGGCGTCGTCAATGCGCGCGCTCACCTGGGCCAGGCCGTTGAGCGCATCGTGCGCCAGGTAGCGCTGGGCGCAGCCGGTTTCTTGGCACAGCAGGCGCACCACCTCCAGTTTGTTGAGCAGATCGCCTGAGGACTCATTGACGTGCAGCATGCGATTGACCACGCGCTGGCGCGAGTGCTGCGTGGCCAGCGCCAGGTGTTCAAGCTCAGGGCGCAGGGCAAAGTCGTAGGTGTAGGCCAGCGCGTTAACACCCGGGGCAAAACCCGGCTCGTCGGCCACGCTGGCGACCTCGCGCCCGTCCAAAAACACGCGGGGGGTGTAGCTGCGCAAGGATTCGCGGTAGTCGTCACCGCTCATAAGCTTGGCCGGTGGGAGAGCGAGTCGGTCAAGGGCGGCGTTCATGCGTGTCTCCTGCTCATGGGTGGGTGGACTTTAGAACAGTTTAAAACGCAGCGGTGGTGATCGCTCGCTTTGGGCAAGCCCCGGTGATCTGTGAGGTAAGCCACGGCGGGCGATCTCGATGGCTGTCTGCCAGAATCCGGGCTGAGCCAGGGGTGAGCCGTCGGGAAGGCCGACGCCTGTTCAACCCATCGGCCCAAAGACAACTTGCATGTTGCTCAAACTCCTGCTGGTGGCCGCATCGGTCCTTTTGTCATCGCTGGCCGCTCGGCGTTTCGGCCATGCGGTGGGCGGCACGCTCGGCGGTCTGCCCATGATTGCCGGTCCGATCACCGGCTTTGTTTTGCTCGCAGCGCCAGTGCGGGAGGTCCAGGACATTGCGCTGGCGACGCTGGTGTGTCTGCCCGCGACGGTGGCGCATCTGCTGACCTTCGCTTGGACGGCGGTGCGTGGGCCCTGGTGGTTGGGTCTGCTCCTGGCCAATGCAGCTTTCTTTGCCGTGGGGCTGGCTTTGCCGCTGTTGCAGTTGCCGCCCTGGTGTTCGGCCTTGCTGGCCGTGCTGGCCCTGGCACTGGGTCAGGCACTGATGCCACAACTTCGGGTGCGGGCCGCGCCGGTAGCAATTTCGCCGCTGGAATTGGCTTGCCGCGTGCTTGCGGCCATGCTGGTGGCCTGGCTCATTGTGCGCAGCGCCGGACTGGCTCCGGCGGCCTTGATCGGGCTGTTGTTGGCGGTGCCCATCACCGGCAGCGTGCTGCCCGCATTCACTTTGCCGCGACATGGCGCGGCAGCCACAGTGGCCCTGATTCGAGGCTTCCTGCGCGGCTTGGTCGGCTTCTTGGCTTTTTTTTCCACCCTGGGGGTGATGCTCGAGTGGGCTGGACCCGCTCTGGCCTATGCAAGCGCCTGGTGCGCAGCGCTGCTGGTGGCCATGGGCTTGTACCTTTGGGGCGAGCGCAGCAGGCGACTTGCTTGAGCTGCCGCTGCGGCGCTTCGCCGCGTCATTGCGCCCCCTCCGTCATTGCGCCCCCGCCTCGTCATTGCGCCCCCGCCTCGTCATTGCGAGGAACGAAGCAATCCATCGGCGGTCGCACAACAGCCTGGATTGCCACGGCGCTGCGCGCCTCGCAATGACGAGCCTGGGAAACGTCCCGCCACGTCCCGCTATGTCGCAAGCTGATGCTGATCGAGATTACAGCTCCTGCGAAGCCGTCGGGCAAGTCTTGGACAAGCAGCCCGCCTTGCTCTGGCGATCTGTCGACCCGGCACAACGCCGCAGGCTCAGCACATCCGGTTGGATAGCGCCAGCTCAGAGGCCAGAACGCTTGACCCTTCAGTCTGTGTGCCAGTACGCCGCAGATGACTCGCCCCGAACAAAGCCTTTCTAGAATTTTGCCGCTGAAATCAGCGGCGTCCAAGCCCGGGCAAGTCTCTTGCCTGGGCTTGGGCGCGCACACACCCAACCATAAATTTTCAGGAGACTCCCCATGTTTTCCCCCCAACGTCGACTCGCCCTAGCGGCATGTCTTTCTGGAACGCTGTTGGCCCCGCTGGGCGTGGCAGCTCAGGAATGGCCGAACAAGCCGATCCGTCTGATCATCAACATCGCCCCGGGCAGCTCCCCTGATGTTCTGGGCCGGGCAGTCGCCACGCCCCTGTCGCAGGCGCTGGGCGTGCCCGTGGTGGTAGAAAACCGCAGCGGTGCGGGGGGCATGGTCGGTGCAGACGTGGTAGCCAAGGCCCCGGGTGACGGCTACACATTGCTCATGTCTGCCGGCAGCACCATGGTCGTGGTGCCCACCTTGACGCCCAAGATGCCTTATGACCCCAACAAGGATCTGGTTCCAGTGGCGGCCACGGCTCGCCTTGAATTGTTTCTGGTGGTGCGCGCAAACTCTCCTTTCAATACCTTCGCAGATCTCCAGAAGTTCGCCAGAGCCAACCCGGGCAAGCTGAGCTACGGCAGCCCGGGCAATGGTTCAACGCCGCATATTGGCGCCGAGATGCTCAAGAACATGGCTGGTATTTTTGCGGTCCATATCCCCTATCGCGGCTCGGCACCCGCCCTGCAAGACCTGCTGGCAGGCAACCTTGATTTCTTCATGGACCCTGGCATCGCAGCCCCGCACATCCGTTCGGGAGCGTTGCGGCTGTTGGCCGTCGGCAGCACCAAGCGCTCCTTCCTCTACCCCGACACACCCACCCTGGCTGAGCTGGGTCTCAAAGGCTATGACGGCGGCTCCACCCACAGCTTTTATGCGCCTGCGGGCACCCCTCCTGCTGTGGTCGAGCGACTCAATCGAGAGATCAATCGCATCTTGGTGACGCCATCGGTCACGCAGTTCATCCGCACCCTGGGCGCCGAGCCAACGCCCATGACAACAGCCCAACTCGCCGCGCTCAATGCCGCCGACATGCGCCGCTATGCCGACATCATCAAGCAGCAAGGGATCAGAGGCGAGTGAGTTCAGACACAGATTTGACCTTGCTGTCGACAGGCCAAAACTGAGTTCACGCGCCCCGGGCGTGTACCGGGCGTCACGACGCGAAGCCTTTAGCCGCAAGCAGCCGCCTTTAGCCGCGAGGAGCTTGCGACATGACGGGGCGTGGCTTTTACAAGCTGCCGCCCGACACCGTGGCCGCCGTCTTCCATCACTTGCTGGCCATGCCGCATGTGCAATTGCAAGACCGCCAAGCCCTGCAAAACGCTTGTGACGCGCTGGGGCAGGGTTTTGACTTTGCCGACGCCCTGCACCACGCCAGCGGCCGCCACTGCGACGCCATGGCCACCTTTAACGACAAGGGTTTTGTCCAGCGCGCAGCCGCTAAGGGCTGGGTGCCCAAGGTGAGGGTGCCCTGAAAAGAACAACCAACCCCGCCAGGCCCATCGCTTACCAACTGCGCATTGGGCTGCGCGACTTCAAGCCCGCCATCTACCGCGACGCCTTCTGCCGCCCAGACTCCCAGCCAAGCTGCACAAACTGGTTCAGGCAGCCATGGGCTGGGAAGATGTGCACATGCACGGCTTTGCCAAACCTCTGAAGAACGAGCGCTAACAACGTGTGCCCGCCAGCCGTCGGTTTGAAAAACCCAGTGACGTTGCCTGGCGCGAACGCGCCAACAACGAAGCCCGATTCAGGTTGCAAGACCTGATGGGGCAGCCCAAAGACAAGCTGCTGTATCTGTACGACTTTGGCGACGATTGGGAACACGTCATCACCCTGACCGCTGTGGTTGAGACGGACATGACGCTGCCGCATTTGCTCAAAGCCCAGCAAGGCTGCCCGCCGGAGAGAAGTGGCTCCGCAAATCGGAACAGGTGAGATAAAGCAAACTCCAGGCAAACTGTCGGGCCCAGCAGGACCCGCCAAAAAGAGTTTTGCGATGAACAAGCAGTCGTCAGGCCGGAACGGCCGCCGTTCCCACAGTGCTGCAGTCAAGGCCAAGGTGGCGTTGGCAGCGCTGCGGGAGAACAAGGGCCATAGCCGAGTTGTGCAAGGAGTTTGACCTGCCCCCACACAAATCAACGACTGGAAGAGGCAGCTGCTGGAACGTGCAGCCGACGTGTTCGGCA
>CANHDQ010000081.1 GCA_947459405.1 Comamonadaceae bacterium
CTAGGGTCCAGCCGCTCGC
This sequence comes from Comamonadaceae bacterium, assembly GCA_947459405.1. Lineage (GTDB taxonomy): Bacteria > Pseudomonadota > Gammaproteobacteria > Burkholderiales > Burkholderiaceae_C > Polaromonas. The sequence goes on from CANHDQ010000081.1 coordinate 20, forward strand.
CCAGTCCGGCCATGGCGCGCTGGAAGGCATGACTGTGCGCGTTGACCAGGCCGGGCAGGGTGGGGCCCAGCCGGGTTGCGCCCTCGGCCAGGCCAGCCGGCACGCCCGTTCGGATACGGCTCCAAAAGCCCTGCGGGTCGCATTCCAGCAGGACCTGGCTCTGCCAGAGTCCGTCGATCCAAGCGTGGCTGCACCAAAACTTCATGGGCGTAATCCATGGAGGGCCTCAACGCCGGCGCGCAGCATGCGCTCGAGCGTTGGTTTGAGCACTCGAGCGCGTTCGGGCAGATAGGCGTAAGGCGCGCATTCTTGCATGTACAGGTCTTGGCACAACTCAAGCTGGACGGCATGAATGCCTTGCGCGGGCTGTCCGTAGCGCCGCGTGATGTAGCCGCCCTTGAAGCGGCCATTGAGGACGTGGCTGTAGCGCGTCTGCTCGGAGCAGACTCCCATCACCGCCTGTGCGATCGCCGGGTCGGCCGACTGTCCGTTGGCCGTGCCCACGTTGAGGTCAGGCAGGCGCCCTTCAAACAGCCAGGGCAACTCTGACCGAATGCTGTGCGCGTCCCAAAGCAGCACTCGGCCATGGGCTGCCACCAGGCGCGACAACTCCTGCTCGAGCCCATCGTGGTAGGGCTGCCAGTAGGCATGGCGCCGCCTCAGCTTTTCCTCGCCCGAAGGTTCTTGGCCGCTGTGATAGATCGGCTCGCCCGTGAAAAAGCGAGTGGGGCACAGCTCGGTGTTTGCCGCACCGGGGTACATGGGGGTGTCGTCCGGCGGGCGGTTGAGGTCGATGACATAGCGAGAGATTCTGGGGCGCAGCACGCTGGCGCCCATGTCCAGGACAAAGTCGTACAGCCGATCCATGTGCCAGTCGGCGTCTTCGCTGTCAAGCGCCCGCGGCAGCAGTGAGCCCTTCAGGCTGGCGGGAATGAAGCTGCCCATGTGCGGCATGCTCACCAGCAAGGGCAAGTGACCGCGATAAAGATCAAAGCTGAGCTCACTCATGGCTGGCCCCGGCAAAGGTGGGTGCGATCAGCGCCTCTGCGCTGGCTCGCCAGCGGCCCGCTTGAACGGTGCGCACCAGGGGACGCTGACCAAATTGGTAACACAGATCGTTGGGGTGATCGATCTGCCAGATGGCCAGATCGGCTCGCAGACCGGGGGCCAGGCTGCCGCGGTCGCGCAGGCCCAACGCTCCCGCAGCGTGTCGGCTCACGCCGAGCAGCGCCTCCTCAGGCGTGAGCCTGAACAAGGTACAGCCCATGCTCAGCATCAGCAGCAGCGAGGTACATGGCGAGCTGCCTGGGTTGCAGTCCGTGGCCAGGGCGATCGGCACGCCCAACTCGCGCAGCAGGGCGATCGGCGGCAGGCGCGTCTCGCGCAGGAAGTAAAAAGCGCCCGGCAGCAAAACGGCCACCGTGCCAGCGCTCGCCATGGCTTGGGCGCCGGCCGGCGACAGCCACTCCAGGTGGTCGCAGCTCAGTGCGCCATAGCGCGCGGCCAAGCTGGCACCGCCCATGTCGCTGAGTTGCTCGGCGTGCAGCTTGAGCGGCAGGCCCAGGCCTTTGGCGGCCTGAAAAACCCGCTCGGTCTGCGTCAAATCAAAGGCGATGCGCTCGCAGAACACGTCGACCGCGTCCACCAGGCCCAGCCGATGCAACTCGGGCAGCATGGCAAGCACCGCATCAATGTGGGCGTCGGACTGGCCAGCGCTTTCTGGGGGCAGGGCGTGGGCACCTAAAAACGTGGTTTGAACATCAACGGCACGCAGGCGAGCCAGTTGGCGAGCCACTTGCAGGCATTTGCGCTCATGGGTGGCATCGAGCCCGTATCCCGACTTGATTTCAATCGTGGTCACGCCTTCGGCCAACATGGCGTCGAGCCGGTGAAGGGACTGGGTCAGCAGTTCATCGGCGCTGGCCTGGCGCGTCGCCCTGACGGTCGAGACGATGCCGCCGCCAGCGCGGGCAATGTCCTCGTAGCTGGCGCCATGCAGCCGCATGGCAAACTCTTGGCTGCGTGCGCCGCCATAGACCAGGTGGGTGTGACAGTCGATCAGGCCCGGCATCACCCAGCCGCCCGAACCCTGATGGCACTGTGCGCCTTGGCGCCAGTGCTTGGGCAAGCGCGTTTGCGGTCCGACCCAGCGTATGAGGCCGTCTGCGTCGTCCCAGACAATGGCCGCATCCTCGACCAAGCCCAGGGGGTTGTCCGGGTCCGCCGCCATGGTGGCGGCATTGCATTCGGTCAGAAGGTGCAGGCTCATGGTTCGGACCCCACAATGGCAAAGACCAGGGCGTCGCGGCTTTCAATCTGCCAGGCAGCAGCGGGCAGGTGCGGCGTCCAGAGCAAGTCCTCAGGCGCCAGCGTCCACTGCTGACCCGATGGATGGCGCAAGCTTGTGGCATCGCAGGCGTAAACACCGGCCACTTGACCTGTGATCCAGGGCAGGGTCTGGGTCAGTGGCCAGCGTTCTAAGCGGGCCGTCCCTGCCCGCGTCATGAGGTTGAAATCCAGGGTCGGACCGCCAATGAGTTCGCACTGGCAATCTTGTTCGCCGCAAAACGACAGCGCTGCTTCGCCGGGCTTGACCGTGTGAGTCGCGCCCTCAATGTGCAGGCGAACGCCGGCGCCACGGATGACCGCAAAGTGGCGCTGCGTGTTGGCGAAGTGCGAGAAAGGGCCGTCGCACGCGACGTGCGCCACAGAAGCTCGCCAAAGCCAGGCGCCGAGCGGCTGAGCCACCAGTTCATGGGTCTGGCCACCGCCATTGAGCCACAGACTGGCCGGAGTCTGCTTCAATGACACGCGCTGCCACGCACTGGGAGCCAAGCTCATGGGTTGAATTCTCCGTTGAGCTGGTAGCGATGCCCAGGATGGACCAAGCGAGCCAGGGTAATGACTTGGCTGTGGCTCATGGTGCGTCTGACCATGATCAGGCAGGCGGTATCGGGCTCGATTTGCAACAGGCTGGCCTCTTCGGGTGTGGCGCAGGCTGCATGCACGCTGTACTGTGCGCGCCTGAGTGCTGTGTGGCTAAACAAGTAGCGCGTGGGCGTGATGCGGCTGAAGTCTTGGTCAAGGTAGCCCGGCGCGGCCAGGGGATTGACATAACGGTCTTCGCATTGAAGTGGCATGTCGTCTTCCAGGTGCAGGATCATGGTGTGAAACACCTCAGATCCTGCGGGCAGCCCCAGTTGCTCGCCCAGCGCTGGCGAGGCCGCCTCAGCGCGGTGCAATTGAACCTGGGCCGTGTGGCGATGTCCCCGGCTTTCGATTTCTTCCTGCAGGTCGTGGATGGACAAGGTGCTTGAGACCTTGTGCAGCGCAGCAGCGAAGGTTCCAACCCCCTGGACCCTGTCGATCAGCCCTTCGGCCTGCAGCTCCCGCAGGGCTCGATTGACCGTCATGCGGCTGACCGAGAACCGCTGCATCAGTTGGCTCTCGGACGGCATCAACTGGCCAGGAAGCCAAGTGCCGCAAGACAGTTCATGGCTCAGATAGGTCTTGACCCGCTGAAACGGGGCCGCGCTGCCGCCTTCCTTGGATGACTGCTTGGTAAAAACCATGAATCAATCGTACTTGTCTAAGCTTGACTAGACAAGTAGAGTCTAACCCCTAAGCAGATGCAGGCCGTGCCGCTTGTGTCCTCCAAGTCGAGTCCCCATGAGGAATGAAGCCATGAATGCTGCCTTGCCCGTTCAATCGCGATTTGGGCCGCGCCCCTTGCGGGCACCGCGCGGTACCGCGCTCAGCTGTGCCAACTGGCTCATTGAGGCGGCCTACCGCATGATCCAGAACAACCTCGACCCAGAGGTGGCAGAAAGCCCCGACCATTTGGTGGTTTACGGCGGCATCGGCAAGGCCGCCCGCAATTGGGAGTGTCTGGAGGCGATTTTGCAGGCGCTTCGTCGCTTGCGCCCCGACGAAACTTTGCTTATTCAAAGCGGTAAGCCGGTGGGCGTTTTTCCCAGCCACGAGGATGCCCCCCGGGTGCTCATTGCCAACTCCAATCTGGTCCCGCGCTGGGCCACTTGGGAGCATTTTGATGAGCTCGACCGCAAGGGCTTGATGATGTACGGGCAAATGACCGCTGGCTCCTGGATCTATATCGGCAGTCAGGGCATAGTCCAGGGTACCTATGAAACATTCGCGCAGGCCGGCCGCGAGCATTACGGCGGCAGCTGGAAAGGGCGCTGGATCCTGACGGCTGGGCTCGGGGGCATGGGCGCTGCTCAGCCGCTGGCGGCCAGCTTTGCGGGCGCCAGCTCCCTGAACATCGAATGCCAGCAAAGCCGCATCGACTTTCGCATCAAGACCCGCTATGTGGACGAGCAGGCCAGCGATTTGGACGATGCGCTGGCTCGCATCGCGCGCTACACCGCGCTGGGCCAAGCCCGTTCAGTGGCCTTGCTGGGCAATGCGTCTGAGGTGCTGCCAGCGCTGGTTGAACGCGCACGCGCTGGTGGCCTCAAGCCGGATCTGGTGACCGATCAGACCTCGGCCCACGATCTGGTCAATGGCTACCTGCCCGCTGGCTGGAGCGTGACCCAGTGGGAGCAGGCCAGAGCGCAGGACAGCGAGCACGCCCATCTGCGTCAGGCTGCAGCGCGCAGCTGTGCGGTGCACGTACGCGCGATGCTGGATTTCCAGGCCATGGGTGTGCCCACAGTCGATTACGGCAACAACATCCGGCAAGTCGCGCTCGATGCCGGCGTGAAAGACGCCTTTGCCTATCCCGGCTTCGTGCCAGCCTATGTAAGGCCCTTGTTTTGTCAGGGCCGGGGCCCGTTCCGTTGGGTGGCCTTGTCGGGCGATCCGCAGGACATCTACAAGACCGATGCCAAGATGAAGGAGCTGTTTCCAGATGATGCAGCCTTGCACCGGTGGTTGGACATGGCTGGCGAGCGCATCGCGTTTCAGGGCTTGCCGGCGCGCATTTGCTGGATCGGCCTGGGCCAGCGCCACCTTGCCGGTCTTGCCTTCAATGAGATGGTGCGCAGCGGTGAGCTCAAGGCGCCGATCGTCATTGGGCGCGATCACCTGGACAGCGGGTCGGTGGCCAGTCCAAATCGAGAAACAGAAGCCATGAAGGATGGCAGCGATGCCGTCTCCGATTGGCCGCTGCTCAATGCCATGCTCAACACTGCGGGCGGAGCAACTTGGGTCAGTTTGCACCATGGGGGTGGGGTGGGAATGGGGTACTCGCAGCACTCGGGCGTGGTGATCGTTTGTGACGGCACGCCGCAAGCCGATGCGAGGCTCAAGCGTGTGCTCTGGAACGACCCAGGCACTGGTGTCATGAGGCATGCGGACGCGGGCTATGAAGAGGCCGTGGCCTGTGCGCGGGAGCGCGGCTTGGATCTGCCCATGGTGGGCGGGCAGTGAGTGGCCTGAAGGCCGCCGCCAGCGCGGCGGTGGGTGGCCTTCGGCCGGCTCATGGGCTGGGTCTGCTTTTGGCAGCCCTGCTGGCGGCCACGGCGCTGGCCCTGTCGCGCAGCCAGTGGCTCACCGGCAGCGGTGTGGGGTTGATGACCTTGGCCATTGTGCTGGGCATTGCCGTCGGCAACACCGGCTACCGCTACCTGTCGGTGCACTGCAACGCGGGCATCGATTTGGCCCGGACGACCCTGCTGCGCGCTGGCATCGTCGTCTATGGCGCTCGCATGACCTTTCAGGATATTGCGCAAGTCGGTTGGGTCGGCTTGGTCTTGGCGGTATTGATCATGATCTGCACCTTGATGCTGGCCGTCTGGCTGGGTCGGCGCCTGGGTTTGGATCGCCCCAGCGCCTTGCTCATTGGTGCAGGCAGCGCCATTTGTGGGGCTGCCGCCGTCATGGCCACTCAGTCTTTGGCGCGGGCCCGTGAGGCCGATGTGGCCATTGCGGTGACCACCGTGGTGGTTTTTGGCACGCTGGCCATGCTGCTTTATCCCTGGCTTTACGCTGTCTTGTCCTTGTCCCCTCAGGAGTTTGGGGTGTATGCCGGGGCGACCATCCATGAGGTGGCGCAGGTGGTGGTGGTCGGCGAGCAGGTCGGTGGTGAGGCCGCAGGTGCGGCGGTGATCGAAAAAATGCTGCGGGTCATGATGCTCGCGCCTTTTTTGTTGCTTTTGCCTTGGAGCGGCCTGCTGGGCTCGGGGCGGGATCCGGCGCGAGCTGCGGCTGGCATTCCTTGGTTTGCAGTAGGCTTTCTGGTCATGATTGCCTGTAACTCGACGGGTGTCATCCCGGCTTCCTGGCGCCCTGCCTTATTGTTGGTAGACAGCGTTTTGCTGACCATGGCGATGAGCGCCATCGGCTTGCGCACCGACTTGGGCGCGATGCGCCGCGGCGGATTGGCGGCGCTGAAACTGGCTGCTGCGCTGTTTGTTTTTCTGGTGGTTGGCGGCTTTGCGATTCACCAGTTGCTGATGGCCGCGCTGGCCTGATCGTTTGCTTTTAGCTCTTGGCTCCGCCAAATTCGTAGGAGCCCATGTCCACCTTCAGCGCATGGTCGAGCAGGAAACGCCGGCCCATATCGTCCTGCGCGGCGCCCACGGCAACCATCAGTGGGATCAGATGATCCTCGCGCGGATGGGCGCGCCTGGCCTGTGGACCTTCGGTCCAGGCCACCAGGCGCTCGCGCCGCCTGACCGGGTCGGGTTCGGCCAGGGTCTGGGCCAGAAACTGCTCGAAAGCCTGCGCCACCGGCGTCGCCGCATCGCTGCCGAAGCCGCGCATGTCGTGGTAGGTCAGGCCGCTGCCCATGATCAGCACGCCCTCATCGCGCAGGCCAGCGATCGCCTGACCGACTCGGATGTGTAGGGCCGGGTCATAGCCCTGCTTGAGCGAGAGCAGCACCAGTGGGACGTCGGCCTGCGGGTACATCAGGTGCATGGGGACAAAGGCCCCGTGATCGAGGCCGCGGTCGGGGTCAACCCGGCAGGCGATGCCCGCCTCGGCCAGCAGGGCTTGCACTCGGGCGGCCAGTGCCGGTGATCCCGGGGCGGGGTAGCGGATCTGGTAAGTGTGCGGCGGAAAGCCGAAGTAGTCGTATTCCATGCCCGGCAGCGCGGCGCCCGACACCGAAAACTCGGTGGCCTCCCAGTGGCCGCTGATCATCAGCACCGCCTTGGGTTTTTGAGGCAGCCGGGCGGGCAGGGCGGCCAACTCGCGGGCGGTGAGCGCGAACATCTCGCGCATACCGTCCACCCAGGGCCAGGGGCCGCCACCGTGGGAGACAAAGTAAACCGGCATGGGCTTCATGGCGTCTTGCATCAGAGGTCTTGCATCAGGGGTCTTGCACTCGAAGGCTGCGGTTGTAGCACAGCGCGCGCCTGCGGCCACAGCGCGGCCGCAGGCGGGGTATAAACGCGGCTCTTTTCAAGCATGAGAAGGAGGCTGGTCATGAATTCAGGCAAGGTGGCCATGGTCACCGGTGCGGCCCAGGGCATCGGTCGGGCGATTGCACAGCGCTGGCTTGAGCAAGGCGGCAGCTTGCTGGCCGTGGACCGGCAGGAGCAGGCTTTGCAGGAGCTGCAAACGCTCTGGCCGGATCGCGTGGCCTGCGCGGTGCTCGATGTCACTTCGGCCGATGCGCCGGCCAAGGCCGTGGCACTTGCGCGCTCGCGCTTTGGGCGGCTCGATGCGCTGATCAACAACGCAGGGATCGGGCGGCCCAAGGCCATGCACCTGACCGACGACGCCGAACTCGACCGCTTTCTAGACGTCAATCTGCGCAGCGTGTTTCGTTTCTCGCGCGAGGCTTTGGGTCTTCTCGAGCCCGGCGCCTGTGTGGTCCATGTGGCCTCGACTTTCGGTTTGATGGGCAACCCGGGCGCCTCGGCCTATGCGGCGACCAAGGCCGCGCTGATCGGCTTGACCCGGCAGATGGCCGTCGATTACGGGCCCAAGGGGTTGCGCATCAATGCGGTGGCCCCTGGCCTGATCCGCACCCCGCTGATTGAAGACCGTCTCGAGCAGCCAGCCTTTCGGCGCCTGATGGTCGACACCATCCCCTTTCCACGCATGGGCCGCCCCGAGGACGTGGCCGGCGCAGTGGCGTTTTTGTGCTCGGACGATGCGTCCTTTATTAATGGGCATGTGCTGGTCATTGACGGCGGCTGGAGCGCAACCAACTGGATAGGCTAAAACCCAGCACCCCCGCCCCCCGATGTGCGCGAGCCGGCTCTGCCGGCCTGGCCGATGCGGGGGCAGCTCCGGGGCCCAGACGGATATAGATCAAACTCAAGGAAGCTTGCATGAACCCTCAAACCTTGCGCGTCACCGAGCTGGGCCCGGCCCCCGAAGACTGCGGCATCTGGCAGATCACCCTCAATCGCCCCGATGTCATGAACGCGATGAATACCGCGCTGTTTACCGAGTTGCGCGCGGTGGTGCGCGAGTTGTCGGCCAACGCGGCGGTGCGGGTGCTGGTCTTGACCGGTGCGGGCACCCGCGCCTTTAGCGTCGGCGGCGACCTCAAGGAGCGCAACGGCATGTCCGACGAGACCTGGCGGGCCCAGCACCAGTTGATTGAAGAGGCTTTCCTGGCGGTCAAGGACTTTCCCGTGCCGGTTGTGGCCGCCATCGAAGGCCATGCCCATGGCGGCGGCCTCGAATTGGCTTTGATGTGCGACTTCATCATCGCTTCGCAGGCCTCGGTTTTCTCCTTGCCCGAGGTCAAGCGCGGCATCCTGCCCGGCGGCGGCGGCGTGCAAAACCTGGTGCGTGCGGTGGGCATGCGCCAGGCCAAGCAACTGCTCTACACCGGCGCGAGCTTTACCGCCCAGCAGGCCCTGCAATGGGGCATGGTCAACGAGTTGACCGAGCCGGGGCGTGCGCTGGAGCAGGCGCTGCAGATCGCCCGCCAGATTGTGCAAGCTGCGCCCATGTCGGTGCGCTACGTCAAGCTGGCGGCCAGCCGAGGCGGCGAGGTGGACTTTCACACCGGCTACATGCTCGATCTGGCGGCCTACAACGTGCTGGTGTCCTCGCAGGACCGGCTCGAGGGGGTGCAGGCCTTCAACGAGCGACGTGCGCCCCGTTGGCGCAACGGCTGAGCGTTGGCCAGCGAAGGGTGCTCGATTGATCGGCGGCGATGCCCGAGCGCGCCCCAATTGTTCTATTGACAGGACAAATGGCCCAAGGGAAGATCGCGTCATCTTCACTTTTTCACCGTTTGCGCCATGGAACTTTCAGACAAGAGCGCCCGGCAGTTGTTTGCTGCGGTCAAAGCCAATCCCACCCGCAAGCGCTTCGGTTTTGGCCGGATGCCGGCCCTGATCAACATCGATCTGCAGAAGGCCTACACCTGCGTCGGCGAGTTCGCCACCGCTTACGAGACCGATCCGTGCCAGCTCGATTACGTCAATCAGCTGGCCGAGGCCTTTCGGCGCAAGGGCTTCCCGGTGGTCTGGACCTACGTGGCCTATATGGAGTCGGGCGAGGACTGTGGCGTCTGGGGCACCCGCACCAACACCCCCGACTCGTTGCAAAACATCAAGGTGGGGAGCCGGCGCGCCGAATTTGATGACCGGCTGGTGATCGATCGCCAGCGCGACATCATCATCAACAAGCGCATGGCTTCGGCCTTTTTCGAGACCAACCTCGGCTCGATCTTTACCTTCCACAGTGTGGACACCTGTGTGGTCACCGGTGGCTCGACTTCGGGCTGTGTGCGCGCCACGGTGGTCGACAGCCTGCAGCGCAGCTTTCGCACCATCGTGCCCGAGCAGTGCGTGGCCGACAAACATGAGTCGCCGCACTTTTCCAACCTGTACGACATGATGCTCAAGTACGCCGACGTGCTCTCGATCGAGGAGACGCTCGAGCAGCTGGCCCGCGTGCCGGGGCGTGAGGCCGCATCTTGAGCGCGCTGCCCACCCGGCGTGACCCGGGCTTTTACGACTACCTGCCCTACGACAGTCGTCCGGTGATTCGGTGGCCGGGCGGCGCCCGCGTGGCGTTCTGGGTGGCCCCCAATGTCGAGTTCTACGAGCTCAATCCGCCGCGCAATCCGGCGCGCGCGCCTTGGGCCCGGCCAGCCCCGGACGTGCTCAATTACTCTTATCGCGACTACGGCAATCGCACCGGCTTTTGGCGCATGCTCGATGTCATGAAGCGCTGCAACATGCGCGGCAGCGTCTCGCTCAATGTGGCCCTGTGCGAGCATCACCCCGAGGTGATCGAGGCTTGCGCCCGCGAGGGCTGGGAGTTCTACTCGCACGGCACCTACAACACCCGCTACCTCATGGGCATGAACGAGGAGCAGGAGCGCCAGGTCATTCAGGACTCGATTGACACGATCAAGAAGCACACCGGGCAAAAGCTTGACGGCTGGCTCGCGCCGGCCCTGACCTACACGCCCAACACCATGGATTTGGTGGCCGAGATGGGCCTGACCTATGTCTGCGACCTGTTCCACGACGACCAGCCTGGGCCGGTCAAGGTCAAAAAAGGCACCCTGACCAGCATCCCGTATTCGCTCGAGATGAACGACACCATCGTCTACAACGTCAATCTGGTGTCGCCTCGGCGTTATGGCGACATCCTCAAGCGGCAGTTCGATCGGCTCTATGAAGAGGGCGAGCGCTCTGGCACCGTGATGTGCATCCCGCTGCATCCGTATTTGATCGGTCAGCCCTACCGGCTGGCCGCCTTCGAGGAGGCGCTGGCCTACATCACCTCGCACGACAAGGTCTGGCTGGCCACCGGCCGTGAGATCGCGCAGCACTTCAATGCGCACTACCACAGCGCCTTTATGGCGGCCGGTCAAGCGGTGGGAGAGGCTCCATGAGCAACAAGCCCCTGCCCGAAGACTATCTGTCCTACCCGCTTCGCCGCTATGGCATGGACCATGATCGCTACGACTGGTCCATGCTGCCGCGTCGCAAGCCGGTGGCCTGGCCCGACGGTGCGCGCATCGCCTTGTGGGTGGTGCCCGCGCTGGAGTGGTTCCCGCTGAACATGGCCGGCCAGCCCTTCAAGCCACCGGGCGCGATGCAAACTGCCTACCCGGACTTGCGCCACTACACGCTGCGCGACTATGGCAACCGGGTCGGCATCTTTCGCATCATGCAGGCCCTGGGCCGGCACGCCATACCGGCCACGGTGGCGGTCAATGCGGCGGTTGCGCTGCGTTACCCCAGCCTGATCGAGCGCTGCAAGGCCCTGGGCTGGGAGTTCATCGCCAACGGCCTGGACATGGACCACCTGCACCACGGCGGCCTTGATCCGGCCGAGGAAAAGCGCTGGATCGAGCAGAGCCTGGACATTTTGCGCAGCGCCACCGCAGCGCCGGTGCGCGGGTGGCTCTCGCCGGCCAAGTCTGAGTCCTTCCAGACGCTCGATCTGCTGGGCCAGGCCGGCATCGAC
>CANHDQ010000082.1 GCA_947459405.1 Comamonadaceae bacterium
CAAAAGCAGGGATTGCCGCGTCGCTTCGCTCCTCGCAATGACAGGGCATGAACGCCATCGCCCCCCCCCCCCGCGTTATCGCGAGGGGCGAAGCGATCCCTTGGCGGTTGTCCGCAGGCTAGACGTTGAACAGGAAGTTCATCACGTCGCCGTCCTTGACGACGTAATCCTTGCCTTCGCTGCGCATCTTGCCCGCGTCCTTGGCGCCCTGCTCGCCCTTGAGCGCGACATAGTCTTCGAAGGCAATCGTCTGGGCGCGGATGAAGCCGCGCTCGAAGTCGCCATGGATCACGCCGGCGGCCTTGGGAGCGGTGTCGCCGATGTGGATGGTCCAGGCGCGCACTTCTTTGACACCGGCGGTGAAGTAGGTCTGCAAGCCCAGCAGCGTGAAGGCTGCGCGAATCAGGCGGTTCAGGCCCGGCTCGGTCTGGCCCATTTCCTCAAGGAAGATGGCCTTGTCCTCGTCGCTCATCTCGGCCATGTCGGCCTCCATCTTGGCGCAAATGGCCACCACGGGCGCGTTCTGCGAGGCGGCGTAAGCCTGCAGGCGTTCGAGCAGCGGGTTGTGGTCAAAACCGGTTTCGCTCACGTTGCCGACAAACATGGCGCGCTTGGCGGTGATCAGGCACAGCGGCTTGAGCAGTGCGCGCTCCTCCTCGCTCATTTCAAGCGTGCGCGCGGGCTTGCCCTCGTTGAGCACCGCCTGCACCCGGGTCAGCACGGCCACGAGCTTGGCCGCCTCCTTGTCGTTGCCGCTCTTGGCCGCCTTGGTGTAGCGCTGCAGGCTTTTGTCGACCGTGCCCAGGTCGGCCAGGCACAGCTCGGTCTGGATGACCTCGATGTCGGCGATCGGATCGACCTTGCCGGCCACATGAATCACATTGGGGTCCTCGAAGCAGCGCACCACATTGACGATGGCGTCGGTCTCGCGGATGTGGGCCAGAAACTGATTGCCCAGGCCCTCGCCCTGGCTGGCACCGGCCACCAAACCGGCGATGTCGACAAACTCGACGATGGCCGGCACGACCCGCTCAGGCTTGACGATCTCGGCCAATTGCCCCAAGCGCGGATCGGGCACTTCGACCACACCGGTGTTGGGCTCGATGGTGCAAAACGGGTAGTTTTCGGCCGCAATACCGGCCTTGGTCAGGGCATTGAAGAGGGTCGACTTGCCGACGTTGGGCAGGCCGACAATGCCACATTTGAGGCTCATGAAAATTCCTTGGCAGGCTGGTCGTCCCCGTCGGCCGTCGGGTGCAGGGCGCACCGCGCTCGAGTCTGGCCAGGGAAAAACCGCAAATTGTAATGAGGCGCCCTAGCGCCAGGCGCCGCTGCGCTTGAGCGCGGCATGGGCAAGCCAGGCGCCCAGGGCCATGGCGAGCATGAAGAGGGCCAGCTGCACATTGCCCTCGTGCTCGACCAGGCCAACAAGGTAGGCGCCGACAGCGCCGCACAGCTGCTGCAAGGCTCCCGCAAAGGCAGCGGCGGTGCCGGCCAGGGCAGGAACCGAGCCGACCGCACCCGAGAGGGTGGGCGGCACCAGCAGGCCGTGACCAAAACCCATGAGGGCCAGCGGCAGCACCAAAGCCAGCACAGAGCGCACCCCCGCCAGGGCCAAGACCAGCATGAGCAACAAGCCCCCGACCGTGGCAATCTGGCCCCAGAACATCAGGCGGCGGTCACCATAGCGGTGGATGACCCGGCTGGTCAGGGCATTGCCCAAAATGTAGGGCAGCGGCACCGCCATGATGAACCAACCGATCGACTCGGGCCCAATCCCATAGGCCTTGAGTACGATCGGCGCGCCCGCAAAGTAGGTTTGGGCGCTGGCCGAAGTCAGCGCCAAAATCAGCGCGTAGAGCAGAAAAACGCGCTGGCCCATCAGTTGGGCGTAGGACGATGCGGCTTGATGCCACCAAGGCAACGCGGCAGCTGCGGGCGGCCGCATGTCAGGCAGGTGGCGCCAGCTAAGCCAGAGCAACAGCACAAACAAAACCAGCAGAAGCACGAAGTTGCTCTGCCAGCCCAGCGCCACGTGCAAGCGCCCACCGACGAGCGCGGCCAGGGGCGGGCACACGCCCATGGTCATGCCGACGTAGGCCATCATGCGGGTGCGCTGCGCGCCCGCAAAGAGGTCGTGCACCAGGGCCCTGCCGACAACCATGCCCACCGCGCTGCCAGCGCCCTGCAGGACCCGCGCCAGCAGCAACAGACTCAAGCTTTGGGCGCTGGCCGCCAGCGCGCTTCCCAGGGCAGCGACGACCAAGCCGGCGAGCAAAACCGGCTTGCGACCGAGGCGATCGGCCAGGGGGCCGTAGACCAGTTGCGCCAGACCAAAGGCGGCAACATAGCCGCTGAAGGTCAACTGGACCTGAGACTGGCTGGCGCCAAACTGCGCCGGCCAATCCTGCATCGAGGGAATGCATACCGTCATGGCCAGCAGGCCCAGCGCCATTTGCGCCAGCAATAGAAAGACCAGCATGGGGCGGTTCAGGACGGGGGCTGACATGGGCGACCTCAAGGCCAGATTGAGGACAAGCAGGCCGCACTGCCGCCGCGCGCCGACTCATGGGCACAAGCGCTGACGGGCGAGCACACGGCGGCCCCCGCCGCTCGGTGAACGCTCTGTCTAGAAACGATAGGTCCAGCCACCGGTCAGAGTGCGGGTGGCCGCCGCAGGCCTGTCGTTGTCGGTGCTGCGGATCAGTCCCAGCGCCCAATCTTGGGTCTTGCTGGGCGAGTAAATGGTGCCAATCTCGACAAACCGCGCGCGCACCTCCACGCCCTGGGCGCTGCGCACCGTCTGCTGCCCCAGATCCAGGGCCAGACGCCAGCCAGAGGCCAAGTCCCACAAGGCGGCGACCGAGTAGCGCAGGCTGCGTTCGTTGTCCTGGGCATCGCGAAAACGGTCGCGGCCGGCCTGCACGTTCAGATGCAAAGCGCCAAAGGGCAGCTCCTGCGTGGCAATCAGCGTCAGCGCATAAGAGCTTCGCCCCACACCGAGCTCACGCGCTTCACGCGCTGGGCTCACAGGCAGCAGCAACTCAGGTTTGAGAGCCAGACTGATCTGGCTCGATTCCAGCTCCCACAGCCGCCACTTGGCGCCGAGCGTGAGATGGCTCCAGCCCGAAGTCGACGGGTCGCTTGCGGGCCGCAAGCCCAAATAAGAGCCGGTGACGAAGACATCGAGCTGATCGCTGGCGCCCAGCGTGTAGGTCCAGGCACCGGCCAGGCTGCGGCTGCGATCGAGACCTCGCACCACGCGCTCGGCGCTGTGCGCCCACTCCAACTGCTGAGCGCCTTTGCCCTGTGTACCGGTGTCGTCGGTGATCAGAGGCTGGGCCGCCCACGCGGCGGGCGCAAGGCTCAAAACAGTCAACAAGCTCATGGTGAGAGACTGGGTCATGGGCCGCTCCTGTCTGAGGGTGAACGCATGCCCGTACTGTAGCGGTTTTGCGCACCGCCACTGCGCATCCCCACCGCTCAGTGCCGCGATGGAGCACCGGGCTGCGCCCAAGGCCCGGGGCACCAAGCCAAGCAGGTCGGCTGGGCCTGCCATTGGTGTCAACCAGTAGGGGCAAAGCCGCGCTGTCGCATTACGATCGACGCCTGCACGCGCCGTGCCCCTGTGGGCCGAGGCGCCACCCGAATCTCAACCCGTTACACGCACACAACCGAGAGGAAGACACCATGAAGATCAAACACTGGCTGTGCATGCTGGCCACCGCCTTGACCCTGGGCTCGGCCCAGGCCTGGCCCGACGCCAGCCGTGCCGTGACGCTGGTCGTGCCCTTCCCGCCCGGCGGCTCGACCGACCTGATCGCGCGCACACTGGCGCCCAAGCTGCAGGAAAAACTGGGCGGGCGTTTTGTGGTGGACAACAAGGCCGGGGCCACCGGGACCATCGGCACCGGTCAGGTGGTTCGCTCGGCCGCCGACGGGCAGACCCTGCTGGTGTCCTCGCTGGGCCCCTTCGTGATCGCGCCACACCTGATCAGGGCGCCCTACGACGCGCTCAAGGAACTCGACTACATCTCGGTGGCGGTGCAGGCCCCCAATGTCCTGGTGGTACCGGCGGCCTCGCCGCACAAGTCGCTGGCCGACGTGATCGCCTTCACCCGCGCGCAGCCCAATAAGATGACCTTTGCCTCCTCGGGCAACGGCAGCAGCGACCACCTCACGGCCGAGCTGTTTTGGCAGCAGACGGGCACCACCGGCATCCATGTGCCCTACAAGGGCGGCGGGCCGGTCATGAACGACCTGCTGGGCAACCAGGTCGACTCGTCCTTCATGAACATCAACACCGCCATGCCGCAGATTCTGGCCGGCAAGCTGCGCCCACTGGCCATCACCAGCGCCCGCCGCTCAGGCCTGCTGCCCAATGTGCCCACGCTCGAGGAGTCAGGCATCAAGGAGGCCAATGTCTACTCCTGGCAGGCTGTCGCCGGCCCCCGGGGCCTGCCGGCCGATGTCAAGGCCCGGCTGCATGCCGCCATTGCATCGAGCCTGAACGATCCACAAGTGCGCCCCAAGCTGCTGGAGTTGGGCTTTGAAATCGTGGCAAGCACGCCCGAGCAGTTCACCGCCTACCAGGCCGCCGAGTTCGCGCGCTGGAAGCGGCTGATCGAGTCGCGCAACATCAAGGCCGACTGAAACCGGCTCGCGGGGACGGGACCGCCCGTCTCAATTTCGACCGGCTGCGCCTGCAGCCTGCGCGAACTGCGCCAGGGTGCGGGCAAACAGGCCAGGCGCCTCTGCCTCGGGCAGGTGACCCACGCCCTGCCACAGTTGCAGCCGCGCCTGCGGCACGGCGGCCAGCAGCAAATCGGCATTGTCCTGCCGGGGGTTGACCATGTCGTGGCTGCCCTGGATCATCAGCAGCGGCATCGTCAACCGGTCGGCCTGGTCGGGGCTGAAAAACGAGGACAGGCGAAACGCCGCTGCACGCTGCAAGCCGTCGGCATGCAGGCCGCGCGAGATGTCGGTGAGCCAGCGGCGCAGCGCCTGTCCCGCCTGCGGCCCCACCAGGTGATCGACGCCGCGATCGCCATACTGGTAGGCGCCTTCTCGGATGCGCGCCACGCGCTCCTCGAAGGCGGCCCGGCGCGCCGGCGCCAACTGCCTTTGCCCGATGCCCGCGCCAGTGAGCAGCAGGCCGATCACACGCTGGGGCTGGGCAATGGCAAAGGCCTGGGCCACCGCAGAGCCAAAAGAGTTGCCCACCAGCACGCAGCGGTCGACCTGCACAGCCTGCAGAAAATCGGCCAGCGCCTGCGCATAGTCCGACGCTTGCGGCTGCTGGCTGCGCAGGTTGTCGCTCAGGCCATAACCCGGCGCGTTCCAGGCGATCACGCGCCAGTGCGACGACAGGGCCGCGAGCTGAAACCGAAAATACTCGGCATGCGCGCCAATGCCGTGAAGCATCACCACAGGCGTGGCCTGAGGCGGGCCCGCCTCGAGGTAAGACCAGCGGTCGCCCAGGTAGCGCGAGCGCGCCTCGGTCGGGATACGCGCCAGCCGCAAGGCCGGCATTGCGGGCCAGTCAGCGCCATCAGGGCTATCAGGGCTATCGGCGCCATCGGCCTGGTTGGCGGGGCCCCAGTCAGGGCCGGCGGGACTCATAGAATCGACCCGTTGCTGACCTTCAGCCGATCCAAAAGGAAAATTTGATGACATATCGCTCAGCGATCGTGACCCTGGCCTTGAGCTTGCTGGCAACTCTGGGGCATGCGCAGCCTGCCAATGATTGGCCCAACCGGGCGGTTCGGGTGATCGTACCGTACCCGGCTGGCGGCGGCGTCGATGTGCTGGCCAGGGCGCTGGCGCAAAAGCTGCAAGAGCGCTGGCAACAGCCCGTGACGGTGGACAACCGGCCCGGTGCCAACACCTTGATCGGCACCGAGATGGTGGCCCGCGCCAACGACGGTCATACGCTGCTGCTGACCACCGATGCGACCTTCACCATCAACCCGCACCTGTACAACAAGCTGCCCTACGACTTCGAGCGCGATTTCGCCCCAATTTCGCGCATGGTGTCCTTTAGCCAGTTGCTGGTGGCCTCGGCCTCGCTGCCCGCCAACACGCTGCCTGAGCTGGTGGCTTTGGCGCGCAAGCAGCCCGGCTCGCTCTCGTATGCCTCCTACGGCGCGGGCAGCCAGCCGCAGCTGGCCACCGAGATGCTCAAACAAAAGGCTGGCATCTTCATCGTGCATATTCCCTACCGCGGCATTCCGCAGGCTGTCAGCGCCGTGGTCAGCGGCGAGATCCCGCTGACCTGGGCCGGCATTCCGTCGGCGCGGCCCCATCTTCAAAGCAAACGCATGAAGGCCCTGGCCTACGGCGGCAAGACGCGCCACCCCGCCTTCCCCGATGTGCCCACCGCCGCCGAGCTGGGCTACCCGGAGGTCGATGCCAATGTTTGGGTGGGCCTGCTCGCACCGATTGCCATGCCTGCGGCCACGGTCGAGCGCATCAGCCGCGATGTGGCAAGCATCCTGCGTGAGCCCGCCTTCAAAGAGCGCGAGGTCGACGGCAAGGGCTACGACCTGGTCGCCGGCGACGGACGCGAGATGGCGCGCCACATCCGCCAGGAGCTGGGCACCCGAGCCGGCCCGATCCGCTATTCGGGCGCCAAGGTTGACTGAGGCGGCGCCCAAGCGCCCCGACAGCCCGGTCACGGGCGCCGAGATCGACCGCTCGGTGCTGCTGCTGTCGCTGGCCTGCTGCGCCAGCATGATGAGCCAGCGCATTTGCGATGCCATGCTGCCCGAGCTGTCGCGCCAGTTCGATGCCAGCCTGGCTGCCGCCGCCCAGGTGGTTTCGCTGTTCGCGGTGATGTACGGCCTGGCCCAGTTCTTCTATGGCGCGCTCGGCGACCGCTACGGCAAGTGGCGCGTCGTGACCTACACCACGCTGGCCTGCGGCCTGGGCAACGCGCTGGCGGTGCTGGCCGGCAGCCTGGAGGCTCTGCTCATGGCCCGCGTGCTGGCAGCAGCCTTTGCCGCCGCCATCATTCCGATGTCACTGGCCTGGACCGGCGATGCGGTGCCCTATCAAAGGCGCCAGGAGACCCTGGCCCGGGTCGGCCTGGGCACCACCAGCGGCATCTTCAGCGGGCAATTGCTCGGCGGGCTGCTCAGCGACACCGTCGGCTGGCGCTGGGCGTTCGTGCTGATGACCGTGCTGTTTCTGGCGGTCGGCTGGCTGCTGCAACGCAACTGGCAGGCGCAGCAGCGATCGGGCGCGCCGATGCCGGTGGCCCGTCCGGGCGCCCCCGGCATGGTCGGCCAAACCCTGGGGCTGATGCGCAGCAGCTGGGTGCGCAAAATGATTGCCCTGGCCGTGTTTCAGGGGGCGGCCGGCTTTGGCATGCTGGCCATAGTGGCCTCCCATCTGCACCTGCAGCACGGCCTGTCGCTCTCGAGCGCCGGCTCGGTGGTGTCTCTGATGGGGCTCGGCGGCGTGCTCTACATGGCGCTGGCCCCGCGCGTCATCGCTGCGCTCGGCGAGCGCGGCATGGTGCTGATCGGCGGGCTGGGCGTGGCCCTGGCCTTGCTGGCCGCGGCCTGGAGCCCTTGGTGGCAGGCAATTGCCTTGTCGATGCTGGGAGGCGGGTTTGCCTTTTTCATGCTGCACAACACGCTGCAAACCCTGGCGACCCAGATGGCCCCCGAGAGCCGGGGCATGGCGGTGTCGCTGTTTGCCACCGCCTTGTTCATGGGCCAGGCACTGGGCGTGCTGCTGGGCACTTGGCTCATCGCCCCGCTGGGCTCGGGCGTGGTGATCAGCGCCGGGGCGCTGGTGATGGCCGGCGTGGGCTTGACGCTCCATGCGCTGCTGCGCAGGCGGCATCGGCTGGGCGTCAAGGCATGAGGTCGCGGCCGAGGTGCCGCTGAGGGCCCGACTCAGTCGCGCCGCAGACTCGCGCGCACCGTCTGTCCGACGGCAAGCTCCTGATCAATGCCCTCGAGGACCATCAGGTTGACGCCAAAGCTGATGGCACCATCGAGGCGCGGGTCACGGCGGTAGCCTCCCAGAGTCGACAGCACAGGAGAGCCGGTCTGCGCCGTTTGCGGATCGACATCGACCATCTGGCAGCGGCTGCAAGGCTTGGCAGACTTGAGCCGGATCGGCCCTTGGCCGGTCTCGATCTGCAGCATCTCCACCCGGTCTTCGTCATGCGCGCCCCACCCCTGCCCATCGACGGCCGAAAGCACGATGTTGGGCCGAAAGCGAAGCATGTCCACCGGCGCCTGCCCGGCAGCCTGCAGCCGCGCGTTGAGCCCATCGACCGAGGGCTGGCCCAGCAGCATCAGCGGAAAGCCGTCGGTAAACGGATTGAGCACGGTCTGCCCGCCGGTCCAGCGCCGATCTGAGGGCCGCTCGAACTGCGGGTCAAAACGCACGAGACGGGCCGGCCGACCCAGAAAATCGCTGAACCACTGCGCCGCCAGCTCACCCATGTCCCAGGCATCAATCGCCTCGTCCCAGAGCCAGACCTTCATGGCCTGCTCGACCCCCTCAAGGCTCAGGTGCAAAGCCAGCATGCCCGGCGCGCGCAGCATCAGGTCCGACAGCCGCAGCTGCGGCTGCACCAGCGCCAGGCGGGGGCATTGGCGCTGCGACAAGAATTGCCCGCGCTCATCGACCACCATCCAGGCACGGTCCAGATCGAGCCCCTGATCGGTCAGCAAGGCGCGCTTGAGCAGCACCGGCGCGCAGGACTTGACCGGGTAGACGATCAGCTGCGAGATCACCGCTTGCAGGGGCAGGGTCGAGGAAAGGTTGGCGTCCATCTGTTTCCTTTGGTAAGGCGCAAGGGCGACATTTTGACTGTGTTTCTACAATGCGGCATGAGCCCAGAATTTGATGTGTGCATCCGAGGCGATGGCGTGGTCGGACGCAGCCTGGCGCTGCTGCTGGCGCGCCAGCGGCTGCGGGTGGCGCTGTGCGCGTTCGCACCAGGCGCCACAGCCGAGCCGCCCAAAGCGCTCGACGTGCGGGCCTACGCCCTCAACCATGCCTCGCGCAAGCTGCTCGAGAGCCTGCGCGTCTGGCCCGGCGAGGTCACGCCAGTGGGCGCCATGCAGGTCTGGGGCGATGAGGGCGGTCGCATCGACTTCAGGGCGCCGCCGGGCCAGCAAGAGCTCGCCTGGCTGGTCGAGGCCGAGGCGCTGCAAGAAACCCTGGGCCAGGCGCTGCGCTTTGCGCCCGAGGTGCACCGCCTCGATCGCACGGACGACGTGCCGGCCAAGCTCACCGTCATTTGCGAAGGCCGCTCCAGCAGCAGCCGCAAGCAGCTCGGCGTGAACTGGCAGGCACGGCCCTACGCCCAGACCGCATTGGCGGCGCGCCTGCTCAGTGATGAGCCCCATGGTGGCGTGGCGCGCCAGTGGTTTTGCGGCCCGGACATTCTGGCCTTGTTGCCCACCGGCGGCCCGCAGGGCCGCGAGCTGGCGCTGGTGTGGTCGGTGCCGATATCACGCGGGCAAGAGTTGCTCAAACTGGGCCGTGCCGATTTCACGCGCAGCGTGCAGGACGCGGTGCCTGCCGACCTGGCACCCCTGAGCCTGCAAAGCGAAGTCATGGCCTGGCCCCTGCAGTGGGCGCAGGCCGATCGCTGGGTCGGCCCGGGCTGGGCGCTGGCGGGAGACGCCGCGCACACGGTCCACCCGCTGGCCGGCCAGGGCCTGAACCTGGGACTGGCCGATGCCCAGGCCCTGACACAGGTGCTGGCCGAGCGGGCCTACTGGCGCGATCCGGGCGACCTGCGGCTGCTTCGACGCTACGAGCGCCAGCGCAAGGCCGACGTGCTGGCCATGGGCCTGCTCACCGATGGCCTGCAAGGGCTTTTTTCGCACACCGATGCGCGCTGGCAGGCCCTGCGCAACTGGGGCATGAACGCCGTCGGTGGCACGCCTTTGATCAAATCCTGGCTGATGCGCCAGGCCATGGGCTGATACGCCCCTTCAGGAGTCCCACATGATCCCCACGACCGCCCGTCTGCGCCAAGCGCTAAGCGCCGCCGCCCTCGCCGCCTTGGCCGCCTTGCTGATACCCGGCCCCACTTGGGCCCAGAGCCCACCTGCGGTGCCGGAGGCGGCGATCCGCAAGAACCTCAGCGAACGCCTGCCCGGCCTGCCCAAAATCGATGAAATCCGCCGCACGCCCATGGCCAATCTGTTTGAGGTGCGCGTGGGCAACGAGATCTACTACAGCGACGCCCAGGGCAACCATCTGATTCAGGGGCAATTGATCGACACCCGCAGCCGCCGCGACCTGACGCAGGAGCGGCTCGACCGCATCAACGCGATTGCCTTCGACAGCCTGCCCCTCAAGGATGCGATCACGCTGGTGCGCGGCAACGGCAAGCGCAAGCTGGCCGTGTTTGAAGACCCCAACTGTGGCTACTGCAAGCGCTTCGAGCGCGACCTGCAGAAGGTCAACGATGTGACGGTGCACCTTTTCCTCATGCCCATCCTGGGTCCCGATTCAATCGAGCAGTCACGCAACGTCTGGTGCGCCAGGGACAAGGTGCGCGCCTGGAGCGAGCTGATGCTCTCGGACATGCCGCCGCCCACCGCCGCCGCCGGCTGCGACAGCGCCGCCCTGACCCGCAACGTGGAGTTTGCTCGCAAAATGCGCATCACCGGCACGCCCACCCTGGTGTTTGCCAATGGCACCCGGGTACCCGGCGCCATTGGTGCGGCCCAGGTCGAAAAGTTGCTGGCCGAAGCATCAGCGCCCTAAGGCCGGTGGTCGGCTTGCGGCGCTGCGGTATCCTCGCGCCATGCCACCTGCGCCGCCGCCCCCGATCAGCCACCGCATCGAGATCGCCGATCTGCATGCGCACCTGTTTCACGTCCGCCTGACCATCGCCAAACCGGCCGCAGAGCAGGTCGTGAGTTTGCCGGTGTGGATACCGGGCAGCTACATGGTGCGCGAGTTTTCGGGTCAACTGCAGCGCCTGCACGCGCGGCAAGGGCGCAAACCGGTGGCCATCGAGCAGCTCGACAAATGCAGCTGGCGGCTGCAGTGCACCGCCACCGCCGCCTTGCAAATCGACTACGAGGTCTACGCCAACGATCCATCGGTGCGCGCGGCCATGCTCAGCCACGAGCGCGGCTTTTTCAACGCCACGAGCGTGTGCCTGCAAGTGCAGGGGCAGCAGGATCGGCCGCAAGCGCTGGAGGTGGTGGCGCCCAAGGGCAAGGCCGACTGGCTGCTGGCCACCGGCCTGAGCCCGATCAGCACCGACCGCCGCGGTTTCGGCCAGTACCTGGCGGCCGACTACGACGAGCTGGCCGACTGCCCGGTCACCCTGGGCCGACTCTGGAGCGGCCAATTCAAGGCCTGCGGCGTGCCG
>CANHDQ010000083.1 GCA_947459405.1 Comamonadaceae bacterium
GCCGGCACCACCTACGCCGTGGTCTACGGGGTGATCGGTCGCAACATGCCAGCGGACAAGCGGGCCTGGGCCATGGGTGTGGTCGGCGCGGCCGGCTCTTTCGGCCAGTTTCTTATGGTGCCACTGGAAGGCTGGATGATCAGCCACTGGGGCTGGCAAAGCGCCTTGCTGGTGCTGGCCGGTGCCTGCCTGCTGATGCTGCCGCTGGCGCGCGGCCTCAATGAAAGCACGGCGCCGGCCAGCGACCAGAACGAGCAGACCATCGCGCAGGCCTTGAGCGAGGCGCTGCGCTACCCGAGCTTTCAGCTGCTGACCGCCGGCTATTTCGTGTGCGGCTTTCATGTGGTGTTCATCGGCATCCACATGCCCAGCTACCTTAAAGACGCCGGCATGGAGCCCAGCGTAGCCAGCACGGCGCTGGCCCTGATCGGCCTGTTCAACATCCTGGGCACCTATGTGGCTGGCTCGCTGGCGCAAAAGCACTCCAAGAAAATGATTTTGGCGGGCATCTACCTGGCGCGCTCGCTGGCCATCGCAGGCTTTCTGATCGCGCCGCTGACCCCGCTGAGCGTGTACGTCTTTGCGTCCATCATGGGCCTGCTGTGGCTCTCGACCGTGCCGGTAACCAATGCCACCGTGGCCCACATGTTTGGCGTCAAATATCTGTCAATGCTCGGCGGCTCGGTGTTTTTCAGCCACCAGATCGGCTCTTTCCTCGGAGTCTGGCTCG
The DNA here is from genome assembly GCA_947459405.1 of Comamonadaceae bacterium. Classification (GTDB taxonomy): domain Bacteria; phylum Pseudomonadota; class Gammaproteobacteria; order Burkholderiales; family Burkholderiaceae_C; genus Polaromonas. Next base: position 731 of record CANHDQ010000083.1, read on the forward strand.
GCGGCTACCTGCACGACCGCACGGGAAGCTACGATGTGGTTTGGTACATCGCCATCGGCCTGGGTGTCTTTGCAGCCCTGATCAACCTGCCCATGCGAGAGGGGCCGATCGAGCGCGGCCCGCAAACCGCGCAAGCCTGAAGACGTCTGCCATGTCCAAAGCCCTGATCCAACGCCTGAGCCTGTGGGCCGCTTGCACGGCCCTGAGCCTGGGCGTGCTCAGCCTGTACCTGCAGCCGTCCTTCTTGGTCATGCTGGCCGAGCAGATGTGGGCCTGCTTCTAGACGGGCAAAAGGCCCTAAAGATCCGCCATGTCCAGCACCGGCATATCCAGTACCGCCCTGTGCGACACCGAGGCAGCCAGCGCTTGGGTTCAACGCTGGTCGCACCTGGTGCCGGCTGGCCAAACCGTGCTCGATGTGGCCTGCGGCCAGGGGCGGCACCTGCGCTGGTTTAGCGGACGCGGCCACCCGGTCGTGGGCATCGACCGATCGAGCCAGGCGCTGGCCGCCGTCGGCCTGCCAGCAGACCGCTGTCAGAGCGTGTTGGCCGATATAGAAAGCGGCCCCTGGCCCCTGCCGGGCCAGCGCTTTGCCGCCGTGGTGGTGACCCACTACCTCTGGCGTGATCTGCTGCCCACGCTGGTGGCCAGCGTGGCCCCTGGTGGGGTGCTGATTTACGAAACCTTTGCGATCGGACAGGCCAGCGTCGGCAAGCCCTCGCGCCCCGACTTTCTGCTGCGGCCGGGCGAGCTTCTGGAGGCCTGCGCGGACTTGCGCGTGGTCGCATATGAGGACGGCCATGAATGCGACCCCCTGGGGCGGCCAACGCGTTTCTTGCAGCGCATCGCCGCGCTGCGCCCGCTCGATGCGGCCGACCCGGCTCCCCTGCTCGGCCCGTCGCCAGGGTGAGCGCCGCCTGGACTGTGCCGGGGCCACAGGCCCAGTAGAATCGGGTGTTGTGCCAAGCACGGGACCACGTGCCCGCCTGTCCATCCAAACCAAGCGATTTTCATGTCCATGATCACCGGCAGCATCGTTGCACTGGCCACCCCCTTTCACGAAGACGGCAGCGTCGACTACCCCACCTTGCGCAAGCTGGTGGACTGGCACAGCGAACAGGGGACCGACTGCATCGGCGTGGTTGGCACCACCGGAGAGTCGCCCACGGTCAATGTGGAAGAACACTGCGAGATCATTCGCGTCTCGGTCGAGCAGGCGGCCCAACACCCGCGCAACGTGCCCATCATGGCCGGCTGCGGCGCCAACTCCACGGCCGAAGCGATCGAGCTGGCCCGCTACGCCCAAAAGGTCGGCGCCCATTGCCAGCTTCAGGTCGTGCCCTACTACAACAAGCCTGGACAGGAGGGGCAGTACCGCCACTTCAAGGCGATTGCTGAAGCGGTCGACCTGCCCATGGTGCTCTACAACGTGCCCGGGCGCACCGTCGCCGACATGGCGCACGCCACCGTGCTTCGCTTGGCCCAGGTGCCGGGCATCGTGGGCATCAAGGAAGCCACCGGCAACATCGAACGCGCGCAGTGGCTGATCAAGGAAAAGCCGGCGCACTTCGCCCTGTACTCTGGTGACGACGCAACAGCGGTCGCTCTGATGTTGTGCGGCGGACAGGGCAATGTCAGCGTGACGGCCAACATCGCACCGCGCCAGATGCACGAGTTGTGCAAGGCGGCGCTGGCTGGCGACGTACAGCGGGCCATGCAGATCCAGCTGTCCTTGCTGCCCCTGCACAAGCATCTGTTCGTGGAGGCCAACCCCATCCCCGTGAAATGGGCCATGGCCCGCATGAAGCTGTGCGGCCCGACCCTGCGCCTTCCGATGACGCCTCTGGAGCCAGCCCATCACGCCACCGTCGAAGGCGCTTTGCGCGCAAGCCGTCTGATCTGAACGTGCGCCTTCGCCTGCCATCCCCCACCCCCCGCAAGGAAGCCAAGTGACCCTGTCCCAACCCGGTATCGGCCGATGCATCAGGCTTTCGGCGCTCGCCGCCGCCCTCTTGGCCCTGGCTGGCTGCTCCAGCTTTAGCAGCTTGATCAGCGGCGACAAGATCGACTACAAATCTGCAGGCAACAAGGCACCCCCACTTGATGTGCCGCCCGACCTGACCCAGCTCACACGCGAATCGCGCTACAGCGTGCCGGGCGGCAACGTGACGGCAAGTAGCTTTCAGGCCAGCCAGGCCGCCGCTGCCAAGCCGACCGTGACCGCAGCGACTCAGTTGGGCGACGTGCGCATCGAGCGATCGGGCAACCAGCGTTGGCTGGTGGTCGATCGCCCGCCCGAAAAGCTCTGGGACACGGTGCGCGAGTTCTGGCAGGAAAACGGCTTCTTGTTGACCATCGAGCAGGAAGCCACCGGCATCATGGAGACGGACTTTGCAGAGAACCGGGCCAAGCTGCCGCAAGACTTCATCCGACGCACCATTGGCCGGGTCTTTGACGGGCTCTACTCAACCGGCGAGCGGGATAAGTTCCGCACGCGCCTCGAGCGCACGGAACGCGGCAGCGAGATTTATGTCAGCCACCGCGGCATGGTCGAAACCATTCCCAACAACACCACTGGCAGCTCAGTCTGGCAGCCCAAGCCGGCCGACCCGGAACTTGAGACCGAGTTTCTGCGCCGATTGATGCTCAAGCTCGGTGCCAGCGCTGAGCAGGCCCGATCAGCTGTCGCGCAAGCCCAACAGCCGATCGTGCGGATGGCCAGCGGCGCCGACAGCCAACCTGTGCTTCAAATCGACGAGAGCTTTGACCGCGCCTGGCGGCGCGTCGGCCTGTCGCTCGACCGCACCGGATTTACCGTCGAGGACCGCGACCGCAGTCAGGGCCTGTACTTCGTGCGCTACGTCGAGCCCACGGCCAACAAGAAAGAGCCTGGCCTGTTGTCCCGCGTGTTTGGCAGCACCCCTAACGCCGCCCCGCTGAAGTTCCGCATTGCGGTGCGCAGCCAAGGCCAAGGCAGCACGGTCTCGGTGCTCACCGCAGACGGCGCGATCGACACCTCGGCCAACGCCAAGCGCATCGTCCAGCTGATCGCCGACGACTTGAAATAAGCCCGCCGGTGCTCAGACTGCGCAGCCTGGGCAGCGGGAGCACGGGCAATGCCACCGTGATCGAGGCCACCGGCCTGCGCACGCGGCGCCTGCTGATTGACTGCGGCATGAGCCTGCGCGTGCTGTCGCAAAGGCTGGGGCAGGCCGGTCTGGAGCCCGGTCAGATCGATGCCATCTTCATCACGCACGAACATGCCGACCACATCGGCTGCGCCCAGCGCCTGTCGGGCCAGTGGCGCATTCCGGTGTGGATGAGCGAAGGCACCTGGCGAGCCAGCAAGCTCAGCTTCGAGACCCACCTGCTGCGCTTGGCCTGTAGCGAGCAACCCATCGATCTCGGTGAGCTGTACCTCGCGCCCTTTGCCGTCCCGCACGATGCGGCGCAACCCTTGCAAGTGCGCTGCAGCAACGGTCAGCACGACTGGGGCGTGCTGACCGATCTGGGCCACATCAACGACGCCGTCAGGCAAGCGCTGGCCGGCTGTCACGGGCTGCTGCTCGAGTGCAACCACGACCCAGAGCTGCTGCAGCAATCGGCTTATCCGGCCTTTCTCAAACGGCGCGTGGCCGGGGCGCTGGGCCACCTGGCCAACGATCAGGCCGCGCAATTGGCCGGCGAGCTGCAGCGCGGACAGTTGCAGCACATCGTGGCCGCCCACCTGAGCCTAACCAACAACCGGCCCGAACTGGCCGAGCAGGCGCTGCGCACAGCCATCGGCTCCTCCATCGCGCTGACTGTCGCGCACGCCCACAGCGGCACCCCTTGGATCGAGCTGGGTTAGCCCTCGTCACCGCGCCCTTGCCAGTCCTGGGGAGGCAAAAAACCATCCGTCAGAGCTGGCACAGGTGCGCGGATTGCCACATCGCAAGCCCCTCGCAGCCAAACGCCGCAGTTCGCCATGACGGGCTCCTGCGATCAGCTTGGCAGAGCCTTTAGGCCAAGCCTTTAATTAGGGCTTATACTAGTGGGCTAGATCGGATGAGCTCGAGTTGTCCGGTCTGGCGAAGGTTGTAGGTCGTCATGACCGTGGCCTTCGGCGAAGTGGAAAATATTTTTCTCATTCATCAAGGAAGTAAAAAATGAACAAGTCTCTCGCTCTGGCAGCCATCGTCGCAGCCGCCGCCCTGGCTGCTTGCGGCAAGAAAGAGCCGGCACCGGCTCCCGCACCCGCACCGGCTCCCGCCGCTGCCCCCGCTCCGGCCCCCGCTGCCGACGCTTCGGCTCCCGCCGCTGCTCCGGCCGCCGCACCTGCAGCTGCTCCCGCAGCCCCCGAGAAGAAGTAATTTTTTGCTTCCGATCAAAAAGCCGCCCTCGGGCGGCTTTTTTGTTTTCAGGGCCCTTGCGGCGGGCCGGCCCACTTGTGCCGCGGCGCCCGCAGCGAGCCGCCCAAACCGCCACTTACCCGCGCTCGAGCCAACCGTCTTCAAGCCACTGCAGCAACATCTGGCGCGCCTGCTCGCTCGCCGCCTCGATCGATCGCCCATCCAAGCGCCGCGTGTCGGCCAGGTGGCGCATCAGGCGCGCATCACGACCGCTGGCCAGCAGGCATTCACCGTTGATGAACACATGTCGCTCGTCATAAAGCATGCGGGTGCACGGATGCAGGCGCAGCCCCTGCTCCGGCGTCCAGGTCGGCTCGCCGGCCTCGAACCAGACGCTGGGCTTGGGCTCGCTGAGGTATTGGCCCAGGGCGCGATCGAGCGCCGCCGGTTCACGCAAGGCCCGCTGCAGCGCCGCCTGAGCAAACTCGCGCAGCCGCGCCGGAATGGCCGCCGGGGTACTGCAGGCTTGCTGCCCGGGGTCCCGATAGAGCACAGGCGCGTCAACAGACGGATCCTGATCCGATTCAGCCATGCGCAGCAGCAGCGCGCTGGCGAGCTCCTGGCGTGACGGGGCGCGAAAGCCGATCGAATAGGTCATGCACGGCTGCGAGCGACCCTGGTCGTCCTGACACGGCACCGCCACGCCGTCATGGGCATAACGCGGCGGCAGGTAGAGCATGTCGCCGGCATGCAGCACAAATTCCTGTTGCGGCTGGAAATCGCGCAGGATCTTCAGCGGCGCGTCCTCACGCAGGCTCAGATCGCGCTGCGCCCCGATCTGCCATCGCCGGCTGCCGCTGGCCTGCAGCAAGAACACGTCGTAGCTGTCAAAGTGCGGGCCGACCCCGCCCCCGGCGCTGGCGTAGGAAATCATGAGATCGTCGAGCCGCGCATCGGGTATGAAGCGAAAACGCTGCAGCAACTCGTGCGCGCCCTGATGGTGCAAGTCCACGCCCTGCACCAGCAAGGTCCAGCCAGGCGTGCCCAAAGCAGGCAAAGCGCGCCGCGCGAACGGGCCACGGCGCAGCGTCCAGCTCTGGCCTTTGCGTCCGGACCGCTCGATCAATCGAGACTCGACCTCGGCGCGGGCGGCCAGCGCAAACAGTTGGGGCGCTGACAGCAGCGGCCGCATGCCGGCAATCGCCTGGCGCACCAGCAAGGGCTTTTTTTGCCAATGGCGGCGCATGAATTGGGCGGGGCTCAGCCCCCCCAGGAGGCTCAGGGCTTGGGTGGGTTCCATGGGACAATTGTCGAATGAAAATCACCCTTCCTTGCGTGGTCGGCCTGACCTGGGTCATGAAAGACACCCTCGGCGAGGTGCTCGACGAACTCGAAGAGCCGATCGAATTCATGGTCGGCGGGCAAGATCTGCTGGCCGCCGTCGAGCTGGCCCTGGTCGACAAGCAGGCCGGCGACCGGGTGGAACTGCACCTCGAGCCCGAGCAGGCCTTTGGTGACTACGACGAAAACCGGGTCTTCCTGCAGCCGCGCAGCATCTTCCCGGCCGAGCTCGAAGAAGGCATGCTTTATGAGGGCAGCGCCCTGCCCGCCGGTGCCGCCAGCGACACCCCAACCGACCTGATGTACACCGTCACCGACATCTACCCCGAGCATGTGGTGCTCGATGGCAACCATCCGCTGGCGGGCATCGCCCTGCGCTTGAGCATGCGAGTGGCATCGGTGCGAGCGGCCACGGCCGAAGAAATCGGCGCTGGAACGCTGGGAACCGGTTTTTTCAAACTCGAATCGGCCCCCGACGGCGGCGCCGGCCTGCTCCACTGAGAGCAAGGCTGCCGCCCGTTTGACCCCTGCCCTTGCCCGACACACCATGAACCTCGAAGTCAAGATCCTCGACCCCCGGCTTCACGAATGGGGCCTGCCCAAGTACCAGACCGAGATGGCCGCTGCGATCGACCTGTTCGCCTGCATCGACGCCCCGCTGGTCCTGCAGCCGCAGGAGGCCGCCGTGCTGATTCCTTCGGGCATCGCCCTGCACATGGACAGCCTGGAGTTGTGCGCGGTGATCCTGCCGCGCTCAGGTCTGGGCCACAAAAAAGGCCTGGTGCTGGGCAACAGCGTGGGCCTGATCGACGCCGACTACACGGCGCAGTGCTTCATCAGCGCCTGGAACCGCAACCCTCCAGCCAGCGGCCAGGCCATCACGGTCAACCCAGGCGAGCGCATCGCGCAGATGATGTTCCTGCCGGTGCTCAGGCCACAATTCAAGGTGATCACGCAGTTCTCCAACCCAAGTCAGCGCGGCGGGGGCGGGTTTGGCTCAACCGGCCTGTAACAACCGCACGAGAACCGGACGGAAGCCGCATCGCACGAGAACCGCAAGCGCGCCTGCGTCCGATGCCAATCAGACCGGCGCTGCGGGGGCTTGCGGCGCCGGGCCTGCAGCCGGCGCCAGTCTGAGCTCCAATCGCAGATGAATCGGCCAGCGCCGGCCGATTGCCGATGGAGGATACCGACGTGACCGACGACCCACGCTGCTGCGGCAGCGGCACCTGCATCATCGACCCCTCGGGCCGCTGCTGGTGCGGCCAGCAATGGAACGGACAGAGCATGGGCTCGCCGTGCGAGCCGGCCGACGACGCAAAGGATGCCAGCGACGCTGCGCCTGATCTGGGCCAGCAAAACGCGTGACCCTCCTCTTGGTCTCGTGAGCAGCGCTGCCGCACTGGTCTGGTTCAAGCGCGACCTGCGCCTGCTCGACCATGCGCCACTGGTGCAGGCGATGCAGTTCGAGTCTGCCGCGGGCTTGCTCGTGATCGAGCCGCAGTGGCTGCAAAGCCCCGAGTGCGATCCCCAGCATGTCGCTTTCCAGCTGGCCTGCGCCGCCGAACTGCAGGCCAAGCTGGCCGACCTGGGGCTGCCGCTGCTGGTGCGCACCGGCCCCATGCCGGCCGTGCTGCAGCAACTGCGCCAACAATGGCGTTTTACCCACTTGCTCAGCCACGAGGAGACTGGCCCGCTGTGGAGCTACCGGCGCGACCAGGAGGTGGCGCGCTGGTGCGCCAGTGCATCGGTGCAGTGGCAGGAGCTGCCGCAAACCGGGGTGATACGCCGGCTGCGCTCGCGCGATGGCTGGGCCCGGCGCTGGCTGCAGCGCATGAATGCGCCGCAGGCGTCTGCGCCCACGGGGTTCAAAGCCGCAGCCGGCCTGCAGGCTGAGCCCCTGCCCACGCTGCGCGACCTGGGCCTGAGCGCCTGCACACGCGAACTGCCGGCGGCCGGCGAGGCCGCCGCCTGGCATACCTTCAATGACTTTCTGGCCGGCCGCGCGCGCCCTTACCGCCAAGCCCTGTCGAGCCCGTTGACGGCGCCGCACAGCTGCAGCCGGCTGAGCGCCCATCTGGCCTTTGGCACCTTGTCGATGCGCAGCGTGCACCAGGCCACCGAGGCGCGCATCGCTGACTGTGGCGATCGCGAGCTGGCTTGGGCCCTGCGCGGCTTTGCCAGCCGACTGCGCTGGCATTGCCATTTCATGCAAAAACTCGAGGACGAGCCGTCCATCGAGTGGCGCAATCTGGCGCCTTCGGTCGACGGCATGCGGGCCGGTGATGGGGTATCGCTCGATACCGTCCACACCGAGCGCCTGCAAGCCTGGTGCGAGGGCCGTACCGGCTATCCCATGGTCGACGCCTGCATGCGCCAGCTGCGCGCCACCGGCTGGTTGAACTTTCGCATGCGCGCCATGCTGGTGAGTTTTGCGGCCTACCACCTGTGGCTGCATTGGCGAGAGACGGGACTCTTCCTGGCCCGGCAATTTCTCGACTTTGAGCCCGGCATCCACTGGAGCCAGATGCAGATGCAGTCGGGTACCACCGGCATCAACACCCTGCGCATCTACAGTCCTGCCAAGCAGGCACGCGACCACGATCCCGAAGGCCGCTACGTGGCGCAATGGGTGCCCGAACTGGGCACCAGCGCCTACCCGCAGCCCATCGTCGAGGAGGCCAGCGCGCTGCGGCATGCCAAGCAAACGCTCTACGGCCTGCGCCAAAGCCCCCAAGCTCAGCAACAGGCACAGGCAGTCCAGGACAAACACGGCTCACGCAAGAGCGGCCTGCCGCAGACGGGCCGGCGCCGGGTGGGCGCGCGCTTGCCACAACGGGAAGGCCAAGCCTCCTTGCAGGGCGAGCTGTTCTGACCTCAGCCGTGATGGCCAGCGTTCCATGAAAAAACACGTGGCCGCCACCTTGCTCGGCCTGACCGTCCTGGGACTGCTTGACGTCCATCTCGATCTGGAGCCGGTCGACGATGGCCATGTCGTGCGCTGGCAGGGTCGCCAGCACGATGTCCGGGGTGCATGGGCCGCGCAGGCCAACGCCTGGTGGCGCGATTGCAGCCAGGTCCAAAGCCTGCACCCGTCGAGCCAGACGGCCCTGCAGGTGTTGCGCCTGGTGGCCGAGCACAGCCCGCCCGATTCAAGTCGCCTGCAGCTCATCCGTCTGCTGCAGCAAGATGCCTGGCTGGTGGCCGAGTTCACGTTCGAGCGGCTCAGTCCGGCGGTGGTGCTGCTGCAAGGTGATGGCACTGCGGGCTCGCCGGGGGCACTGACCGAGCGCGCAATCTGGAGCGGCAGCACCGAGCCTTGGCGCAGCGGGCCGCACATCCGCGCCTACCTGCGCTCGCGGGCGCCGCAAGCACCCCCAGCGCTGCTGGCCTGCCTCGATCCGGTGAGTTTCGGGCCTGCTTGATCGGGGCCGCCCCGCCCCAGCCAATCAGGTCCGCAGCCGCTGCGCCACGATGGCCACCAGCTGGGCCGCAAGCTGCTGCTTGGAGGCGCGCGCGAGCTCCTGACTGCCTCGCTCATCGACCAGCAGCAAAACGTTGTCGTCGCGACCGAAGGTGTCGGGGCCGATATTGCCCACCAGCAAGGGCACGCCCTTGCGCTGGCGCTTGGCCTGGGCATGGGCCAGCAGGTCGTGACTTTCGGCGGCAAAACCGACGCAATAGAGCTGGCCGCTGCGGGCGCGCTCGCTGGCCGCCACGCCAGCCAATATGTCCGGGTTTTCAACAAACGACAAAGCGGGCGCATGTCCCCCCTCGCCTTTCTTGATCTTGTGCTCGGCCACGCCATCGACGCGCCAGTCGGCCACCGCCGCACTGGCAATGAACACCGTCGCGCGCTCGACGCACGAGAGCACAGCCTGCTGCATCTGCTGGGCCGACTGCACATCCAGGCGCTGCACACCGCGGGGCGTGGGCAGACTCACCGGGCCGGCCACCAGCGTGACCTGAGCGCCGGCGCGCCAGGCGGCCTGCGCCAGCGCAAAACCCATCTTGCCGCTTGAGCGATTGGTGATGCCGCGCACCGGATCGATCGCCTCGTAGGTGGGGCCAGCCGTGATCAGCACGTGCTGCCCGGCCAGCACCTTGGGCGTGAAAAAGGCATTCAATTCCTCCAGCAGCTCATCGGGCTCGAGCATGCGGCCGTCACCGACCTCGCCGCAGGCCTGCTCGCCCGCGCCTACGCCAAGCACATGGCTGCCATCGGCGCGCAGCTGCGCGATATTGCGCTGGGTGGCTGGATGGGCGTACATCTCGCGGTTCATCGCCGGCGCCAAAATCAGCGGCACCCGGTCGATGGGGCGGGCCAGGCACATCAGGCTGAGCAGCTCATCGGCGCCGCCATGGAGCAGCTTGGCCATGAAGTCCGCACTGGCCGGCGCCACCACAATGGCATCGGCCTGACGCGACAGGTTGATGTGGGCCATGCTGTTGGCTTCGCGCGCGTCCCACTGGCTGCTGTAGACGGGCCGGCCGCTCAGAGCCTGCAAGGTCACGGGCGTGATGAACTGCGCCGCCGCATCGGTCATGACAACCTGCACCGTGGCACCGGCCTTGACCAGGGCGCGGCACAACTCGGCGGCCTTGTAGCAGGCGATGCCTCCCGACAAGCCCAGCACCAGGTGACGGCCCGCCAGTGGCGACGGTGAAATGGACGGCTCTTGCATGGCGCCACTGTACCGGATGGCGCTGACAGACCGGGGTGGAGCCGGCTTGAGGGCCCAAACCTCGCCCGCGGCCGCGGGCTCTGCCTATAATCGACCGTTACCACCTCAAGGAACTTGCGGTTCCTTCCTGACATGACCAAATTTGTCTTCGTCACCGGCGGTGTGGTGTCCTCCC
>CANHDQ010000084.1 GCA_947459405.1 Comamonadaceae bacterium
CAGATCCAGCCGTTGATCTCGGCGCGATACAGCTTGCAAGATGCGTCCAAGGCCATCTTGGAGTTGTCGCAGCGGCGCGCGCAGGGCAAGCTCATTGTGTTGCCCTAAAGCCGGCCTGCTCTCCGCTTGAGAGGCGATAGGACACAGCGGGTGACGGCGTTTGCCGATTGGCAGCAGCGGCATGGGGCAGGCCTTGGCTTTGCAACTGGCCCAGCGCGGGCTCGAGGCCATCGCCGGGGCCGACCGCCGCGCCTGAGCGCTTGACGTAAGCAAGGAGACCCGATCATGATTCCAAGCAGCCGCCCCACTTCATCGCACGCGCCTGTGTTGTTCTGGCGCGAAGGCGGTGTGGCGCAGATTCGCTTTAACCGTCCCAGCGCACTCAATGCGATTGATCTCGCGCTGGCTCAAGCCTTTCACCAGGCGTGCCGCGATCTGGCGGCCGACGACAGCGTGCGGGCGGTGGTGATCTCCGGTGAGGGCCGCGCCTTCATGGCCGGCGGCGACCTGCCCTCCATGCAGGCCGATCCGGTGGGCGGCAGCGGCGCGCTGATTGCGCAGATGCACCCGGCCATCGAACTGCTGGCCAGCTTGCGCGCGCCGGTGGTCGCATCGGTCCACGGCGCGGTGGCCGGGGCCGGCTTGGGTGTGGCCTTGGCTTGTGATCTGGTCATTGCGGCCCAGGGCACTCGCTTTAACCTGGCCTACCCGCGCATCGGCACCAGCTCCGATTGCAGCACCTCCTGGGGTCTGGTGCGCTGGGTGGGCCTGCGAAAGGCCATCGAGATCGCCCTGCTCAACGACCCTGTCGATGCCGATGCCGCCGTGGCCATGGGGCTGGTCAATCGCGTGGTGCCCGCCGACGAGTTGGCCACGCAGACCGCCCAGATCGCCGCCCGCCTGGAGCAGTCTGCACCGATCGCTCTGGGCAACCTCAAGCAGCTCATGCGGCACGCTGGCGACAACGATCTGCACACGCAGCTGCAGATGGAGGCGCGTTTGTTTGCCCAGTGCGCAGGCACCGCCGATTTCGTGGAGGGGGTCAGCGCGTTTCTGGACAAGCGCCAAGCCAAATTCCAAGGGCGTTGAGCGCCGGCCCTGCCTTCAAAGCGCCGCTTTGGCCGCGGCCTTGTTTTGCTCGGCCCGCCGGGCAAATTCTTCGCGCAGGGCGCGCAGTTTTTCGCGAGGGTCTTCCTTGACGGTGGCTTGGTCCAGAGCCATCTCGGCAATGAAGCGGCTGGCCGTGGCGGCCACGGTATCGCGGCCCTTCTTGCGTCGGCGTGTCCAGCTCACGGCCAGGGTGCGCTGGGCGCGGGTGATGCCCACATACATGAGGCGGCGCTCTTCCTGCAGCCGCACGGCCAGGTCCTCGCCACTGCCGCCCTCGTCGTCCATCTTGAAGGGCAGCAGCCCTTCAATGCAGCCCACCAGCACCACGTGCGGCCATTCGAGCCCCTTGGCCGCGTGCAGCGTTGAAAGGGTGACCACGTTTTGCTCGGTCTCGCGCTCGCTGATGGTCGACAGCAGCGCGATGGTTTGCACCACCTCGAGCAGGGTCTTCGTTTCGCGCTCGAGCACCAAGCCGGCTTCGTCCTCGATCTGCCCGCCGCAGCGCTGGGCCATCCATTGGCAAAAGTCCATGACGTTAGACCAGCGCGCAGCCGCTGCCTGCTCGCTGTCCTCGCCGTCATACAAGTGCTGCTCATAGCCGATGTCCTTGAGCCAGTCCATCAAGAGGGCCAGCGCGGCTTCGGCGCCGACCGTGTGGCGGGCCCGATACTCCAGTTCGTTGACGTAGCGCCCAAACTCATGCAGCGAGCCCACAGCCTTGCCGGGCAGGGCGGCGCTCAGGCTGTGGCTGTGCAAGGCCTCAAACAGGCTGAGCTTGTATTGGCTGGCAAAGCCGCCCAAAGCGGCCAGCGTGGTGTGGCCGATGCCGCGCTTGGGGCTGGTGATGGCGCGCAGAAAAGCCGGGTCGTCGTCGTTGTTGGCCAACAGGCGCAGCCAGGCGCACAGGTCTTTGACCTCGGCGCGGTCAAAAAAGCTCTGCCCGCCCGAGACCTTGTAGGGAATCTGTGCTTTGCGCAGGGCCTTTTCAAAGGGCTTGGCCTGGTGGTTGGCGCGGTAGAGCACGGCAAAGTCTTTCCACTCGTGCCGGCCGTCGCCTGCGCGCAGGCTCTGGATGCGCGCGACCATGCGCTCGGCCTCGTGCTCTTCGTTGTCGCAGTCCACCACTCGAACCGGCTCGCCCTCGCCCAGCTCGGAAAACAGGGTCTTGGGAAACAGCTTGGGGTTGGGGCCGATCACGTTGTTGGCCGCGCGCAAGATGGCGCTGGTCGAGCGGTAGTTCTGCTCGAGCTTGATGACCTTGAGCTGCGGGAAGTCGATCGGCAGCTTCTTGAGGTTGTCCAGCGTGGCGCCGCGCCAGCCGTAGATGGACTGGTCGTCATCGCCCACGGCCGTCAGCCTTGCGCGCTCGCCAACGAGCAGCTTGAGCAGCTCGTACTGGGTGGCATTGGTGTCCTGGTACTCGTCAACCAGCACATGGCCCAGGGCCTGCTGCCAGCGCTCGCGCACCGCGGTGTGTTCGCGCAGCAGCTTGAGCGGCAGGCCGATCAGGTCGTCAAAGTCCACGCTCTGGTAGGCGCTCAGCCGCTCCTCATAGCGCGCCATGATGCGCGCCAGCGACACCTCTTCGGGGCCGCTGGCCTGGGCCTCGGCCTGGCTGGCATTGAGCCCCTGGTTTTTCCACAGGCTGATGGTCCACTGCCACTGGCGCGCGGTGGCCGCATCGGTGCTGCCGCCGCAGTCCTTGAGCAAGCTGGTGACATCGTCGCTGTCAAGGATGCTGAACTGCGGCTTGAGGCCCAGTGCGGCGCCATCTTGGCGCAGCATGCGCACGCCCAGCGCATGAAAGGTGCAGATCAGCACGCCCTGGGCGCGCTTGCCGATCAGGCCCTTGGCGCGCTCGCGCATTTCGGCCGCCGCCTTGTTGGTAAAGGTAATGGCCGCGATGCGTTCGGGCTCCAGGCCGGCCTGGATCAGCCGGCCGATCTTGTGCGTGATCACCCGTGTCTTGCCCGAGCCGGCGCCGGCGAGAACCAGGCAGGGACCGCTGACGTGATGGACCGCCTCGAGTTGCGCCGAATTGAGGCCGGTGCCAGGGGCAGGGGATGGGGAATGGAGGGACATGGTGGGGTCAAGGGCCATCCGCACGGTCACCCGCTGGGCCGGCAGAGCGCGCCATCATAGCCAGCCAGGCGCCCAGCCCACCCAGCCAGTTGCCCAGGCGTGGGGCAGACCTTGGCGATCCGGCACAAGGGCCTCTTGGCTGGCGGGCCCTGACAATGGCGGCACTTTGACTGCGATTTTGCTCACCACGTTCCCGTTTTTTGCGCTGGTGCTGTGTGGCTACTTGGCCGCCCGGCGCGGCTGGCTGCCGCTGTCGGCCATCCCCGGGCTCAATGGCTTCGTGCTGTACTTTGCGCTGCCGTGCATGCTGTTTCGCTTTGGTTCGGCCACGCCACTGGCGCAGCTGCTCGATCTGCGGCTGGCGCTGCTGTACCTGTTGTGCGGGCTGCTGATCGTTGCGCTGACGGTGCTTTTGACCCGGCGTGGGGCCATGGGCTGGAATGACGCCGCCTTCGGCGCCCTGGTGGCCGCCTTCCCCAACACCGGCTTTATGGGCGTGCCTCTGCTGGTGGCCTTCATCGGCAACGCGGCAGCCGGCCCTGCCATCGTCACCATCGTTGTCGATCTGGTCGTGGTCACGTCCTTGTGCATTGCGCTGTCAAGGCTGGACAGCGCGGGGCTGCAGGGCGCCGGGCAGGCCGCCCGCCAGGCGCTCAAAGGCGTGGCCTCCAATCCCATGCCGTGGGCTGTACTGCTGGGCGCCCTCGCGTCAGGGCTGGGCTATGAGCCGCTCGGGCCGGTCATGGCCACCATCGACTTGCTGGCCGATTCGGCTTCGCCGGTGGCCCTGTTCACCATCGGCGCGGTGCTGGCGCGCTCGCAGATGGCCAGTGCCGGCGGCCTGGCCCTCAAGCTGCGCTCGGAGGCCAGTGTGGTGATCATCAAGCTGATGCTCCACCCGCTGCTGGTGGCAAGCCTGGGCTGGTTGGCGATTCGCGCAGGGCTGGGCCTGAGCCCGTTTTCTGTGACCGTGGCCACCTTGGTGGCCGCGCTGCCCAGCGCCAGCAACGTGGCCTTGCTCTGCGAGCGCTTTGGCGCCGATACCGCGCGGATCGCGCGCATCATCCTGTGGTCTACCGCATCGGCCTTCCTGAGTTTTTCGGCGGCCGTGGCCTGGCTTTTGTGAGTTTTGTGAGCCTGGTGAGCCGATCAGATGCTCAGCGGGTCGACGTCAATGGCCCAGCGGATCAGGCTGCGGTGGGCCGCCTGAGCGCGCACCTGGGCCAGCAGCGGCTGCCAGGCCGCCAGAAACTGCTGCAGCGCCGGCCGTGAGGCGCTTTCGAGCAGCATCTGGGCGCGCTCGACATTGGCCAGACGCTGCAAAGTCATGGGCACGGCCGGATAGAGCACCACCTTTTGCCCGCCGGGCAGCTGCGCCTGCTCGGCCGCTTGGGCCACTGCGCGCAGGAACTCCTGCGCCGCCTCCTGCGTGCGCGCTTCAGCACGCAGCACGGCGGCGTGCCCAAAGGGCGGCAGCCCAGCGGCTTGGCGGTGGCCCAACTCGTCTTGGGCAAACCCCACGTAGTCGTGGCGTTTGAGCGAAGCAAACAACGGATGGCCTGGGTGCTGGGTCTGCACCCACATCTGGCTGCGCCCGCTCTGGCTGGCCAGCCGGCCGGCCCGGCCACAGGCTTGCATCAACAGGGCAAACAGCCGCTCGGGCGCGCGAAAGTCGCTGGAAAACAGCGAGCCGTCCGGGTTGACCGCTGCCACCAGGGTGATGTTGCGAAAGTCGTGTCCCTTGGTGACCATTTGCGTCCCCACCAGCACATCGGTGTGGCCTTCATGCATTTGCGCCAACTGGCTTTGCAGCGCGCCCTTGGCGCGGGTGCTGTCGGCATCGATGCGCGCCACCCGCACGGGCGAGCCATCGGGCCGCCTGAGATCGGCCAGCAGTTCGCCTATATGCTCCTCGAGTTTTTCGGTGCCGCGCCCGACCGGGGAGATGTCGACATTGCCGCAGTCCGGGCAGCCGCGCGGCACTGGGTCGGTGTGGCCGCAGTGATGGCAGCGCAGCGATCGATCGAGCTTGTGGAAGACCCGGTAGGCGCTGCAGTGGGCGCACTGGCTCTTCCAGCCGCAGTCGTGACAGGCCAGCACCGGCGCATAGCCGCGTCGGTTGAGAAAAATCAGCGACTGCTCCCCGCACGCCACGCGCTCGGCAATGGCCTGCATCAGGGCCGGTGCCAGCAAAGTGCCGCGTGGCTGCTGGCCCATGTCCAGTACCTTGACCTGCGGGCCGGCGTCGCCCGGCGCCGCGCCGATGCGATCGGGCATGTCCAGCCGCAGGTAGCGGCCCTTCAGGCAGGCCTGCCAGCTCTCCAGGGACGGCGTGGCCGAGCCCAGCAGCACCCGGCAAGGCGCGGCGGTGCCAGCGGCCTGCACCGCGCCCAGGCGCTGGCTTTCGAGCCGGGCGCGGTAGATGGCCAGGTCGCGGGCCGAGTAGCGCGCCCCCTCTTGCTGCTTGTAGCTCGGGTCGTGCTCCTCATCGACCACGATCAGGCGCAGCCCTGGCAGCGATGCCAGCACCGCCATGCGGGTGCCCAGCACCACCCGGGCCTGTCCGCTGTGCGCCGCCAGCCAGGCCTTGAGCCGTTGGGCCGGGGTCAGGTTGCTGTGCAGGGTCACCACCCGACTGGCGCCGAGGTGGGCAAAGCGCTCGTGCAGGCGCGACTGCAACTGGGGCGTGAGGTTGATCTCGGGCACCATGACCAGCACCTGCGCCTGCGGCTGGCTTTGAAGCACCTGCTCGGCTGCGCGCAGATAGACCTCGGTCTTGCCGCTGCCCGTGGCACCAAAGAGCAAGGCGGGTTTGTCGGCCTGGCTGAACCCCTGCAGCGCCGCATCTTGCTGCGCGCTCAGCTCGGGCAGCACGGGCCTGGCCGCCGGCCCTTCGTCGGCTTTTGCGGCGCGCTTGAGGCGCCGTGCCAGTTGCAGCGCGCCGAGCTCGCGCAACTGAGGGGGCAGCGCGGCCAGTGCGACCTCTCCGAGCGAGCGCTGGTAGTAGCTCGCGGTAAACCCGATGAGCCCTCGCCAGCCGCTTGAGAGCGGATCGATGCCATCGAGCACCGATGCCACCGATTTGGCCTGGCCGGCGCTCAAATGACCGGCGTCGCCTCGCTCGGCCCAGACCACCCCCAGCACCTCGCGGCGGCCCAGGGGCACGCGCACCAACTGCCCAGGCGCAAGCGGTGACTCACTTGCATAGGTCAGGGGCCCGGCCACGCTGCTGTGGGCGGGTGTGGCCACCACAATATCCAGCCAGTGGCTCATGGGATGAAGACAATCTTTCTCATTTCACCTTCGCTCAATCGGCTAAGTGCTTGATTTCATGGAGGCTTTGGGATTGTCCAGTTTTATTGTGGATAACTTTGTTGATAGTTGGCCCCTGCTGTGCTGCAAGCCTTGAAAATCAAGGCCTTGTCTGGAATGCCCGGAAAAACGGCAAATCAATAATTTCCTTGTAAATCAAGGACTTGCGACAGCTATGACTTTTGTAGCAAGGGCTGGGGTGGAGGCGGATTTTTGTCGCACCGCAGCACGATTTTTGTGCATAAGTCTCGCCGCGCCCATTGGTTTCGTGCTATATCGGCGGGCCGGGGGCGATGCCCGGCCTGGGGCTGCGCCCGGGGCCCGGGTTCTCCCCGCTCGCTTGGATGCGAACCTTAGCGCCGCTGACGCATCGACCGGGAATGCGCGTACACCGTCTCTACCAAAGCGCTGACATGTTCAGGCGGCGTGTGCTGGCTGATGCCATGGCCGAGGTTGAAGATGTGCGTGGGCCCTGTGCTTGCAGGGTCGGTGTGGGGCGGCCCGAAGCTGTCGAGCACGCCGCGCACCTGCTGCGCAATCGCCTCGGGCGGTGCGAACAGCACATTGGGGTCGATATTGCCTTGCAAGGCCTTGCCCGGCCCGCCGGCGGTCCCGCCGACCAGCGCGCGTGCGCGCCCCAGGTTGACCGTCCAGTCCAGGCCCAGCACCTCGCAGTCGAGCCCGGCCATCTCGCCGAGCCACTGCCCACCGCCTTTGGTGAACACGATGCGCGGAATGACCGCGCCGTCGTGGCTGCGCTTGAGCTGTGCCAGCACCCGGCGGGTGTAGGCCAGGCTGAAGTCCTGGAAGGCGCCGTCGGCCAGCACGCCGCCCCAGCTGTCAAACACCATCACTGCCTGGGCGCCCGCTTCGATTTGCGTGTTCAGGTAAAGGGCCACCGCATCCGCATTGATCGCCAAGATGCGGTGCATCAGGTCCGGGCGGCTGTACATCAGGCTCTTGACCAGCCGGTAGTCGTCAGAGCCGCCGCCTTCGACCATGTAGCAGGCCAAGGTCCAGGGGCTGCCGGAAAAGCCGATCAGCGGCACCCGGCCGCTGAGCGCTTTTCGGATGCTGGTGACCGCATCGAACACGTACTGCAGCTTGTGCATGTCGGGCACCGCCAACTGCGCCACCGCCGCCTCGTCGCGCACGACCTTGGCGAACTTGGGGCCTTCGCCCATGGCGAATGACAAACCCAGCCCCATGGCGTCGGGCACCGTCAGGATGTCCGAGAACAAAATCGCGGCGTCCAGGCGGTAGCGCTCGAGCGGCTGCAAGGTCACCTCGGTGGCGTATTGCACGTTGGTGGCCAGTCCCATAAAGCTGCCCGCCTTGGCTCGGGTGGCGCAGTACTCGGGCAGGTAGCGACCGGCTTGGCGCATTAGCCACACCGGCGTGTGGTCGGTGGCTTGGCGCAGGCAGGCCCGCAGGAAGGTGTCGTTGCGCAAGGGCTCGAAGGGCATGGAGGTGTCCGGCTCAAAACTTGAAGTTCAGCGGCAATTATCCCACTGCGCCAGGAGGACTTTGCCGGTGCCGCCGCCGCTCGGCCTTGGCTGGCGCGAGGGCGACTTAGGCGGCGACTGCCGCCATGCGGCTGCCCCCGGCCACCGCTTTGTGGTCGATCTTGAGGCAGCGGTCCTGCAGCGTCACCAGCCCGGCTTGCATGGCCTTGTGCATAGACGCATCGTCGCGGATGCCCAGCTGCAGCCAGATGGCGCGCGCGCCGATGGCCAGCGCTTCGTCAACGATGGGCGCAATGTCTTCGCTGTTGCGAAAGCAGTTGACCAGATCGATGCGGTGATGCCGCGCGGCCTCGATCAGGTTGGGGTAACAGGTCTGGCCCAGCACCTGCTCGGCATTGGGATTGACCGGCACGATGCGGTAGCCGCGCGACTGCATGTACTGAGCCACATCAAAGCTGGCCCGGTCGGGGCGGGGGGAAAGGCCAACCACTGCGATGGTCTGGCAATGGTTGAACACCCAGTTCACGCGCTCGGCGGTGGTCCCGGGTTGGGCTGGTGTGGGCATGTTGTCTCCTTGGGCGCTGCCTCGCGCCTGCTGCCTCTGTGAATCTTGTTGGCTTAGGCGGGCCAGGGCCCGCCCCCCGTTTTTACAACCGGGACAGGGCTGAGCGCAACTCCTGCACGCTCAAAATTTCTGAAAGCAGCACCGGCGGCTTGCCCGGCGCGTACAGCGCATAGACCGGCACCCCCGAGCGGCCCAGCGCCCGAAGCGCGGCCGTGATGTCGGCATCGCGCTGCGTCCAGTCGGCGCGCAGCAGCAGCACGCGCCGCGCTTGCGCATCGGCGAGCACGGACGCATCTTGCAGCACGGTTTGCTTGTTGTACTGACAGGTGATGCACCAGGCGGCGGTGAAGTCCACCAGCACCGGCCGGCCCTGAGCCAGCGTTTGCTCGACCAGGCCCAGCCGCCAGGGCTGCCAGGGGCTTGATGCGTCCACGGCGGCCGGGCTCTGCGTAGTGCGCACCACTTGAGGGCCGGCCCACCACAGACCGCCGGCCAGCGCGGCCAAGGCCAAAACGGGGGCCAGCCCCCGCCGGCCGCCCAGTGTCCACAGCAGCAGCGCCAGCAGCAGCAGTACCAGCAGCAAGCTGGCAGCCCCGTCGATACCGCTTTGCTGGCCGAGCACCCAGACCAGCCAGACCACGGTGGCCAGCATGGGAAAGGCCATGAACTGTTTGAAGCGCAGCATCCAGGGACCGGGCCGGGGCAGCGCGCGGCCCAGCGCGGGCACGGCGCTGATCAGCAGGTAGGGCAGCGCCATGCCCAGGCCGAGGGTGGCAAAAATGCTCAGGCCCTGCCAGGCCGGCAAGCTCAGGGCGGCGCCGAGCGAGGCGCCCATGAAAGGCGCAGTGCAGGGTGAGGCAATGGCCACGGCCAGCACGCCTGAGAGCGCCGCGTCGGCCGCCGGATGGCGCAGCCGCCGGCCCGCCAGTGCGGGCGGGGCCAGTTGGGCAAAGTCGAACAGTCCGGCCAGGTTGAGCGCCAGCACCGTGAACAGCGCGGCCAAGGCCGCCACCATGGCCGGGTTTTGCAGCTGAAAGCCCCAGCCCAGTTGTTCGCCGGCGTTGCGCAGGCCCAGCAGCAACGCGCCCAGAGCGGCAAACGACAGCAGCACACCGGCCGTGTAGGCCAGGCCCGCTTGCAGCCGCTCGGAGCGCCGCTGCACACTCGCAAAGCCCAGCACCTTGATGGCCAGCACCGGGAAGACGCAGGGCATGAGGTTGAGGATGAGCCCGCCAAGCAGCGCGCCCAAGAGCGCGGCTGCCAGCCCCAGGCCCGTGGCGGCATCGGCCGGAGCTGCGGCGGCGTTGGCCTTGAGCGCCGCTTCCAGTGAGGGCGGCACGCCGGCGATCGGGGCAGCGGCCGGCCAGCTGCCCGTTACCGGCGCTTCGATGCGCCAGCTGCCCCCGCCGGGGCCCAGAGAGGCCAGCACCAGCGGCAGGCGCGCAGGGCTTTCACTGCGCATGCGCGACAGGGGCACCACTGCGGTCCAGTCTGGACCTTGCCAGGACTGCTGCCAGGGCGCAGCCGTCTCGATGATGCCCGCGGTTTCGGCGAACAGCTCGAGCTTTTGGCCGCGCACAGCCGGCGGCAGAGAGGAAAGCCGCAGCTGCAAGCTCTGCTCGCGCACCTCGATCTGACCGCCGGCCAGCGCCCGGGGCTGGGCGGCAAGCGCCGCCTCGAACGCGCCGCCGTGCATCGCGATCGAGCCACTTGCGGGCAGTTGCAGGGCGAACTGCCCCTCCTGCGGAATGCATTCGCGCCGGCACACCAGCCAGTTGGCCTGCAGTTGCACCTGCAAGGACTCGCCAGCCCAGTCGGCGCCAATTTGAATCGGCACCGGCAGCAGCACCACCGCCTCGTAGCCGTAATTGGCCAGATCGCCAAGCGGGAATTTTTTCGGGGTGGGCCAGGCGATCTCGCCGGCTTGCACGCCGGCTGGCAGCGTCCACTTGAGCGTGGTGGGCAGGCCGGAATCGCCCGGGTTCTTCCAGTAGGTGTGCCAGTCGGCTTGGTGCGTGATCTGCAGGCCCAGCCAGATCTTGCGGCCCGCGCCGATGCCTTGCGGCGCGTGCGCGAGCAACTCGGCGCGCACCTGCTCGGTCACCACCACGGCAGACGTCGGCTTGCCGCCTGCCAGCACCGCATTGAGCCCCTGGGCGAAGGCGCTGTGGGCCAGCATCAGGCAGGCACCCACGAGCGCGCATGCACTGGTGTACAGCCGATTCATTGGTGGGGCGGCCACGTGGCTTTGAGGCCCAGCTGCCCGCCCTGCAGGGCCGGGCGCGGCGCGGCCTGCACGGCCTGGTGCTGGCTGCGGTCAGCTCGCGCGGGTAAGCGGTCAAAAGATTTCATGCGGTCGGCGGTGTCGGGCCAGGGGGCGTGTCCGGG
>CANHDQ010000085.1 GCA_947459405.1 Comamonadaceae bacterium
CGGAATGTCTTGAATCCCGGTGAAGCTGCGTCGCTCTTCGCCAAACTCGCCTATGAGCACCTTGTCGATCGAGTAGATGCGCAGCGGCAGTTTGGGGCGGTATTCGGCCAGATCGGAGACATCGGGCAAGTTGGGGTAGGCCATGGCCAGCGCGATGGCCACGACCATCAGCAGGCCGGCTGCGGCCGCACTGAGCAGGCCAGCCGTCCAAAGTGTCAGGCGCCAGAGCATCTGTCCCAGCGGGTTGCTGTCGTGGGTGTTGGAGCCGGCAGGTGCTTGGGGTGGGGCCATGGGGGGTCGAGCGCAGAAGGGCCTGCACCTTGCGAGATTATAGAAATCGCTGCCTGGGCGCTTGGCTCAGTGGGCCATAGAGGGCAGATCGTGCCCCACGGCGCCGCAGGTTTTACCCGATTTAACCAGACCCGGTCGGCTGCTCGATAGCCTTGAGCGACCTGAAGCGGCGCTGTGCCGGGCTGCTGCCGGGCTGCTGATGGGTGTCACTGGCTGGGAGCTGATGGCTTATGCCCCTTGCGTTTTGGACCGATGCTGCTCAAGCCGGCGCCGATCAAGCGGTCGCTGGCCTTGACATGGGGCACGACCATGCCCGTTTGGTGGTGCTGGCGCGAGCCGGCCGCAGCTGGCGCCTCGAGCAGTGTCAGCAATGGCCTTTGGAGCCGGGCTGGATGCAAGGTGGGCGCATCAGCGACTTTCTGCCCCTGGCCGACACGCTGCAGCAGCAGCTGGCCGAGACCGGTATCGAGCGCCTGGCCATGGCCTTGCCTGCCGAGGCTTGCACAAGCGCGGTGCTGGAGCCGCCGGCCGGTTGGAGCCGCTTGCGTGCGCGCCCGTGGCTGCAGCAGCAGGCTGCTGCCTTGATGCAAAGGCCCCTGTCAGAGTTGACCTGGAGCGCCCATGCCCTGCCTGGGCGCCCGCAGCGCTGGCGCCTGGTGTGCGCCTGCCTGGAGTTGGTGCAGGACTGGATGGGTCTGGCCGAAGCAGCCCAGTGCAAACTGGTGCGCTTAGATGAGGTGCATCAGGCCAGCTGGCAGGCGCTGGCGCGCTGGTATGGCGACGCGCCGGAGTCGACGCTGCTGCTGCAGGTCGGCGCTGCCAGCGTACAAGCCTTGCAGTGGCGAGGGGGCCAATGGCATTGGCTGTGGCGTGAGCAAGCCGATGCGCAGCCGGTGCTCGAACATTGCCTGCATGCGGCTCGCGACGCCGGTCAGCTGGCCCTGATCGGTGACAGCCCTTTGGCCCAAGACCTGCAGGCGCAGTTCAACGCAGACGGGCGAGCCGTGCTGCGGCCTTTGCCGGCCCAGTCGCCCTTGTGGGCTGCAGGTGGGCCGCTTGATCAACTTAGCGACGCGTTCTGGCCGGCTTTAGGGCTTGCGTGCCCGCCGCATCTGGCATGACAGGCACGGCGGTTCCTGCCTTCGACCTGCTGCCGCCTAAGGTGCGGCAACGGTTCGGCTGGGCCCGTCATCGTGCGAGCTTGGCCCTGGCCTTCCTGGTCGGTGCGGCGATCGCCTGGCTCGCGCTGATCGACCGCCGCCAGCGAGTCGAGCAGGCCGCGATCGAGTTGGCGCGTCAGCAGGGCGAGCTCGACCGACTGCAGGGCGAGCTGGTCACACTCGAGCAGGTTTTGCAGGCACGCCAGCGCGAGCACGCGCAGCACCTGCTGCAAGAGCAGCAGCAGGCCCAGTGGGGTCTGGCAGCGCAGAGCTTGCGCGCAGTTGCCCAGCCGCTCGGTCCTGTGCCCGGCTCTCAGCTGCTGGAGCTGCGCCTCGATGAGCACGGCTTGCAACTGGTCGGTCAAATTGCGCCGCAGCGGATGCAGGCCTGGCTCGAGGCCGTGCGCCAGCGATCGCGCTCTTGGAGCGAGCCCGAATTGATTGAAATTGCGCCGGCTGTCCGCAGCGCCTTGGCCCCTGGGGAGTCGGCCGATCTGCTGCGCTTCGTGGCGCGTTTCGGGCGCGCTGAAAACACCGCCGTTGGCGGCACGCAGCCATGAAGATTGCGCTGCGATGGCCGCACCGGCGGCGTTTGTTGCCCACGGTTTCGGCGCGCCCCGGTCCTGCCATCGCATGGCCATTGGCCTGTGCGCTGGCTGCCGGGGTGGGCACGCCACTGGCCCTGCTGGGCCCAGATTTGCAAGCGCAACTGCAGGACCAGGGCCTGCGCACGGCTGAGCTGGCCGGTGCGCGCGCAGCCGTGCTCGCTCGCCTCGATGTGGCGCGCACCCGGGCGCACAGCACGGTGGCGCCAGCTACGGGCTTGTCGGGACCGGCCGGCGCAGCACGGGTGCAGGCCGATCGGCTGATGCTGCACCGTATTGCCCTGCAGCACGGTCTGAGGGTGCAGGTGCTCAAAGCCCGGCCGGGCAGCGCCTCGGGGGCAAGCGCCCAGCCGGGGTCGGCGCGCCAGGCGCTGAGCGTCGAGGTCACCGGCAGCGTCGAGGCGGCCAGCGGCTATTTGACGGCGTTGGGCCGTGCGGGCCCGGTCTGGAGCCTGCAGCGGCTCGAGGTTCTGGCCGGCGCCGCGGGCCAGCACCGGCTGGTGCTGCAACTCGAGCCCTTGGCGATGGCGACTGGGCCGACCTGGTCTTGGGCGCATGCCCGTGCAGGTCCTGCGCAGGTCTTGCACGACCCTTTTGCTGCGGTGCCAGCGCCGCCCGTGCCGGTTGCGGTGCTCGCCGAGCCAACAGCCCGGCCGCCTGTCGAGCCTCCTGCGCTGGTGGCCGAGCCGGTTGGCCCTGCGCCCATGCCCGACCATTGGCAAGCCGAACTCAAGCGCGAGCGTCAGCCGCTGGAGGCTTTCGCGCTGCGTGATCTTTTCTTCACGGGCACTTTGCGCCAGGGCCCTAACTGGCTGGCTTTGGTGCGAGCCGGTGGTGTCATTCACACGCTGAGGGTGGGCGAGTATGTCGGACCCGATTTGGGTTTGGTGCGCTCGGTCGACGAGGAGGGGCTCGATCTGCGCGAGATAGGACGCGACAACAGCGGCCAGTGGGTCCAAGTGCTGCGCCGCTGGCGCGTCGGAGTCAGCCCATGAAGCCGGCTGCACTTGCGCTGACGGCGCTGATCGCTGTGCAGGTCCAGGCCTCGGCCCCGACCCAGCCGCAGGTGCCGGTGCCGGTGCCGGTGAAGCCGTCCGCAGCAGCAGTGGGCAAGACTTACCAGGGTCAGGCGCTGTCTCTGAATTTTCAATCGGTTGAGGTGCGCAGCTTGCTGCAGTTGCTGGCCCATTTCAGTGGTTTCAACATCATCGTCTCAGACGGTGTGGCCGGCAGCACCAGCTTGCGCGTGCGTGATCTGCCCTGGGATCAGGTGCTGGACATCATCGTGCAAAGCCGTGGCCTGGTGATGCGTCACGACGGCCCGGTGATTTGGGTGAGCACCCGGGCCGAGCAGGCAGCGCGTCAGCGACAGGAGCTTGAGGGTCAGCAAAGTCTGCAGACCATTGAGCCGGTGCAGACCGAGTCGTTTCGACTCAAGTACGCGCGCGCCGACGAGCTTTCGCGCCAGCTGCAGTCGGGCGCTGCGGCCAGCCGCCTGTTGTCTGCGCGGGGCAGCGTGATTGCCGAGGTGCGCACCAACCAGCTCTTCGTCACCGACGTGGCCAGTCGAATTGCCATGGTGCGTGCCATGGTCGATCAGCTCGATATACCCGTCAGGCAGGTGCTGATCGAAGCGCGCATTGTCGAGACGAGCGACTCCTTCGGCCGATCTCTGGGCGCCCGTCTAGGAGGGCGCGTGGCCGGCAACCCGCCCAACGCCGGTCAATCAGGCCTTTCCGGGGGGCAGGCCGGTGGGGTCTACATCGCGCCGCGCCTGCCGGCCAGCGGGGAGCCGGCCATGGGCCGCGACTTTGGCATTGCCGGCGGGGACATGGTCAACCTGCCGGCTTTGCCCCAGGGCGGACAGCAGGCCGCTGCCTTTGCGCTGTCTTTGTTCAACGCTTCATTGACGCGTGTGATCAACCTGGAGATATCGGCGCTGGAGGCCGATGGCAAGGGCAAGGTGGTGGCCAGCCCGCGCATCGTGACGGCCGATCAGGTCAAGGCCAGCATCGAGCAGGGCACGGAGCTGCCCTACCAGCAGGCTGCCGGCAACGGCGCGACGTCGCTGACCTTTCGCAAGGCCAACCTCAAGTTAGAGGTCACGCCGCAGATTGCGCCGGACGGCCGCATCGTCCTGAATGTGGATATCAGCAAAGACAGCGTCGGGCGGTTCACGCCCAGTGGATTTGCCATCGATACCAAGCGGGTGCAGACCCAGGTTCGGGTCGACAACGGCGGCACCTTGATGATCGGTGGCATCTTTGAGACCAGCGAGCGAGAAGATGTGGCGGGCGTGCCC
This sequence comes from Comamonadaceae bacterium, assembly GCA_947459405.1. GTDB lineage: Bacteria > Pseudomonadota > Gammaproteobacteria > Burkholderiales > Burkholderiaceae_C > Polaromonas. The sequence goes on from CANHDQ010000085.1 coordinate 4,359, forward strand.
CTGCTGAGCAAGGTGCCGGGTTTGGGTGTCCTGTTTCGCAACACAGCCCGATCGGTGAGCAAGAACGAGCTGCTGGTGTTCTTGACGCCCAAGTTGCTGTCCGATGAGGCGCTGCCGGCTGCGCCTTGAGCCGCGCGCCAGGCGGCCAGACGGCAGCGCCAGGGGTGCGGGCGTTTATCATGGCAGCTTTCACCCTGTTGGTTTGTCCCCTTGTCCGCCCCCACGCCCCTGATCGCCTGTGTCGGCCTGCCCGGTTCAGGCAAGTCGACCGTCGGTCGCCAACTTGCGCGTCGGCTGGGCTTGCGCTTTGTCGACTCCGATCAGGTGATCGAGCAACGCCTGGGCTGCTCGATTCGGGAGTTTTTCGAGCGCGAGGGTGAGCCGGCCTTTCGCGATGTGGAGCAGCAGGTGATGGACGAACTGACCCGGGGCGAATCGGGGGTGCTGTCGACCGGAGGTGGCGCGGTGCTGCGTGAATCGAACCGCCAGTGGCTGCAGCAGCGCACCGTCACGTTTTACCTGCATTCATCGCCCGAGGAGGTGTTCAAGCGCCTGCGTCACGACCAGAACCGGCCCCTGCTGCAGGTGGCCGACCCCCTGGCGCGGCTGCGTGAACTCTACAAAGCGCGCGACCTGCTTTACCGTGACAGCGCGCACTATGTGATCGAGACTGGACGGCCCTCGGTGGCCAGCTTGGTCAACATGATCATCATGCAGCTCGAACTGGCCGGGGCCGTTGCCGCAGCGCAGCCGCTGCCTCAAGCCCATCGTGCTGTGGGTACCTCGGTTTGAACCCCATGTCCAATTCCCATCTCGCCGCCCAGCAAGTTCAGATTGATCTGGCCGAGCGCAGCTACCGCATCGTGATCGGCTCGGGCTTGCTGGGCCAGCCACAAAGCTATGAGGGCCTGCCGCGATCGCACAGCGCGCTCATCGTCACCAACACCACGGTGGCCCCCCTGTATGCGCGTGCCTTGGAGTCGGCCTTGCAGCACCACCACGAGCGCGTGCTGCTGCTGGCCTTGCCCGATGGGGAGCAGCACAAGGACTGGCAGCATTTGCAGGCGGTGTTTGACAGGCTGCTCGAGCACGGCTGCGACCGCAAGACCGTGCTGTACGCGCTCGGTGGCGGCGTCATCGGCGACATGACCGGCTTTGCGGCGGCGACCTTCATGCGCGGCGTGCCCTTCGTTCAGATCCCCACCACCTTGCTCGCCCAAGTCGACTCCTCGGTCGGTGGCAAGACCGCGATCAATCACCCCTTGGGCAAGAACATGGTTGGGGCGTTTTACCAGCCGGTGCGCGTCATTTGTGACCTCGATGTGCTGGCCAGCTTGCCACCGCAAGAGCTCAGTGCGGGCCTGGCCGAGGTGATCAAGTACGGACCGATTGCCGACATGGAGTTGCTTGACTGGATCGAGGCCAATTTGTCCGATCTGCTCGCTCGTCGCCCATCAGCGCTGGCTCATGCGGTCAAACGCAGCTGCGAAATCAAGGCCCTTGTGGTGGGGGCCGATGAGCGCGAGGCCGGATTGCGCGCCATCCTCAATTTTGGTCACACCTTCGGCCACGCGATCGAGGCGGGGATGGGTTACGGCGCTTGGTTGCATGGTCAGGCGGTGGGTTGCGGCATGGTGATGGCTGCGCTGCTGTCGCACAAGCTCGGTCTGGTCGATGGCTTGTTCGTCGAGCGACTGCGGCGCCTGATCGAGGCCGCCGGATTGCCGGTCACCGCCCCCGTGCTCGATGCGGCCGACAACGCGGGGCGCTACCTGGCCTTGATGCGGTTGGACAAAAAGGCCGAAGCCGGTGAGATCAAGTTTGTGGTCATCGACGGGCCTGGCCGTGCGGCAGTGCGCAGCGCGCCCGATGCGCTGGTTCGCGAGGTCATCGATGCCTGCTGCCGTCAGCGCTGAATCGGCCGCCGGGCTGGCGAGCTGATGGCTGTGCCCGCTTATGCCAGTGACCCGGACCAAAGCCGGGGGCGGCGCTACCCGGAGCAGCCGGCGCCGACGCGCTCGCCGTTTCAGCGCGATCGCGACCGCATCGTCCACTCCAGTGCGTTTCGGCGTCTGGTCTACAAAACCCAGGTTTTCGTCAATCACGAAGGCGATCTGTTTCGCACCCGGCTGACCCATTCTCTGGAGGTCGCGCAGATTGCGCGCTCGATCGCCAGACCCTTGGGCCTCAACGAGGACCTGGTCGAGGCGATTGCGCTGGCGCACGATTTGGGGCACACACCGTTCGGCCATGCCGGTCAGGACGCTTTGAACGCGTGCATGGCCGACCATGGCGGCTTCGAGCACAACCTGCAGAGCCTGCGGGTGGTCGACGAGCTCGAGCAGCGCTATCCGGACTACGACGGCCTGAACCTGACCTTCGAGACCCGCGAGGGCATTCTCAAGCATTGCTCCAGGCGCAATGCCGAACACCTTGAGCGCGTCGAGCCCGGTGGGGTGGGGTTGCGCTTTTTGCAACGCAGCCAGCCCAGTCTGGAGGCGCAGCTGTGCAATCTGGCGGATGCGATTGCCTACAACGCGCACGATATCGACGATGGCTTGCGTTCGGGCCTGATCACCGTCGAGCAGCTGCGCGAGCTCGAGCTCTTCGAGCGCCACCGCAGCCTGGCCTTGGCCGAGCATCCGAATCTGGCGCAGCCCCATCGCCTGCGCCGCCTGATGCACGAGACGATCCGACGCATGCTCAGCCAGCAAATCTACGACGTCATCGAGGCCACCCGTGCCAATTTAGACCACACCGGCCCTGACAGTGCCGATGCGGTGCGCCAGTGTCCGCCGCTGGTGCGTTTTAGCCAGGAGATGCACCTGCAGTCGGGCGCGCTCAAGGGTTTCCTCCTCACCCATCTGTACCGACACCCACGGGTCATGCAAACGACCGTTGGGGCGCAGCAAATGGTGCGCGAGCTTTTCCAGGCCTATCTGGGGGATCCGTCGGCCATGCCGGCTGACCATGCCAGCCGCAGCGACTTGCCGCGGGCCGTCGCCGATTACATCGCCGGCATGACCGATCGGTTTGCCGCGCGCGAGCATGAGCGGCTGACAGGGCAGCGTCTGCTGTGAGCGCTCCCGTGCACAGTCTGGGCAAGGCCTGGTTGGTCATTGCTGCCGCTGTGGTGGCCGCTTTGCATGTCGGCAAATTGCCCCCGGCGCTGCCCGCCTTGCAAGCCGATCTGGGGCTGACGCTTGTGCAGTCTGGTTTTCTGCTGTCGATGGTGCAAATGGCCGGCATGCTGACGGCCATCGTGGTGGGCTCTTTGTCCGATCGTTTGGGCCTGAGGCGGGCCATGATCGCAGGCATGCTCACCTTGACGCTGGCCAGTGCGATCGGCAGCCGGGTGCACGATGCCGGCGCACTGATGGTGCTGCGGGCGCTTGAGGGCATGGGCTTTTTGTGGGTCGCCTTGCCGGCGCCCGCCTTGCTGCGCCAACTGGTACCGCCCGATCGCATGGCCAGGTTGCTGGGTGTTTGGAGTGCTTACACGCCCCTGGGTACCGCTCTGGCGTTGTTGGCCGGCCCCTTGTTCATCCCTTGGGCGGGCTGGCCTGTCTGGTGGGACTTGTTTGCTGCAATCAGCGCAGTGATGGTGCTATGGCTTTACCGCGCATTGCCACCCGATTCGCCATCTGGCAGTTCCGTGGTGGGGCTGGGACTGGCGGCCACGCTGAGCCGACCGGGCCCCTGGCTGGTGGCCTCCATGTTTTGCGTGTATTCGGCCCAGTGGCTGGCGATGATGGGATTCCTGCCTTCGATTTATGCCGAGGCCGGGATATCGGGCGCCTTGCTGGGTGTGCTGACGGCCGTTGCGGCGGCCGCCAACATCTTGGGCAATGTGGCGTCCGGGCGGCTGGTCCACGCCGGCTGCGGCGCGCATTGGCTTTTGTGGTCGGGCTACGCCGCCATGGCCCTGGGCAGTGCCATCGCTTTTTCGAGCGCGACCGAGGGCTGGCCCTGGTTGAGATACGCGGGGGTGCTGCTGTTTTCAAGTGTGGGGGGACTGGTCCCGGCCACCTTGTTTTCTCTGGCCGTGCGCTTGGCCCCCAGCCAGCAACAGATCGCCACCAGCGTGGGCTGGGTGCAGCAGTGGTCGGCCATGGGCCAGTTTTTTGGCCCGCCGCTGGTCGCTTGGGTGGCCGTGCAGTCGGGCGGCTGGCAGTGGACGCATGGGGTGACGGGCAGCTTGTGCGCCCTAGGGGCCGTGCTGGCCTGGGTGACGTCACGCCACCTGGCGCACGGCCCTGGCCGATGACCGGGTGCCTCAGGCAAGTTGATTCTTGACCGCATCCACGAAAAAGGGCGCCGGTGGCGCCCCTTTCGTCATTGGGTGTCGGCTCGATGGAGCCGAAACGATCATTCCGCCTCGATTCTCGCTTCGCGGATCGCCTTGGCCCACTTGGCTGTCTCGACCTTGGTGCGCTCGGCCATGGCCTGGGGCGTACCGGGTGACGTCTCGAAGCCCAGGGCAGCAAAACGCTCGAGCAAATCCTTGTCGGCCGCCGCCGCATTGGCGGCTCGGTTGAGGCGGTTGATGACCTCTGGCGGCGTTCCGGCTGGTGCGAACAGGGCGAAGTAGGCGATCAATTCGTAGTCTTTCAGGCCCAGGGCCTCATTGACGGTGGGCAACTCCGGTATGGCCTTGGCCCGCTGCATCGAGGTAACGGCCAGGCCGCGCACCTTGCCCGCCTTGACCTGCGGCAGCATGACCGCGAAATCGGCGGTGAACATATTGACCTGTCCGCCGATCAGGTCGGTCATGGCCGCCGGCCCCGCCTTATAGGGCACATGGGTCATCTGAATCCCGGCCATGCTGCCGAGCATTTCGCTCGAAACACGCTGCGAGGCGCTCGCATGCGCGAAGGTGACCTGCCCGGGTTTGGACTTGGCCAGCGCCACGAGGTCGCGCAGGTTCTTGGCCGGCACATCGTTGTTGACGGCGACGATCAGCGGAACCGAGCCCAAAAAGGCGATCGGTGCGAAGGCGGTGTCCTGGTCGTAGGGCAACTTCTTCATCAGGCTCTTGAGCGCTGCATTGGTGCTGTTGGTGCCCACCAAGATGGTGTAGCCATCCGGCGCCGACTTGGCCACCGCATCGGCGCCAAGCATCCCGCTCGCGCCCGCCCGGTTCTCCACCACGATGGTCTGACCCAGGTTTTCGGACATTTTTTGCGCAAACGCCCGCCCGATCTGATCGGTAGCGCTGCCCGGTGCAAACGGCACGATGGCCTTGATCGGCTTGGTCGGGTAGGCCGCAGCAGCCGGTGCTTGCGCCTGCACCCAACCCGAGGCCATGCCCAGTGTCAAAGCAAAGAGAGCAGAAAGACGAAATCGCATGGTTACTCCAAAGTGTTAAACAGGCCAGATTGTGCTTAATTGGATGGCCACGCCTGTCGGGATCTTCCCTGAACCCTATTTAAATGGGGTCGTGAGTTCGGCTGGCTCAGTTAATTGCAGTAATTGGGGCAGACCCCAATTTCTCCGCATAATCGGCATAATTGGGGTCAGACCCCAATTTTTCTTGAGACCCCAATTTTTCTTGGGGAGCATCTTTATAGACCACTGCCGCCTGGCGGCCAACGATGACCATGGCACGACGAGCGCGTTTGACCGTTGCCCACTATCCCCATCATGTGATCCAGCGGGGTAACGACAAGCAGCCGATTTTCAGGGATGACAAAGATCGTGAGCGCTTGCTATCTTTATTGCATGAGTATTCGCAGAGCTCGAAGGTTGCGGTGCATGCCTACGTCCTGATGGACAACCACTTTCATCTGTTGCTGACGCCCGACGACTCACAGGGTCTGCCGCAGATGATGCAGGCGTTAGGGCGTGCATATGTGAGGTATTTCAATACGCGCCATGGCCGTACCGGCACCTTGTGGGAGGGGCGCTACCGCAGCAGCCTGATCGACAGCGAGCAATATCTGCTCAGCTGTATGGCCTACATTGACCTCAACCCGGTGCGCGCTGGCATGGTCTCCGATCCTGCTCACCATCCATGGTCGAGCCATCGGCACCTGATTGGGCTCAGTCGCGACAAATTGGTGACCCCTCACGCACTGTTTTGGAGCTTGGGCAACACCCCGTTTGCTCGGGAGGCGGCCTACGCTGAACTGGTCGCGGCCGGCGTGCCCGACCAGCGTCGGTCCGAACTGACTCGGTCGGTGCTGACCGGCTGGGCTTTGGGCCCAGCCGATTTCATCGCCAAGCTCGAGGGCAGCACGCAGCGCCGGGTTCTGCCAGCCAAGGCGGGCAGACCGCCTGGAAAACGGCCTCAAGCCTGAGATCGGCCGGCCTCATCTGGGCCTGGTCTCTGCGCATAATTTAATCTGTCCCCGATTTATTGCGCCTGGCCGGATCCTTCGATTAATTCGACTCTGACCCCAATTATTTTGTTTGGCATTGTTGATGCTACCGTTTATGCTCCGCGGTTCGATTTTTTGACGATAAGGGTTTGCCATGAGTAGCGCCACTGAA
>CANHDQ010000086.1 GCA_947459405.1 Comamonadaceae bacterium
ACACCGCGATTCCGATGGCCGAGTGGAAGCGCCTGGCTGAAAAGATCACCACGATTCCGACCAGCGTGGCCCCGCACCAGCTGGTCAAGAAGGTGTACGACGACCGCGCGGCCATGGGGCGCGGCGAGATCAACGTGGACTGGGGCATGGGCGAGCACATGGCCTTTGCATCGCTGGTGGCCAGCGGCTACCCAGTGCGCCTGTCCGGCGAAGACAGCGGCCGGGGCACCTTCACCCACCGGCATGCGGTCATTCACGACCAGAACCGCGAGAAATGGGACACCGGCACCTACGTGCCGCTGCAAAACGTGGCCGAGAACCAGGCGCCTTTTGTGGTCATCGATTCCATCTTGTCGGAGGAGGCGGTGCTGGCCTACGAGTACGGCTATGCCTCCAACGATCCCAACACCCTGGTGATTTGGGAGGCGCAGTTCGGCGATTTTGCCAACGGTGCCCAGGTGGTGATCGACCAGTTCATCGCCTCTGGCGAGGTCAAGTGGGGCCGTGTCAACGGCATCACCCTGATGCTGCCGCACGGCTACGAGGGGCAGGGCCCGGAGCACAGCTCAGCCCGCGTCGAGCGCTTCATGCAGCTGGCAGCCGACACCAACATGCAGATCGTGCAGCCGACGACGGCCAGCCAGATCTTCCATGTGCTGCGTCGTCAGATGGTGCGCAACCTGCGCAAGCCCTTGGTGATCTTCACGCCCAAATCGCTGTTGCGCAACAAGGACGCCACCAGCCCGATCTCCGAGTTCACCAAAGGCGGTTTCCAGACCGTCATTGGCGAGACCCGTGAGATCAAGGCCGAGAAGGTCAAACGCGTGATCGTCTGCTCGGGCAAGGTCTACTTTGACTTGATCAAAAAGCGTGAGGACAAGGGCGCCGACGATGTGGCCATCGTGCGCATCGAGCAGCTCTATCCCTTCCCCCACAAGGCTTTTGGCGCCGAGCTCAAGAAATATCCCAATGCCACCGACATCGTTTGGTGTCAGGACGAGCCTCAAAACCAGGGCGCTTGGTTCTTCATCCAGCACAACCTGCATGAAAACATGAGCGAGGGCCAGCGCCTGGGCTATGCCGGGCGTGCGGCCTCGGCCTCGCCGGCGGTGGGCTATTCGCACCTGCACCAGGATCAACAAAAGGCGCTGATCGAGGCTGCCTTTGGCAAGCTCAAGGGCTTCGTGCTGTCCAAGTGACGCCCCAGGACCTTCCAACAAACCGCGTTCAACAACCGACGAGATTTATTCATGGCAATCGTAGAAGTAAAAGTTCCGCAGCTGTCTGAATCCGTGGCCGAGGCCACGCTGCTGCAATGGAAAAAGAAGGCCGGGCAGGCCGTGGCCGCCGACGAGATCCTGATCGACATCGAAACCGACAAGGTGGTGATGGAAGTGCCTGCGCCAGCCGCAGGGGTGCTGGTCGAGTTGCTGGTGGGCGACGGCGGCACGGTGGTGGCGCAGCAGCTGATCGCCCGCATCGACACCGCAGCCGTTGCGGGCGCCGCTGCGCCCGCTGCAGCTCCAGCCGCGGCACCGGCAGCCGCACCGGCCACCCCAGCGGCTGCCGCTGCATCGAACGCCATGGCCGGCGTGGCCATGCCTGCGGCAGCCAAGCTGATGGCCGACAACCAAATGTCTGCCGGATCGGTGGCCGGCACGGGCCGCGACGGCCGCATCACCAAGGGCGATGTGCTCGCTGCGGTGGCGGTTCGCTCGGCCGCACCGGTGGCCTCGCCGATCCCCACGGGCGCGCCGACCACGGCCTTGCCGCAGGTGTCCGGCCCGAGCGTCGACCTGGGTCAGCGCCCCGAGCAGCGCGTGCCGATGACGCGCCTGCGTGCCCGCATCGCCGAGCGGCTGCTGCAGTCGCAGGCCACCAACGCGATCCTGACGACCTTCAACGAGGTCAATATGGCGCCAGTGATGGAGATGCGCAAGCGTTTCCAGGAGAAATTCGAGAAGGAGCATGGCGTCAAGATCGGCTTCATGAGCTTTTTCGTCAAGGCTGCGGTGCACGCGCTCAAGAAGTACCCCGTTCTGAACGCGTCGGTCGACGGCAACGACATCGTCTACCACGGCTACTTCGACATCGGCATTGCGGTCGGATCGCCGCGCGGCCTGGTCGTGCCCATCTTGCGCAATGCCGATCAGATGAGCTTTGCCGAGATCGAAAAGAAGATCGCCGAGTACGGCGCCAAGGCCCGTGACGGCAAGCTCGGCATTGAGGAGATGACGGGTGGAACCTTCTCGATCTCCAACGGCGGCACCTTCGGCTCCATGCTGTCTACGCCCATCATCAACCCGCCGCAATCGGCCATCTTGGGGGTGCACGCCACCAAGGACCGCGCGGTGGTGGAAAACGGGCAGATCGTGATCCGCCCGATGAACTACCTGGCCATGAGCTATGACCACCGCATCATCGACGGACGCGAAGCGGTGCTCGGGCTGGTGGCGATGAAAGAAGCGCTGGAAGACCCGGCCCGACTGCTGTTCGACATCTGATCGCCCATCTTCCCCTCTCCGACGGGGAGGGCTGGGAGGGGCAAGCGGCCTTGCGCCGTGCTCCACCCAACCCTGCCCAAAAGGGGGAGGGCTCCAAGAACAACTGGAAACATCATGAGCAAACAATTCGACGTTGTCGTCATTGGCGCAGGCCCCGGCGGCTACATCGCCGCCATTCGTGCGGCCCAGTTGGGCCTGAACGTGGCTTGCATCGACGAGTGGAAAAACGCGGCGGGCGGCCCTGCGCCGGGCGGCACCTGCACCAACGTGGGCTGCATCCCCTCCAAGGCGTTGCTGCAGTCGTCCGAGCATTTCGAGCATGCCAAGCACCACTTCGCCGACCATGGCATCACCGCCAAGGACGTGCAGATCGATGTGGCCAAGATGCTCGGTCGCAAGGACACGGTGGTCAAGCAGAACAACGACGGCATCTTGTACTTGTTCAAGAAGAACAAGGTCAGCTTCTTTCATGGCCGCGGCTCCTTCCTCAAGGCCGTCGACGCAGGCTACGAGATCCAAGTCGCCGGCAAGACCGAGGAGGTCTTGTTGGCGCGGCAGGTCATTGTGGCCACGGGCTCCAACGCCAGAGCGCTGCCGGGTGTGCCCTTCGATGAGCAGACGGTGCTGTCCAACGACGGCGCCCTGCGCATTGGCAGCACGCCCAAGAAGCTGGTCCTGATCGGTTCGGGCGTGATCGGTCTGGAGATGGGCTCGGTTTGGCGCCGGTTGGGCTCTGAGGTCACCATCCTTGAGGGCTTGCCAACTTTCCTGGGCGCCGTTGATGAGCAGATCGCCAAGGAAGCCAAGAAGGCTTTTGACAAGCAGGGCCTGAAGATCGAGCTCGGGGTCAAGGTCGGTGAGGTCAAGACCTCCAAAAAGGGCGTGTCGGTGGCTTACACCAATGCCAAGGGGGAAGCGGTGACGCTGGAGGCCGACAAGCTGATCGTCTCGATCGGCCGTGTGCCCAACACCAACGGCCTGAACGCTCAGGCCGTGGGCCTGCAGCTCGATGAGCGTGGCGCCATCGTGGTAGACGCCGACTGCAGGGCCAGCCTGCCCGGCGTGTGGGCCGTGGGCGATGTGGTGCGTGGCCCCATGCTCGCGCACAAGGCAGAAGAAGAGGGCGTGGCGGTGGCCGAGCGCATCGCCGGCCAGCACGGGCATGTGAACTTCAACACCATCCCCTGGGTGATCTACACCAGCCCCGAAATTGCCTGGGTCGGCCGCACCGAGCAGCAGCTCAAAGCCGATGGTGTGGCCTACAAAGCGGGCACCTTCCCGTTTTTGGCCAATGGCCGTGCTCGCGCGCTTGGGGACACTACCGGCATGGTCAAGTTCCTGGCCGATGCGAGCACCGACGAGATTCTTGGCGTGCACATCGTCGGGCCGCAGGCCAGCGAGTTGATTGCCGAGGCGGTGGTGGCGATGGAGTTTCGCGCCTCCAGCGAGGATATTGCGCGCATCTGCCATGCCCACCCGTCCCTGTCCGAGGCGACCAAAGAGGCGGCCCTGGCGGTGGACAAGCGCACGCTCAACTTCTGAGCCTGCCCGCAGCGACAGACTGGGGTTTAGGGGTAAAGTGCGCAGCGCTGGGCTGCGCCCCGGTTTTTCTATTTGACCGATCTGCACGATGTCTGTCCGTACCGCCTACGAAGCCGAGCTGCGCACCCGGGGTTACCAAAGCGACCCGGCGCAGTTGCGTGCGGTTGCAGCGCTCGAGCGCTGCGCCACCGAGTGGGCGGACTACAAGGCCAGACGTTCCAACGCCTTCAAGAAGCTGATCAGCCACCCGCCCATTCCCTTGGGCGTCTACCTGTACGGTGGGGTCGGTCGTGGCAAGAGCTTCCTCATGGACTGCTTCTATCAGGTGGTTCCGATTCGGCGCAAGACGCGGCTGCATTTTCACGAGTTCATGCGCGAGGTGCACCGCGAGCTGCGCGAGCTGCAGGGCACCGTCAATCCCCTCGATGAACTGGGTAAACGGATGGCCCAGCGCTACAAGCTCATCTGCTTCGATGAGTTTCATGTGGCCGACATCACCGATGCGATGATTTTGCATCGCTTGCTGGCCGCTCTGTTTGACAACGGCGTGGGCTTCGTGACCACCTCCAATTTTGAGCCCGATGGCCTGTACCCGGGCGGCCTGCACCGTGAACGGATTTTGCCGGCCATCGAGATGCTCAAAGCGCGGCTGGAGGTGGTCAACGTCGACAACGGTGTGGATTACCGTCACCGTACGCTCGAGCAGCTCAAGCTTTACCATTGCCCGCTGGGGCCACCGGCCGATGCCGCCATGGCGCAGGCCTTCGACCAGCTGGCCGAGGTGCAAGACCAAGAGCCGACGCTGGTGATCGAGGCTCGCCAAATTCAGGCGCTGCGACGCGCCGGTGGCGTGGTCTGGTTTGATTTTCGCCAGCTTTGCGGCGGGCCGCGTTCGCACAACGACTACCTGGAAATTGCCAACCAGTTCCACACCGTGCTGCTGTCCAATGTCCCGCATATGCCGCCTCGTATGGCCTCCGAGGCGCGGCGCTTTACCTGGCTGGTTGATGTGCTCTACGATCGCCGGGTGAAACTCATCATGTCTGCGGCCACCGAGCCCCAAGATCTCTACACCGAAGGGCCTCTGGCTCACGAGTTTCCGCGCACCGCGTCGCGGTTGCACGAAATGCAGTCGGCGCAGTTCATGGCACTCGAGCGCCGAATGGTCGATACGGGCCTGACATGAAGCACGGATTGCGCGCGCTCTTTTTGCTCCTGTTGTCGGGCCTGGCCTGGGGGCAGCCCACACCTCAGGCCGCTCAAGCACCTCAAGATGGGCCGGCTGCTGCTGCCCCTGCCCCTTCAGCCTTGACCGCCGAGCAGCAGCGCAGCGAGCGCGAGCGTATGGTGCAAGCGCGCGCAGCGCAGCAGGCGTTATTGGCCGAGCGTGAACAGGACTGCGGCCGCAGGTTTTGGGTCAATGATTGCATGCGGCAGGCCAGGCTCGAACATCGGCGAGCGATGGGCGAGATCGACCGGCAGCAGGCCCTTTTCGAGGGCGATATCCGTCAGCGGCGAGCCACCGAGGTCGCCGAGCGGATACAGAGCCGGGCACAGGAGCGCATGCAGGAGCGCACGCAGGAGCGCGTTGATCCCCCACCACAGCGCGAGCCGCGCCAGGTCAGCGCGGACGAGCAGAGCAATGCGGGCGGGCAGACCCGGCCCGAGGCCGTGCAGTCGCAGCAGGATCAGCAACAAGCTCAGCAACAGCTGCAGCAACAAGTTCAGCGGCAGGAGCAGCGCCAGAGACAGGCCGAGCAGCGCCTGCTCAAGCAGGAGCAGCGCCAGGAGCAGGCCGGCGAACGGGCCCAGCGTCGCGAGCAGGCGGCGCAGGCTGCGCAAGCAGCCCAGGCCGCTCGCCTGGAGCGCAACGCGCGGCGCACGGCTGCCAGCGACGAGGCGCCGCCTTGACCCTGAATTTGCAGCAGCAGGTGCGGGCGGCCTTCGATCCGGCGTCCGCGCTGGCGCGCGCTGCACAGCATTTCCGGCCGCGCCAGGGTCAGCTCGACATGGCGTTGGCGGTGGCCGGTGTCATTGAGGAGGGCGGTGCCCTGGTGGTCGAGGCCAGCACCGGGGTGGGAAAGACTTTTTCCTATCTGGTGCCGGCCTTGCTCAGCGGCGAGCGCGTGCTGCTGTCGACCGCCACCAAGACCTTGCAGGACCAGCTTTACGGCCGTGACCTGCCGTTGCTTATCGATGCGCTGGGCCTGCCAGCCAGCAGCGCCTTGCTCAAGGGGCGGGCCAGCTATTTGTGCCTGCATCGCTTGCAACAGGCCCGCTTTTTGGACAGCGGCCGCGACCGCGCCGCGCTCAAGCTGATCACTCGCATCGAAACCTGGGCGCAGGCCACACAGACCGGCGATCTGGCCGAACTGCCCGGCCTCGACGAGCGATCGGCTGTGCTGCCGCTGGTGACCTCGACGCGTGAAAATTGCCTGGGCTCGGCCTGTCCGAGCTTTAAGGCCTGTCATGTGGTCCACGCCCGCAAGCAGGCCATGGCCGCGGACGTGGTGGTGGTCAATCACCACCTGTTTTTTGCCGATATGGCGGTGCGCGAGTCTGGCATAGCCGAGCTGCTGCCAACGGTGCGAGTGGTGATTTTCGATGAGGCCCACCAGCTCAATGAGACCGGCGTGCAGTTCCTGGGCAAGAGCCTGGGGACGGCGCAAGTGCTCGATCTGGTGCGCGATCTGCTGGCTGCTGGGTTGCAATTGGCCCGAGGGCTGGTCGACTGGCATGGGCTTGCCAGTGGCCTTGAGCATGCCGCGCGCGAGCTCAGGCTGCTCATTGGCAAGGCGCCCAGCGGGCGATTGGTCTGGCAAAGCGGTGCTCCTCAAGGTCTGGACGAGCAGCAGTGGGCTGCCGCTTTGGCCGATCTGCAGCGGGCTTGTCAGGCTGCAGCCGAGCAGCTCGATACGGTCAGCGAGCTTGCACCCGATTTCGTGCGACTGCGCGAGCGGGCGCTGCTGTATGGCACGCAACTGACCCATTTCGCAGGTCAGGGCGAGCCCGAGCGGGTGCGCTGGGTGGAAGTGGGGCAGCAGGCCAGACTGGTTGAGTCGCCGCTGGACATCGCCCAGGAAGTGGGCACCCGTCTTCTGGGCCAGCAGGGGCGAAGCTGGGTCTTCACCTCGGCCACTTTGGGCGATGATGAGCAGCTGTCGTGGTTTACCGAGCCCTGCGGCTTGCAGCAGGCCCGGGTGTTGCGCATTGGCAGCCCCTTTGACTACGCCCGACAAGCAGCGCTGTATGTTCCTTCGGATTTGCCCGAGCCTGCCGATCCTCGGCACACCGACGAGGTGGCGGCACGGGTGGCGCAGTGGGCCCTCAAGCTCGGTGGGCGCACCTTGGTGCTCACCACGTCCCTCAAGGCGCTGCGACGCATTGCGCAGTTGCTGCAGGACAGCCTCGGGCCCGAGGCCGATCTGGACGTCCTGGCTCAAGGTCAGGGCACCAAGCGTGAACTGATGGAGCGCTTTCGGCTGGGCGATCGCGGACGGGGCTGTGTGCTGGTGGCCTCGGCCTCGTTCTGGGAAGGCATTGATGTGGCCGGCGATGCGCTGCAGCTGGTGGTCATCGACAAGTTGCCTTTTCCCTCGCCAGGCGACCCCTTGACGCAGGCCCGGGCGCGTCAAATCGAGGCTCGGGGCGCAAGTGCCTTCACGCAGTACTTTTTGCCCGAGGCGGCGGTTTCACTCAAGCAGGGTGCGGGCCGATTGATCCGGCGTGAAAGCGATCGCGGCGCCCTGGTGGTGTGCGACACGCGCTTGCTCGACAAGGGCTACGGCAGGCGTCTGCTGCAGGCCCTGCCTCCAATGCAAAGGCTGCAAAGCCATGAGCAGTTTGAGCAATGGCTCGAAGGGCTCACCAGAGCTGCCACCACGGCTTCTTCTGGCTGACGGCCCCGCCTTGTCCCAGATAGGCGCTTTGTGGATAAGAGCGGCGCAGCACGCGCAAGGTGTCATCGCGCAGATCCTTCATGCCCAGCGCATCGTAGGAGCGGTAGAGGATGAACATCGCCTCTTCGAGCGCCGGCACGTCGCGAAACTCGTTGATGGCCGTCTGCGCCCGATTGATGGCGGCCACATGGGCGCCGCGCGAGAAGTAGTAGCGTGCCACGTTGACCTCAGACTGGGCCAGCGAATTGACGATATAGCCCATGCGTGCGCGCGCGTCGGGCGCGTACTTCGATTCAGGAAAGCGCGAGGCCAGTTCTTTGAAGGTTTCGAACGATTCCTTGGCCGCCTTTTGGTCGCTTTCCGACAGGTCTTTGCGGGCAAGGCGTCCAAGCAGGCCGAGGTTGTCATTGAAGTTGGCCAGACCCTTGAGGTAGAGCGCGTAGTCGAGCGCGGGACTGGCCGGATGCAGGCGTATGAAGCGATCGAGCGTGGCCACCGCCTGCACCGACTCGCCGGCGCGGTACTGCGCATGGGCCTTTTCAAGCTGGGCTTGCTGGGCCAGCGGCGTGCCGGCAGCGCGGCCTTCGAGTTTCTCGAACAGGCCTACGGCCTTGTCGTAGGCGCCGCTGGCTGCCTCGTCTCGCGCCTCGCTGTAGATTTTGTTGACACTCCAGCCTGCCGTGGGATCCTTGGGGGCGCCGGCGCAGCCGGCCAGTGCCCATGCCAGCGCCAGCCCCAAAGCGGCCATGCCCTGGCGGCTCAGACGCGCCGTCGATAATCTTTCAAACACCATGCGGATGACCTTTCGGTTGACTTTGCGATGAGCGCCAGCGGTAAGAGCGAGCAAATTATAGGATCGAGCCTTGCGCCGGAATTGCCCTGGGCCGAAGACGATGCGGCTCTTGAAGGGGCCGTGGAGTGGCGGCAGGCGCCGGTGGGTGCGGGCGAGCACGGTCAGCGCTTGGATCGGGCTCTGACTGTGCTTGTGCCTGAATTCTCCCGCAACTACCTGCAGCAGCTGATCGAGGCTGGCGCGGTGCAATGCAATGGCCGGGTGCAGACACGCAGCGCCAGCAAGGTCCGCGTTGACGACCTGCTGGGCGTTGAGCTGCGACCGACGCCGCAGAGCCTGGCATTTCATGCCGAGCCCATGGATCTGCAGGTGGTGCACGAGGACGAGCACCTGCTGGTGATCAACAAGCCGGCCGGTCTGGTGGTTCATCCCGCACCCGGGCACTGGTCGGGCACTTTGCTCAACGGCCTGCTGGCCCACCATGGGTTGGCTCGCGCATTGCCGCGTGCCGGCATCGTTCATCGACTCGACAAGGACACCAGCGGCCTGATGGTGGTGGCCAAGACCCGCGCTGCCATGGACGCTTTGGTCCGGGCCATTGCCGAGCGCCGGGTGCGTCGGCAGTACCTGGCCCTTGCACACCGGCCCTGGCAGGGTGCAGACTCGCTGCGCATCGACGCGCCCATAGGTCGCGATCCACGCCAGCGCACGCGCATGGCGGTGGTCGACCTGCAGCACCAAAGCGGCAAGAGCGCCAGCACCGATGTGCGCTGCCTGGCCAGCACGCCGCAGGCCAGTTTTTTGCATTGCCAACTCCACACCGGCCGCACGCACCAGATCCGGGTGCACTTGATGCATGTGGGCCATCCGATCCTGGCCGACGAACTCTATGGTGGGCAGACGCTGGCGGGCCTGCAACGCCAGGCCCTGCACGCCTGGCGGCTGTCTCTCGACCATCCGGTTGGAGGGCACTCGATGAGTTGGCAGTCGCCGCTGCCAGCCGACATGGCCCAGGCGATGAACACACTGCAGCTGGGCCCCCAGCCCCCGGGTGAGGCTGCGCTACAATGAGGGCCTTCAGTTGCCACGCCCGACGTCTTCTCGGCCGAATGCAGCGCCCCTTGTCTTGCAACTGATTTCGCCTCCCCTTTTGGCGCGCTGCCCAGGATTTGGCCAGGTACAGGGTCTCGGGGCCTTCCGCTTTCGGATATTGATCACATGAACACGACGGATGCCAAGCGCGTCCTCGAGACAGCTCTCATTTGCTCCGCCCAGGCCATGCCCTTGCGGGACATGGAATTGCTTTTCGACGCCGCCGTGGGTGCCGACACCCTCAAGCGCTTGCTGGGCGAGCTGCAAGATGAATGGGCCGGCCGCGGCGTCGAGCTGGTCCAGGTCGCCTCGGGCTGGCGCTTTCAGAGCCGTCCCGAGATGCGCCCCTACCTGGACCGCCTGCACCCCGAAAAGCCACCCAAGTACAGCCGCGCAACTCTGGAGACGCTGGCCATCATCGCCTATCGCCAGCCGGTCACGCGTGGCGACATGGAAGATATCCGTGGCGTGACGATCAATTCGCTGCTGCTCAAGCAACTCGAGGACCGTGGCTGGATCGAAGTCATCGGCCACCGCGAAACGGTTGGTCGGCCGGCCTTGTACGCCACCACCCGGCAGTTCCTCGATGACCTGGGGCTGGCCTCGCTCGATCAACTGCCGACACTCGAAGCCGGTGACATCGCCGGCAGTGCCCTCGATCAGATCGAGTTCGCCCTGTCGGCGCCGGATCCGCAGGCGCTCGCTCTGGACGAGGCCTTGCCCGTCGATGCGCCGCAGACCGCGCCAGACGAGGGCGCCGACCTCGCCGACGCCCAGCCGCAAGAGCCCGCCGCAGCGCAGCAGCCGGATTACGGGCCACCGCCAGCGACCGATCCTGAGGCCCAGCCCTGAAAGACCCCATGCAGTCCCACGAACCTTCCAGCGTGCCTCCTGTGTCCACCGGCGGGGCCGGCCGCTCCGCGGACGAACCCAGCCTAAAGGAGGCACCCGCACCGGCGTCGGCCGATC
>CANHDQ010000087.1 GCA_947459405.1 Comamonadaceae bacterium
ACCAAGGTCAAGTACGTGCCGCTCAACGCCCAGCAGCGCTTTACCGCCCTGCAGTCCGGCGAGATCGACATGCTCTCGCGCAACACCACCTTCACGCTCACCCGTGACGGCTCGCTGGGTCTGCACCAGACGGTGGTGACCTACTATGACGGCCAGGGCTTTATGGTGCCGGTCAAGAGCAAGATCAAGAGCGCCAAGCAGCTCAAGGGCCAAACGGTGTGCGTGCAGTCCGGCACCACCACCGAGAAAAACCTGACCGACTTCTCGCGCGCCAACAACCTGGGCATCAAGCCCGTGGTGTTCGAGAAGGTCGAGGCCGCCACCGGTGCCTACTTCTCCGGCCGCTGCGTGGCCTACACCACCGACGCCTCGGGTCTGGCTTCGGTGCGTAACAAGGAAGCCAAGAACCCGGCCGATCACATCATCTTGCCCGAGCTGATCTCCAAGGAGCCCCTGGGCCCCATGGTGCGCCGTGGTGACGACGAGTGGTTTGCCATCGTCAAGTGGGTCATCTACGGCCTGCTTGAGGCTGAAGAGTACGGCGTGACCCAGGCCAATGTGGACCAGCTCAAGACCGGCGCCACCGATCCGGTGGTCCAGCGTCTGCTGGGCACCACCGAGGACACGGGCAAGCTGCTCGGCCTGGACAAGGAGTGGATGGTGCGCGCGATCAAGGCCACGGGCAACTATGGCGAGATCTTTGAGCGCAACGTCGGTCCGAAATCGGCCCTCGGCCTGCCGCGTGGCGTCAACAGCCTGTGGAACAAAGGCGGCCTGATGTACGCCTACCCGATCCGCTGATCGCATCTGCTTCTGTAAAAACCGCCTGTTGGGCTCGGCCTGGCAGGCGGTTTTTCTCAAATGGACCGCGGGTTTGTCAACGAATGCCGCTGGCCCAAGGTTTGCAAGGATTGAGCGCATGAACCGTCCTCCTGCCCCTCCACCGAAGAAAAAGAACTGGTCCTGGCGCAGCCAGGCTTTTCGTGGCCTGGTCTACCAGCTGCTGGCCCTTGCCGTGATTGCGCTGGGGCTTTGGTACTTGGGCCATAACACCTTGGTGAACATGCGCGAGCGTGGGATCCAGAGCGGTTTTGGGTTTTTGACCCAGACCGCCGGCTTTGACATCGGCGAGAGCCTTTTTGCCTTCGAATCGACCCAGAGCTACCTGATGGCGTTTGTCGTCGGGCTGGTGAACACGCTGCGGGTGGCGGTGCTGGGCATCATTTTGACCACGGTGCTGGGCACCTTGCTGGGTATCGGACGGTTTTCGCGCAACGCGCTGGTCAGGGGCTTGTGCCAAGCCTATGTCGAGTTTTTCCGCAATGTGCCGATCTTGCTGCAGCTGCTCATGTGGTACCTGCTTTTTACTGAGTTGCTGCCCGATGCGAGCGAGGCCTGGCAGGTCGGCAGCGTCTTTTTGAGCAAGGGGGGCTTGAACTTCCCGGTGCCGATTTGGGCTGACGGCCATGCCTGGGCGGGCATCGGTTTGCTTGCCGGCTTGGTGTTGGCCTGGCTGCGCAGCCGTTGGGCGCGCGCGCAGTTCGAGGCCACGGGCCAGCCGCGCAGCGTGTTCTGGGTGCCGCTGCTCATCGTGCTGGGCATGACGGTGCTGGGCTGGTTGCTCGGCGGCGCGCCGACCGAGGCCAACTATCCGAGCAAGGGCGAATTTGCGATTGAAAACGGCGGCGCGCTCACGCCCGAGTTCATGGCGGTGCTGCTGGGCCTGGTGGTCTACACCGCCGCCTTCGTGGCCGAGGTGGTGCGCGCGGGCATCGGCTCTGTGGCGCGTGGCCAAAGCGAGGCTGCGGCCGCCCTGGGTCTTTCGCGCGGTCAAGAAATGCGTTTGGTGATGCTGCCCCAGGCGCTGCGGGTGATCATTCCGCCCATGACCAACCAGTTTCTGAACCTGACCAAGAACTCCTCGTTGGCTGTGGCCATCGGCTATCCGGACGTGGTCTCGATTGCCAACACGGCCCTTAATCAGACGGGCCGGGCGGTCGAGTGCATTGCGATCGTCATGTTGGTCTACCTGACCACCTCGCTGGCCACTTCGGCCTTGATGAACTGGTACAACGCCCGTGCGGCGATCAAGGAGCGTTGAGCATGGCGGCCCGAGTTTTCCAATCGATCGCCGCCCGCCCCGCGCCGGTTCGCACCGGTGGTCTGATGGGCTGGTTGCGTGGCAACTTGTTTGCCGATGTGCGCACCACCGTGAGCACGCTGATCATCGGCGGCTTGTTGCTGTGGTATTTGCCGCAGCTCTTTAACTGGGCCGTTTGGACCGCCTACTGGCTGCCCGATGCACAGGCCTGCCACCCGGTTGAGGTGGGCGCTTGCTGGGGCGTGGTGGCCGAGAAATATCGGCTCATCATTTTCGGGCGCTACCCGTTTGAGGAGCAGTGGCGGCCGCTGGTGGCCACGGTGCTGATGATGACGCTGCTGGTGGTCAGCTGTGTGCGCCTGTTCTGGAAGCCCTGGCTGGCAGGCCTTTGGGTGCTGGGGCTGGGCCTGTTCTTCTGGCTCATGCTCGGTGGCATGGGCCTGAGCCGGGTCGAGACCGATCGCTGGGGCGGCCTGCCGCTGACGCTGCTGCTGGCCACGCTGTCGATCGCGATGGCTTTCCCGCTGGCCTTGCTCGTTGCTTTGGGCCGCCGCTCGGAGCTGCCGGCCATTCGCACCTTGTGCACCCTGTATGTGGAACTCATCCGGGGTGTGCCGCTGATCTCGGTGCTGTTCATGGCCTCCTTCATGTTCCCGCTGTTCATGCCGCAGGGCACCAAGATCGACGTGCTGATCCGGGTGCTGGCGGGCATCACCTTGTTTGCTGCGGCCTATATGGCCGAGGTGATCCGGGGCGGCTTGCAGGCCATCCCCAAGGGGCAAGTGGAAGCGGCCGCTTCGCTGGGCCTGTCGTACTGGCAGACGCAGCGCAAGATCGTGCTGCCGCAGGCGCTGGCCATGGTGGTGCCGGGCATCATGAACAACTTCATTGCCATCTTCAAGGACACCTCGCTGGTGACCATCGTCAGCCTCTACGAGCTTACCGGCGCGCTCGGCCTGGCGCTCAATTCCGACGCCGATTGGCGGCCCTACAAGATCGAGGGCTATGTCTTTATTGCGCTGATTTATTTTGCGTTCTGCTTTGCCATGTCGCGCTACAGCCTTTGGGTCGAGCGCGAGGTCAACAAAGGTCGGCAGCGCTGATTGTTTTGAACAGGTTTTCTCATGAACACTCCCATCATCAGCTTTGAGAAAGTCAACAAGTGGTACGGCAACGATTTCCACGTGTTGCGCGACATTGACCTGAGCGTGGCCAAGGGCGAGCGCATCGTCATCTGCGGCCCCTCTGGTTCTGGCAAGTCAACCCTGATCCGTTGCATCAACCGGCTCGAAGAGCATCAGCAGGGGCGCCTGGTGGTCGACGGCATTGAGCTGTCCGACGATGTCAAGGCGATCGATACCGTGCGCAAGCAAGTGGGCATGGTGTTTCAGCAGTTCAACTTGTTTCCGCATCTGACTGTGCTCGAGAACCTCACGCTCTCGCCGATGTGGGTGGGCAAGCTGCCCAAGAAGGAGGCCGAGGAGCGTGCCATGGCCCAGCTCGAGCGGGTGCGTATTGCCGAGCAGGCGGCCAAATACCCCTTGCAGCTCTCAGGCGGTCAGCAGCAGCGGGTGGCGATCGCCCGTGCCCTGTGCCTGACGCCCAAGATCATGCTCTTTGATGAGCCGACCTCGGCGCTCGACCCAGAGATGATCAAGGAGGTGCTCGACGTCATGATCGAGTTGGCCAATCAGGGCATCACCATGCTCTGCGTGACGCACGAGATGGGTTTTGCCAAAGCGGTGGCCGATCGCGTCATCTTCATGGACCAGGGGCAGATCGTCGAGCAAAACACGCCCGATCAGTTCTTCAACCATCCCCAGACCGACCGCGCGCAGGACTTTCTGTCCAAGATTCTGGGTCATTGAGACGGCGGCGCTTCTGGTGCGTCCGCACGGGCGCCGTGCACACAAGGGCTGTCTCAGCGGCTGGCCAGGTAGCGTTTGCGCCATAAAACGCCGATCACGGCCAGTGCAGCCGTGACCATGCCCCCGATCGCCCACCACAGGCCGGCGCTGTTGTGGATGGCCGGCATGAACTCGAAGTTCATGCCGAAAAAACCGGTGATGAAGTTCAGCGGCAGAAACACGGCCGTCAGGGCGGTCAGTGTGCGCATGATCTGATTGGCGCGATGGCTCTGCGCTGAAAAGTGCATCTGCACCGCAGCCTCGGTGCTGTGTTCGAGCCGCTGGACATGCCGCACCACCCGTTCGATGTGCTCGAGCACGTCACGTGAGCGCACCTTGAGCAGATCGCGCTCGCGTTGCACTGCCGCAGAAGGGTCGTCTGGCCAGGCTTGGAGCGCATCGATCCAGTCTTGCACCGCGCTGCGCTGGTCCTCGCAGATCTCGTCGAGCTTGTGCAAGGTGATGCGCGCGTCGAGCACGGCGCTCCAGTTGGCAAAGCGCGTGGCCGGATCGAGCAGTTCGGCCTGCCAGTGGTCGAGCTGCCGATTGAGCTCGCGGCGCAGGTTCAGGTACTGGTCCACCATCTGGTTGATCAGGCGCAGCATCAGATCGGCCGCGCTGGTGGGCAGCTGCGCCCCGGCACTGCGGCCGCCTTGCGAGCCGGCCTCAAGCAGGCGTGCGGCATAGCTGTCGCGCACGCTCGTGTCGTCGGGATGGACCGTCAGCAGGACGCGATCGAAGAGGGCCATGCCCACCGGGCTGGTGTCGATGCGGCGCAGGATGACGGGGCCGCTGGCCTTGCGTCTGCCGTTCTTTGCCGCAAGAGCGGGTTCGGGGCCGGCGGTGCTGCGCCAACTGCTCAGGCGCCGA
Organism: Comamonadaceae bacterium; assembly: GCA_947459405.1. Lineage (GTDB taxonomy): Bacteria > Pseudomonadota > Gammaproteobacteria > Burkholderiales > Burkholderiaceae_C > Polaromonas. The sequence continues at coordinate 4,879 of CANHDQ010000087.1, forward strand.
AACACCAGCAGGTCGTACTGGGCGGTGTAGTCGTAGCCCGAGGGCAGCTGCAGATTGAGCAGGTCTGAGACGTGCAGATCGACCAGTTGCTGGCCGCACAAGTGCTGCAGTGTGGTTTGCACTTCATCGAGTTGCTCCTGCAACACTGCGCGCCCGATGGCCAGCCAGATAAAGCCCTGTTCGGGCAGCTGCTCAGGCCAGTGCCGGCTCTCGCTGACTTGCTGTGCGGCGATGTGAAAGATGCGCAGGGGTAGGGCGGGCGAGTTCATGGCGTATTAGGGCCGTGCGTGCTCTGACGTGGCACGGCCCAGTGTGCCATGTGGGCCGGTAAACGGCCCGACTCAGCCGCGCAGCTTGCGCGCCACGTCCAGCGCGAAATAGGTCAGGATGCCGTCGGCGCCGGCGCGCTTGAAGGCCAGCAGACTTTCCATCATGACGGCGTCGTGATCGAGCCAGCCGTTTTGGGCCGCGGCCTTGAGCATCGCGTACTCGCCCGAGACCTGGTAGGCAAAAGTGGGCACTTTGAAGGCGTCTTTGACGCGCCGCACCACGTCCAGGTAGGGCATGCCGGGCTTGACCATCACCATATCAGCGCCTTCGGCGATGTCCATCGCCACTTCCTTGAGCGCCTCGTCGGTGTTGCCCGGGTCCATCTGGTAGACCTTCTTGTCGGCCTTGCCCAGGTTGCCGGCCGAGCCGACCGCGTCGCGAAAGGGGCCATAGAAGGCACTGGCGTACTTGGCGCTGTAGGCCATGATGCGCGTGTGGATGTGCCCCTGGGCCTCCAGCGCCTGGCGGATGGCGCCGATACGCCCGTCCATCATGTCGCTGGGGGCCACGATATCGACCCCCGCGGCGGCCTGGTTGAGCGCCTGCTGGACCAGCATGGCCACGGTCTCTTCGTTGAGGATGTAGCCGGTCTCGTCGAGCAGCCCGTCCTGGCCGTGGCTGGTGTAGGGGTCGAGTGCGACATCGGTCATCACGCCGAGCCCCGGGAAGTTTCTTTTGAGCTCGCGCACCACCCGCGGCACCAGACCGCCCGGGTTGGCCGCCTCGCGCCCATCGGGCGTCTTCAGGCTGGCGTCGATCACCGGAAACAGCGCCATGACGGGGATGCCCAGATGCTGGCATTGCTCGGCCACCGGCAGCAGCAGGTCCAGCGACAGGCGCTCGACACCGGGCATGGAGGCCACCGCCTGGCGCTGTCCGACCCCGTCGGTGACGAAGACCGGGTAGATCAGGTCATGGACTGAGACGGCATGTTCACGCACCAGATTGCGGGTGAAGCTGTCGCGGCGCAGCCGGCGTGGGCGGCCCGCAGGAAAGGCGGCGTAGGGAGTCATGCGGAAATTGTGCCAAATAAAGTTGACAAAATCACCTGCCTAAATCGCGATGTTGCCCATTCCGGCTTTTCCCGGTCGGCCATCAAGCGCGTGGGTTTGGTAAAAAGTTTATATAAAACAAGGACTTGGCTTGATCGCACGCGCAGCGGCAGGCCATGCCGGCGCACAACAGACGGGCGCTTTTGCCCGCTGCATGCGGCTTTCAGACCGCTGGCGCCGCGCCGCCAGCGGCCAGGTGTCGGGCTGACGGCCGCCTCGGATGCGGGCACTACACTTGGGGCCATGCTGTGGGTCAAAGCCTTGCACATCGTGTTCGTGGCCAGTTGGTTTGCCGGTCTGTTTTATCTGCCGCGCATTTTTGTCAACCTGGCCATGGTGCCCGCCGGCAGCGATGCCGAGCGTGACCGTTTGCTGCTCATGGCACGCAAGCTGATGCGCTTTACCCACATCCTGGCGGTGCCGGCCCTCGTGCTCGGACTGGGGCTGTGGTGGGGCTACGGCATAGGCTGGGGTGCGGGCAGTGGCTGGATGCATGCCAAGCTCGCCGTGGTGCTGTTGACCCTGGCGTACCACCACCAGTGCGCGCGTCTGCTGCGGGTGTTCGAGCAGGGGCGCAATGTGCGCAGCCATGTCTGGTTTCGCTGGTTCAACGAGCTGCCTGTGCTGTTCATGTTCGCGGCTGTGGTGCTGGTGGTGGTCAAGCCCTGGCAGGCTTGAGCCTGGCCGGTCGCAGTCCCGATGTCGGCCAACGACCGATCCACCTCTGCCTGGCCTTTGGCCCTTGCGCTGGCCTGCTTGGTGACCTACGCCAGCCTCTACCCGTTTGACAACTGGCGCGATCAGGGGCTGTCCGCCTGGGCTTTTTTGAGCGCGCCGCTGCCGAGGTACTGGACCGGTTTCGATGTAGCGGTCAATGTGCTGGGTTACAGCCTCTTGGGCTTTTTGCTGGCCCTGGCGGTGATGCGCGGCACTGCCTGGGGGTGGCCGGTGACGCTGGCCAGTCTGGGCGCGGCTGTTTTGTCCCTTTCGATGGAAACGCTGCAGGGCTTCCTGCCTTCGCGTGTGCCCTCCAACCTGGATCTGGCGCTCAATGTCCTGGGCGCCTGGCTCGGTGGCTTGGCCGCGTATCTTCTTGAGCGGCTGGGGGCGCTACAGCGCTGGAGCCAGTTTAGGCGGCGTTGGTTCATCGGTCAGACGAGGGGGCCGCTGGTGCTGCTGGCCTTGTGGCCTGCCGCCTTGCTGTTTCCGTTGACGGTGCCTTTTGGGCTGGGTCAGGTGATGCAGCAGCTCGAGGAGGCGCTGGGCAGCGCTTTGGTCGGCACGCCCTTTTTGGATTGGTTGCCGGTGCGCGAGGTGGAGCTGCAGCCCATGCTCAGCGGCCCCATGGCCCTGTGCGTGGCCCTGGGCCTGCTGGTGCCGGTCTTGCTCGGGTATGCCATCGTTCGCTGGCCCTGGCAGAAGCTGGTCGTGCTGGCCCTGACTTTTGGGCTTGGGGTGTCGAGCACGGCCCTGTCTTCGGCCCTGAGCTTTGGGCCAGAGCATGCCTGGGCCTGGCTGGACGGCCCCGCGCGTCTGGGCATCGTGCTGGGTTTGCTGGCCGCCGGTCTGGCTCTGCTGCTGCCCGTGCGCGGTGCGGTGGCGCTGGCCTTGCTGGCCCTGGGGGTGCAGCTGACCCTGCTCAACCAGGCCGCGGTCGACTCGAATTTCGAGCACACCCGTCAGATTTGGGAGCAGGGGCGTTTTGTCCGCTTTAACGGGCTGACCGAGTGGCTGGGCTGGCTGTGGCCTTTTGCGGCCCTGGTCTATGCCCTCATGCGGCTGTCAGCGCCGGCGCCCAGGGCTGGCCGCGACGAACTTTAGAATCGGCGGCCATGAGCACCCCGGGCCCCAGCGAGTCACCTGTCTCCTACTACAGGCACCATGTTTTCTTTTGCCTCAATGAGCGCAGCAATGGCGAGAACGCCTGCGGCCATCATGGTGCGCAGCAGGCTTTCGAGCGTTGCAAGGCGCAGGTCAAGGCGGCCGGTCTGGCTGGCCCGGGCGGCGTGCGGGTCAACAAGGCCGGCTGTCTGGATCGCTGCGCCGGCGGGCCCTTGCTGGTGATTTATCCACAAGGGACCTGGTACACCTATGTCGATGGCCAGGACATCGATGAAATCGTCGAGTCGCATCTGCGCGGTGGTCAGCCGGTCGAGCGCCTGCTCACGCCGCCTGCGGTCGGCCGTTAAGCCTGGCGCCCATGAACGCCCAGACCCGCAGGTCGCTGATTGAGGGCCCGGCCGGTGCGATCGAGGTCGCGATCGATGCGGCCCAGGGCCAACGTCGGGGCGTGGCCGTGATTTCCCATCCGCACCCTCTGTTTGGCGGCAGCCTGGACAACAAGGTGGTGCAGACCCTGGCCCGCGCGTTTAGCCAATGCGGCTGGGACAGCGTGCGCTACAACTTCCGGGGTGTGGGCGCCAGCCAGGGGGTGCATGATGAGGGCCGTGGCGAGCTGCTGGACCTGCTGGCGCTGATCGAGCAGCTGCAGCCGCAAGGCCCCCTGGCGCTGGCTGGTTTTTCTTTTGGCGCTTTCGTCACCAGCCTGGCGTTGGCGCCGTTGCTGCAAAGGCGTCCCATCGACAAGTTGGTGCTGGTGGGTACGGCCGCCAGTCGATTCGCCGTGGCGACGATCCCCCAGGAGAGCCACGAGCGCACCCTGGTGATCCATGGGGAGGTTGACGACACCGTGCCGCTGTCGGCGGTGATGGACTGGGCCCGGCCCCAGGCGCTGCCGGTGATGGTCTTGCCCGGGACAGGCCACTTCTTTCATGGACAATTGCCTTTGCTCAAGTCTCTGGTGGTGCGCCATCTGAGCGCTTGAGGTCGGCGACGGCGCTGGCCTTGCCCCGACGCTCCTCGCCCCCCGCTGTGTACCCCCTTCGTGTGACCCCCTCCGTGCCCATGCTCTTGCGTTTGATTGTCCTGACCGCTGCGTTGTGCGTGGCCAGCCTGCAGCCTGCCCGCGCGCAACAGCCGCGCGCCCCCGATGTGGCTGCCAAGGCCTATTTGCTGGTCGATTTGACGGCCGACCAGGTGCTGGCGGGCCACCAGGCCGATGCGCCGGTTGAGCCGGCCTCCTTGACCAAGCTGATGAGCGCCTATCTGGTGTTTGACGCGCTCAGGGCGCGCAAGCTCGATCTCAAGCAGGCGGTTGCGGTCAGTGAGCGGGCCTGGAAGATGCCGGGCTCGCGCATGTTCATTGACCCGAAGATGCAGGTGCCGGTTGAAGACCTGATCAAGGGCATGGTGGTGCAGTCGGGCAATGACGCCACAGTGGCCTTGGCCGAAGCGGTGGCCGGTGATGTGGAGCGCTTCGTCGAGCGCATGAACGCCCAGGCCAAGGCCTTGGGCATGAAGGCCACCGCGTACCGCAACCCCGAGGGCCTGACTGAGCCGGGTCATACCACCACGGCCAGCGACCTGCGCATCTTGGCGCAGCGCCTGATGTCTGACTTTCCCGAATTCATGGGCTACTACTCGATCAAGAAGTACCGCTACCCTGGGACGCCGGCAGCCAACGACTCGAATCGCAACCTGCTGCTGTTTCGCGACCCGTCGGTCGACGGCCTCAAGACGGGACACACCCAGGCCGCGGGTTACTGCTTGGTGGCCACGGCGCGCAGGGACTTTCCCAACCTAGGCAGCGGCAGCCAGCCAGGCCCGCGGCGTCTGCTGGCCATCGTGCTCGGGGCGGCCAACGAGAATGCGCGGGCCAACGAGGCGCAAAAGCTGCTCAACTGGGGCTACACCGCCTATGAGGCGGTCAAGCTGTTTGACGCCAATCAGGCGGTGGTTTCGCCCAAAGTCTGGAAAGGCAGCGCCTCGGTCGTCAAACTGGGTCGGCCGCAGCCCATCGTCATCGCCGTGCCGGCCGGCACGGGCTCGAAAATCAAGACCGAAGTGGTGCGCCGCGACCCTCTGGTGGCGCCGTTTCAGCGCGGCCAGGCCGTGGGCACCCTGCGCATCGCTCTAGAAGGACAGGCAACGCCCATGGAGGTGCCCTTGCTGGCGCTGGAGGCCGTGGATGAGGCGGGCGTGATCGGTCGGACCTGGGATGCCCTGCGCTTGTGGATCCAGTAGCGCCCGTTGTTTTTTGACTACTATCGGCTGCATTGGTGGCGCAGGCAGCCCGCCATTTTGGGCTTGGCTGTTTGACGCCAGGCGCCGGGCAGCATCGAAAGTCGGGCGGAAGTGGGCACGAATTTGCCCCGGGCCAGCCGACCTGATACACTAGAAAGCTTTCCGACTTTTGGTCGGGACGATTTCACGCTGCCTGCCCGATGCGGGCAGCCTTACGTTTAGGGACGTTTTAATGCCAACCATCAACCAGCTCGTGCGTCAGGGGCGCGAGGTCGAGAAGACCAAGTCCAAGAGCCCCGCGATGCAGAACTCGCCGCAGCGCCGAGGCGTGTGCACGCGTGTCTACACCACGACCCCCAAG
>CANHDQ010000088.1 GCA_947459405.1 Comamonadaceae bacterium
ACATGCACCAGCACCACCGACACCCCCAGGCCCAGCAGCAGTCCGGCCAGGGCGCCGACGGCCGTCCAGGCCAGGCCTTCGCCGGCGACCACGGCCAGCACCTGGCCGCGCGTCAGGCCCAGGTGGGCCAGCAGCCCGAACTCCTTGCGCCGCGCCAGCACCTGCGCGCTGAAGCTGGCGGCCACGCCAAACAGGCCGATGCCGATGGCCACCGCCTGCAGCCAGTAGGTGACCGCAAAACTGCGGTCAAAGATGCGCAGCGAGACGGCGCGAATTTGCGCGCTTGAGGCCATCTCGACGGATTGCGCATTGCCTTGCGATTGCAGCAACTCGCCCAGCGCTTGCTGCACCGCTGCTGCATCCTGGCCAGGCGCAAGCCACACGGCCAGGTCGTTGATGCGCGTGTCGCCGCTGATGCGTTGGTGGTTGCGCTGGTCGATCATGACGGCGCCGAACTGGCGTGCGTAGTCGCGCCAGATGCCAGCCACAAAAAATCGGGGCGCCTGGGCCGCGCCTGCACTCAGCGCGGTGTTCAAGCGCTCGAAGGGCTCGCCCACGCGCGCGCCGTAGAGCTCGACCACGGCTTCGCTGACATACACCGCCATTTGCCCGGGCGGCGTCGGCAGGGGCTCGCCGATCAGCGGCAGGCTCAGTCGAGGCTCGCTCAGGTCGCGCGCGATCAGGCTGATGGGCGGCAGGGCAGGGTCGAGCCCGAGCTGGGTCACGCGCAGGGTATCGATGCGGGCCACGCCGGGCAGCTGGCGCATCGCATTGATCAGCGCGGGCTCAAAGTAAATGGTGTCGGCTGCGGCGGCGCTGGCGCTGCTGCGCAGGTAGAGGTCGGCCGGCAGCACGCTGCCCAGCCACTGGGTCACCGAGAGCCTAAAGCTGCTGACCATCACGGTCAGGGCCACTGCCAGGCTGAGCGCGGCCACCACGCCACTGACGGCCACGCTGGCGCTCTCGCGCACGCGGCCTGCCCGCTCGATGGCCAGCAGCGGCAGCAGGCGCTGGCCCAGCAGGCGTTTGCCCGCCGGGTACAGCAGCTCGATCAGGCCGGGCAGCGCAGCGATGCCGCCGAAGAGCATCAGCGCGACGGCGGCATAGGCGGCCAGCGCCATGCCGCCAATGGGCGGCAGGGCGGCCAGCACTGCGCTGGTGACCAGCAGGCCCAAGGCCCAGCCCAAATGGCGCTGGCCGCCGCTGGCCAGCCCCAGCCCCTTGAGCGTCTGCGCCGGCGGCAGCGTCTGGGCCGCACGCGCGGGCCACCAGCCGCCCACCCCAGCGGCCAGCACGCCCAGCGCCCCATAAGCCAGCGCGGGCGCAGCGCTCCATTGCAGGCGCGGTTCGGTACCGGGGAAGTAGCCGCCGCCCAGGTCGCCGCCGAGCAGCTGCAAGCCCAGCGCAGCCAGGCCCGTGCCCAAGGCGATGCCAAGGATGCTGCCCGCCAGCCCAAGGATGAGCGATTCGGCCAGCACCCAGCGCAGGCGCTCGCCCCCGCTCAAGCCCAGCACGCCCAGCAGCGCCAGTTGCGGCGCCCGTTTGGCCACGCTGAGCCAGAGCACGGAAAACACCAAAAAGGCGCCTGTAAAAAGCGCCACCAGAGCCAGCACCGTGAGGTTGACGCGGTAGGCGCGTGAGAGCTGGCTCACGCGCGAGGCGGCATCGGCCGGCTCGGCCACCAGCAACTGATCCTGCCAGCCTCGGGTTGCCTGCCATTGCGCCAGCGCCTGGCTGCGGTCGCTGCCGGGCTGCAGCCGCACATCGATGCGGCTGAGCCCACGGCCAAACACGTCTTGCGCCGCGCCCAGATCCATCACTGCCAGCGGCGGGCCACCTCCGGCAATGCTGCCGGCCACGCGCACCTCGTGCAGCTGCGAGCCGCTTTGCAGGAGGACGGTGTCACTGCCCAGCCGCTGGCGGGCGCTGGCATTGAGAAACACCTGGGCCGGCGCAAACAGTGCAAAGCGGTCGGCTTGTGTGTCGGGTTGGGGCATCAGCGCTGGGGTGGTGTGCACCAGCCGCAGCGCATCCATGCCCAGCACGCGCAGATTGACTTTTTCGCCGTCGACGATGGCGTGCGTGGCCAGCTCGAGCACGGGGCTGGCTGCCGCCACGGCCGGCGCCTGCGCAATCAAGGGGTAGAGGTTTTCGTCCAGTCGGCCCTGCGGTGCGCGCACTTCCAGATCGCTTTGCCCGCCCACGGTGCGCGCAGCCTGGGCAAACTCGCTGAGCGCAGAGGCGTTGATCAGGTGCACGGAGAACGCCAGCGCCACGCCCAGCATCACGGCCAGCACCGCCGCGCCGTGGCGCCAGGGGTGATGGCGCAGCTCCTGCCAGGAACAGGTGCGCAGCAGCTGCAGAACACTCATGGGCCGAAAAGGGCAGGGCAGGAGGGCTCGGTCGCGTTCATGCCGGCTCCAGGCCTTGCGCGGTCAGGCGCAGCACGCGGTCGGCACGTGCGGCCGCCTGTTCAGAATGCGTCACCAGCACCAGGGCCGAGCCTTGCGAGCGGGTCTGCGCGGTCAGGGCATCCATCACCAAGGTGGCGGTGCGCGGGTCGAGGTTACCGGTGGGCTCGTCGGCCAGCAGCAGGTCGGGTCGGTGCACCAGCGCGCGCGCGATCGCCACCCGCTGCAGCTGCCCGCCCGAGAGCTGCTGCGGCAGACGCCGCTCCAGGCCCTGCAGACCAACTGCCTCGAGCATGGCGCTCACGCGCGGGCCATCGTGCTGGCCCAACAGCATCAGGGGCAGGGCGACGTTTTGTGCCACATCAAGATGGGGCAGCACATGAAAGGCCTGGAACACAAAGCCAACATGCCGGCGGCGCAGCACGGCCCGGTCCTGCTCGCCCAGTGCGTCGAGCCGCTGGCCGCACAGCGTGACACTGCCTTCGCTCCAATGATCGAGCCCAGCCATGCAGTTGAGCAGAGTCGATTTGCCCACACCCGAGTCGCCCACGATGGCCACAAACTCACCGGCCGCCACCGTGACGCTGGCCTGCGTGAACACCGCACTGGCCCCGTAGTGCTTGCCCAGGGCGCTGACTTGCAGCGGCGTCATCCCCGACTCCACAGCGCATCCACCTGGCGCAGCAATTGGGCCTGCGCATCAGGGGCGTCACAGGCAATCGACCGGCGCGCCGGCATGCTGCGCAGCCAGGTCAGCTGTCGCTTGGCCAACTGGCGCGTGGCCGCGATACCGCTGGCCTTGAGCGCTTGCAACTGGGCGCCGCTCAAGGGGGGCGGCGCATCGGGCTGGGCGTTGTGCGCAGCCTGCGCCTCTTGCAGCGCCTGCCAGCTCTGGCGGTAGCCGACGCAGCGCATCGAGGGCAGATCGGGGTGCAGGTCGCCGCGGCCCATCAGTGCCCAGACTTCGCCGAGCAGGCCGGCGGCGAGCATGTCTTCAAAGCGCTGCGCGATGCGCGCATGCAGCCAGGCGCGCTCGAGCGGCTCCAGGCTGATCAGCTCGACGGCAAGTCCTTGGCCGGCCCGCTGCTGAAACGCCGACAGCGGCCTGCCCGCGACTTGCCAGACCTCTAGCGCGCGGGCGATGCGCTGGCTGTCGCCGGGCGGCAGGCGGGCGGCGGTGATGGGGTCGACCTTGGCCAGGCGGGCGTGCAAGGCGGGCCAGCCTTGCTCGGCGGCGTCGCGCGCGATTTGTTCGCGCACGGCCGCATCGGCCGGCGGCATGTCGTCCAGGCCATCGATCAGGGCTTTGAAGTACAGCATGGTCCCGCCCACCAGCAGCGGCTGGCGGCCGCGCGCGCGGATCTCATCGATCAGGCGCAGCGCGTCGCGTCGAAATTGGGCGGCGCTGTAGGGCTCAAGCGGGTCACACAGGTCTATCAGGTGGTGAGCCGTGCCAGCGCGCTCCTGGGCGCTGGGCTTGGCGGTGCCGATGTCCATGCCGCGGTAGACCAGTGCCGAGTCGACGCTGATGATCTCGACCGGCCAGCGCCCGGCCACTGCCAAGGCGGCTGCGGTCTTGCCCGAAGCGGTGGGGCCGGCGATCGCGACCAGAGGGGGCAGAGGGGGGTTCAGGGGCAGCATGAGGGGCGCCAGCGTAGCAGAAGGGCGACCCGCGCCGGCCTGTGTGGGCATGGTGCGGCTGGCTGCGTGCCGGGGCTCTTCTACACTGCGGCCTCTGGAGTTCAAGCATGCCACGCCAACACCCTGAGTTTGCACAAATGTACGGCGCCGATCCGATCGCGCCAGCGGCCGCTTCTAGGCCCGGCGCCCTGGCCTGGGGCCTGGGCCTGGCCGGTCTGATCCCCTTCGTGCTCGCCACAGCGGTGCAATGGTTGCCACAGCCGGGCTGGCGCATGCTGGCCGCGATGGCGCTGCTCGGCTACGGTGCGGTGATCGTCAGCTTTCTGGGGGGCATCCATTGGGGCCTGGCGATGCGCAGCCTCACCGCGCCCCCCGCGCGCCTGGTCTGGGGCGTGCTGCCCAGTCTGCTCGGCTGGTTGGCCGTCTTGCTCGATCGGCCTTGGGGTCTGCTGGTGCTTGCTCTGAGCCTGCTGGGCTGCTGGTGGGTCGACCGGGCGGTGTACCGAGAGCTGGGCCTGGGCGCATGGTTGCCGCTGCGCACGGTGCTGACGGCTGTGGCCACGGTGAGTGTGCTCACGGCAGCGGCGGCGTACTGGTCGGTTTGAAGGGGCCTAATCTGGGACTGGTTTCGAACGAGGCTGGGCCTAAAGCTGGAGCCAAGGCCAGCCTCAGCGCCCGCGCAGGAAGAGTGCATCGAGCTCGCGCAGCGTCAACGCCCGCCAGGTCGGGCGGCCATGGTTGCATTGGTCCGAGCGTTCGGTCTGCTCCATCTGGCGCAACAGGGCGTTCATTTCTTCCAGGGTTAGCCGCCGGTTGGCCCGCACGGCGCTGTGGCAGGCCAGCGTGGCCAGTAACTCGTTGCGCGCCTGGGTCAGCACCCGGCTGGCCTCGTGCTGGGCCAGCTCGGCCAGCACGCTGCGCGCCAGCTCCACCGCATCGGCCTGGCCTAAGTGCGTGGGCACGGCCCGCACGGCCAGTGTTTTGGGTGACAGCGCGCTGATGTCCAGGCCCAGAGCGGCCAGCGCCTCCTGCGCGTTTTGCGCGGTGGCGATCTCCTGCGGTGTGGCGGCAAAGCTGGAGGGGATGAGCAGCGGCTGACTGGCGATGCGGGCCTGGTCGAGCTGCTCCTTGAGGCGCTCATAGACGATGCGCTCGTGCGCCGCGTGCATGTCCACCACGATCAGGCCCTGGCTGTTTTCCGCCAGGATGTAGATGCCATGCAACTGCGCGATGGCGCGGCCCAGCGGCCAGTGGCCCTCGGGCAGTGCCGCTGTATCAGCGGCCAAATCAGCCGATGCCTCACCCCCACCCCAGGGCCTCATCGCCTCCTGGGCCGTCTGCACGCTGGCTTGAGCGCCCGTCGTGGTCGGCGCGTCGGCCCCGAAAGCCACAGCTTGGCCTGAAGCTTGGCCTGAAGCGGGCCTGCTGGGCCACATCGCCCCAAAGCCGTCGCTGCCCGCGCCGCCCGTCCCTGCGCGCGTCGGCAGATGCAGGCCGCTTTGTTGCCAGCCAGCCGCGCGCGCTGCCGGGTCGGGGGTGGCGCTCGCCTGAGAACCGGCGGCGCTCATGGGGCTGGCCGGCTCGCCGCTGGAGGCCGCCAGCGCCGCGCGCGGCGCGGCCAGCGCGTTTTCCACCGCGTGCAGCACCGCCTGGTGCACTTCACGGCTATCGCGAAAGCGCACTTCAATTTTGGTGGGATGCACGTTGACATCGACCCGGGTTGGGTCGATCTCGACGTAGAGCACGTAGACGGGCTGCTTGTGCCCATGCAGCACGTCTTCAAAGCCGCTGCGTGCCGCGTGGACGATCACCTTGTCGCGCACGAAGCGGCCATTGATGTAGGCAAATTGCTGGTCGCCGCGCGAGCGCGCCAGATCGGGCAAACCTATGCGACCCCAGATGCGCACCGTGCGTCCATTGCTCTGCGCCTGATGATCCACTGGCAACGATTGGTCGGCAAACTCGGCACCCAGCACATCGGCCAGCCGCTGCGTCAGAGCCTGCGCCCCATCGGGCTGGCCCCGCCATTGTTCGAGGAGCTTGCCTTCGTGCCAGACCGAGAACCCGACGTCGGGGCGGGCCAGCGCGTGGCGCCGCACGGATTCCATGCAGTGGGCCAACTCGGTGGCATCGGCCTTGAGAAACTTGCGCCGCGCGGGCGTGGCAAAAAACAGCTCGCGCACTTCCACCGTGGTGCCGACGGCGCGGGCCGCTGGCTTGAGCTCGCCGGTGCGGGCGTCGAGCTGCCAGGCGTGCGGCGCGTCTGCGGTGCGCGAAAGCACGCTCATGTCGGAAATGGCCGCGATGGCGGCCAGCGCCTCGCCACGAAAACCCATGGTCGCGACCGACTCAAGATCCTGCAGCGAACCGATCTTGCTGGTTGCATGGCGCTTGAGCGCCACCGGCAGATCGGCAGTCGCAATCCCCTGGCCGTTGTCTTCGACGCGGATCATGCGCACGCCAGCAGCCGACAGGCGCACCACGATGTCGCTGGCGCCTGCATCGAGCGCGTTGTCGAGCAGTTCGCGCACCACAGAGGCGGGTCGCTCGACCACCTCGCCGGCGGCAATCTGACTGATCAGCTCGTCCGGCAGTTCGCGGATTGGACGGGGCGGCAATGGGGTGCTGGCAGACACGGCTTCATTGTAGAGCTCGGCCTGTTTGGGCTGGCAGGCGTGCCAGAAACAAGGCTGGCAGGTCTGCCAGAAACAAGGCTGGCGGGCGTGCCAGAATCGACTCCCATGGAATGGGTGACTTTTCTGATCGACTTCATTTTGCACGTCGATCGCTACCTGGAGGCCTTCACGCGTGACCACGGCACTTGGGTTTACGCGCTGTTGTTTGCCATTGTGTTTGTGGAGACCGGCGTGGTGGTCATGCCTTTTTTGCCGGGCGACTCGCTGCTGTTCATTGTCGGCACGTTGTGCGGCGCAGCCTTGCTGAGCTTGCCGCTGGCCATGGCGCTGTTGCTGGTGGCGGCGATCTTGGGCGATCAGTGCAACTACGCGATCGGGCGATGGGTGGGGCCGCGGGTGTTTGCCTGGCCCGATTCCCGGCTGTTCAACCGCGCGGCCTTCAACCAGGCGCATCTGTTTTACGAGCGTTACGGCGGCATCACCATCGTCATCGCCCGCTTCATGCCTTTTGTGCGCACGTTTGCGCCGTTCGTGGCCGGCGTCGCCGAGATGAACCGCACGCGCTTTAGCGCCTACAACGTGGCCGGTGGCTTGCTGTGGGTGGTCGGGCTGACCGGTGCAGGTTACTTGTTTGGCAACCTGGCCTGGGTGCAGCAGAACCTGAGCAAGATCATTTGGGCGCTCATCATCGTGCCGGGGTTGCTGGCCATGCTCGGCGCCTGGCGGGCCCGGCGCAGCCAGGCCAGTTGATCATGGTGCAGACTCTCAGGGCGAGGTCTTGTCACGGCCGGTTGCGCGCCAAGGGTGGGTTGCGGGCCCGGTAGCGATCGATGCCGCGCATGAGGGCATCGGCCAGCAGATTTTGCTGACCGACCTCGCGCAGCCTGATTTCCTCTTCCGGGTTGCTGATGAACGCGGTTTCCACCAGAACGCTGGGAATGTCGGGCGCCCTGAGCACGGCAAATCCGGCCTGCTCGACCTGCGGCTTGTGCAGTCGTCCGACTTGGGCGAGTTCGCCGAGCAGGGCGTTGCCCACGCGCAGGCTGTCCTGAATCTGGGCCGTCGTGCTCATGTCGAGCAGCGCTTGCCGCACGGTCGGGTCTTGCACCTTGGCGTACACGCCGCCGATGCCGTCGGCCGCGTTTTCTTTGTCCGCCAGCCAGCGCGCCGCGCCGCTGGAGGCGCCGCGCTCGCTCAGCGCGAACACGCTGGCACCCTGTGGCCTCGGGGTGTAGAAGGCGTCGGCGTGGATGCTGATGAACAGGTCGGCCTGCACGCGCCGCGCTTTCTGTACGCGGGCGTGCAGGGGCACAAAATAGTCGCCTTCGCGGGTCATGACAGCACGCATGTCGGCGCGCGCATTGATGCGCTCGCGCAGCAGCAGCGCCACTTGCAGCACCACGTCCTTCTCGCGCGTGCCGCCGGGCCCGATCGCACCCGGGTCCTCGCCGCCGTGGCCCGCATCGAGCACGACGATGAAGGGCCGCTCGGAGCTGCGGGGCTTGTCGGTCGGCCCCGCTTGGGCTGGCTCTTGCGGCTTGCCCTCTTGGCGCCGCGCCAAGAAGTCGCCCAGCGGATCGGTTGGGGCCTGCTGCGGGCTGAGGGCGGCCCGATCGCGCCGCTGCAAGTCGGCAATCAGGGCCTCCAGCGGATCGATCGCCTGCTGGGGATACAGATCGACGACCAGCCGGTGCTGGTAATGCGCCACAGGCCTGATCTGAAAGACCTGGGCGCGCACGGCATGGCGCAGGCCGATGACCAGCTGCACGGCGCCGGCCTGCGGCTGGGCGACGTCGATGCGGGCAATGTTGGGGTCGTCTTGGGGCAGCTGGCCGGCCCAGTCGCGCAGCGCCTGCTGCCACGCCAGACCTTCGATGTCTAGGGTCAGCCGGTGTGGGTCGACGCTCAGGCTGTGGCGCTGACGCAGCGGCTCGTCGGACTCGAGGGTGACGCGGCTGTATTCCCGTGCCGGCCACAGGCGCAAGGCCAGCACCCGTGCGGCTCGTGCGAGATCGGCAGCGCCCAGCAGCAGCGCCAGGCCCGCGGCGCGGGCCAGCAGCTGGCGTCGCGGCGGGCTGCTGGGCTTCACGTCAGGGCCGTGAGCAGCGCTTGGCCCGTGCGGCTGGCTGCCTGCAGCCGCACCTCACGGATGGAGGGTGCCTGTTTGCTCGCGGCAGTCAGGCCGATGAACACACGCAGATCGGGCGGCGGCATCAGCCCGGCCACCCGTTCGGGCCACTCGACCAGTTTGAGCCCTGGCGCCGCGAACAGGTCGCGCAGGCCGGCGTCTTCCCACTCCTGCGGATCGCCCAGTCGGTAAAAGTCCAGGTGCGAAACCGCCAAGGCTCCGGTGGGCAGATTGAGCTGGTAGGGCTCGAGCAGGGCATAGGTCGGGCTTTTGATGCGCCCCTTGACGCCCAGGGCCTGGAGCAGGTGACGCGCCAGCGTGGTTTTGCCCGCGCCCAGATCGCCGTGCAACTCGATCAGTGCATCGCCGCTTTGGGGCAGGGCGAGCAGGGCGCCGGCCAGCCGCGCGGCAAAGGCCTGGGTGTCGGCCTCATTTGCCCACGCGGTGGTTTTTACAATCGCCGGATGAATGACAGTGCGGTCAGGGACGCTCATCAACTCGTGTCTTCGGTTCGGGACTGGGCCCGCGAGCTGGGATTCTCGCAAATCGGGGTGTCTTCGGTGGATTTGTCCTGCGCCGAGCCGGGCTTGATGGCTTGGCTGGCGGCCGGCTTTCATGGCGGCATGGACTACATGGCCCGCCACGGCCTAAAAAGGGCCCGGCCGGCCGAGCTGGTGCCCGGCACGGTCAGCGTGATCAGCGCGCGCATGGACTACCTGCCCAGGCAGGGCCCGTCCGATTGGGCCGGCGCCGAACTTGCGCGCGTGCAGCGGCCAAACGAGGCGGTGGTGTCGGTCTATGCGCGGGGCCGCGACTATCACAAGGTGCTTCGCGCGCGCCTGAGCACACTGGCGCAGCGCCTGGCCGGGCAGGTTCAGGGGCTGGGCCATCGGGTCTTTACCGACTCGGCGCCGGTGCTTGAGGCCGAGCTGGCCACCCGCAGCGGTTTGGGCTGGCGTGGCAAACACACCCTGGTGCTGGACCGGCAGGCCGGCTCGATGTTCTTTTTGGGCGAGATCTTTGTCGACATGGCGCTGCCGGCCAGCGAGCCGGCATCAGCCCATTGCGGCAGCTGCAACGCCTGCATCGACCTGTGCCCCACTCAGGCCATCGTGGCGCCATATCGGCTCGACGCGCGGCGTTGCATCTCCTACCTCACGATCGAACACGAGGGGCCTATCCCAGAGCCGCTGCGCCCGCTGATGGGCAACCGGATTTACGGCTGCGACGATTGCCAGCTGGTGTGCCCCTGGAACAAGTATGCGCAGCGCTCGAGCCTGCCCGATTTCGACGCGAGGCCCGAGCTGACCGGCGCGCAGTTGCTGACGCTGTGGGATTGGAGCGAGGAGGAGTTTTTGCAGCGCACGCAAGGCAGCGCGATCCGGCGCATTGGCCATGAGCGCTGGCTGCGCAATCTGGCGGTGGCCTTGGGCAATGCGCTGGCGCAGCCCAGCGGTCAAGCCCAAGCAATTCGCAGCGCCCTGCAGCGGCGTCTGGAGCATCCCAGCGCGCTGGTGCGCGAGCATGTGCGCTGGGCCTTGGCCCAGCCGGGAGCAGCGCTGTAGCGGGCTTGATTTGGGTGCATGGATTGCACCAAACTTGAGAACGCGCCTCATGTTGGCGCTTTAATGCACTTTGGTGGTGCAATATTCTCGTGATCGAGAACGCCGGTGGGTGGCACGCAATTGGCTTGCCTCAATCCAAAGACCACGGAACACCAATCCGCACGGCCACAACAACCCTGCTTGCAGGCGCACACCGACCCCATCCCTTACTCGATCCACCTAGGAGCTTTGCCATG
>CANHDQ010000089.1 GCA_947459405.1 Comamonadaceae bacterium
CCGCGCTGTTCCAGCTGCGGATCAGGCCCTGCCCCCACTCCTGGGTGATGGCCTTCGCCAAGCGCTCAGGCGCGGCCCGCGGCAAAGCGCCCAGGGAGTTGCCGTCGAGGTAAATCAGGCCATCGGGCAGATCGAACAGGTCGCGCAAGCTGCGCAACGGGTCTTGTTCATCGAGTCGCAGGCAGTCCTGCAAGGTGTTCACACAAGAGGTCATAGGAAGACAGGTCAGGACAAAAGTCAAAAGAAGAAGAAGAACAGCTTGGGCGGGCCGGCTCTAAGGCAGACATCAGGGCAACTCGCGCAGCACGGCACGCACCGGGCTGGCATCGCAGTGCATCCATTTGAGCGGCAGCGCGATCAGCTCGTAATCGCCCTCAGGCACCGCGTCGAGGCACAGGTTCTCCAGCACCCGCACATTGCGGTGCAGCAGGACCTGGTGTGCCGGCAGATCCTTGCTCACAGCCGGGTCCACGCTCGCGCTGTCGATGCCCACCAGACGCACGCCACGGTCGGCCAACCAGCTCAAGGTCTGGGGCGCGATTGCCTTGAAGTGCGGGTCAAAACAGGCGTGGGCAAACGACTCGCTGGTGCGCAGCAGCACCCGCGGCGGCAAATCATTGCCAGCATGGGCCAGCTCCTCGATCTCGATCAAGGCTCCGGCCTTTAGTGCATGGATCACCCGGCAAGGCCCGAGGTAAGGCTCTAGGTCGAGGGCGCCAACAGCCGCACCCTGGCTGTCGTAATGCAGCGGCGCATCGGCATGGGCACCGACATGGGGCGACAGCGTGACTGCACTCACGTTGACCGGACAGTTCGCGCCCATGCGCCAAGTCCACTGCTGGCTGTAGTGCGTGTCGCCCTCAAACACCGGGCTGCTCGGATCGACCGGAGGGGAGATGTCCCAGATTTTTGGCATGGCGAGAACTTAGCATTTTGAAATGGACCGTTGTGTCGGTTATTTCCAACGCTTGTGCGAATCATCGATCGCGTCCTCCTGATGAACAAACCCACCGGCAGCCTCGCAGCTTGCACAGGTGACGCAAGGACTGCGTCGCGCAGGGCTGCCGGCATCGTGCGTAAGATGGGTGCATGAGCCTAGACACACCGCCTTCCAAGAGCTTCGACACCCTGCCCCTTTCTGATGCGGCGAGAGACAACCTGCGCCGGCTCGGCTATCTGGAGATGACCGCCATCCAAGCGGCCAGCTTGCCGCCCGCTCTGCAAGGCCGCGATCTGGTCGCAAAGGCCAAGACCGGCAGCGGCAAGACCGCCGCTTTTGCACTGGCCCTGCTGGCCAAGTTGAACCTCCGCTACTTTGCGGTGCAGGCTTTGGTGCTGTGCCCCACCCGTGAGCTGGCCGACCAGGTGACGACGGAGATACGCCGCCTGGCCCGCGCCGAAGACAACATCAAGGTGGTCACGCTGGTCGGTGGCGTGCCCCTGAGGGGTCAAAGCGCCAGCTTGGAGCACGGCGCCCATGTGGTGGTGGGCACGCCCGGTCGGGTGATCGACCATCTGGAGCGTGGCCGTCTCAGCCTCGATGCGCTGCAGACGCTGGTGCTTGACGAGGCCGACCGCATGCTGGATATGGGCTTTGCCCAAGACATTGCGACCATCGCCCGCCAGTGCCCCCAAAAACGCCAAACTTTGCTGTTTTCTGCGACTTACCCAGAAGGCATCGCCCGACTGGCCACACAGTTCCTGCGCGATCCGGTCACGGTGAAGGTACAGGCACAGCACAGCAGCGAGCAAATTGAGCAGCGCTGGTACGAAGTGCGCGAAGACCAGCGGCTGACGGCGGTGGCCAGTGCGCTGGCGCATTTTCGTCCCAGCAGCACCCTGGCGTTTTGCAACACCAAGGTTCGCTGCCGCGAACTGGTCAGCTTGCTGCAGGCGCAGGGCGTCAGCGCACTGGCCTTGCACGGCGACTTGGAGCAGCGCGAACGCGACCAGGTGCTGGTGCGCTTTGCCAATGGGAGCTGCTCGGTGTTGGTGGCCACCGATGTGGCGGCGCGCGGGCTCGATGTGACGGGCTTGGCCGCCGTCATCAATGCCGACATCTCGCCCGATCCGCAGGCGCATATCCACCGCATCGGCCGAACCGGCCGCGCCGGCCAAAGCGGGCTCGCCCTGAGCCTGGCCTCGCTCGACGAGATGGGCGCGGTCGGGCGCATCGAGCAATTGCAAGGCCAGCCCACCGTTTGGCGGCCCTTGGCCGAGCTGACACCGGCGCCGGGAGGGCCGCTGATGCCAGCCATGGCCACCGTGCACATTCAGGCCGGACGCAAGGACAAGATACGTCCGGGCGATGTGCTGGGCGCATTGACCGCCGACCTGGGCTACACGCGCGAGCAGGTGGGCAAGATCGACATCAATGAATTTGCCACCTACGTGGCAGTCGCGCGCAGCATCGCTGCCGCCGTGGTCGAGCGCCTCAACAACGGGCGTATCAAGGGCCGCGCGGTCAAGGCGCGCCTGCTGGCCGACGAGGTCTAGCATGGACCGACAACCTGCCACGCCACAGGCAAGCGAAGAAGGCCAACGCCTGGCCAAGCTCGTCGCTGCACGGCTGACTTGCTCACGCCGGGAGGCTGAGCAATACATTGCTGAAGGATGGGTGCAAGTCGATGGCCAACTGGCCGACGCGCCGCAAATGCGCGTGAGCCCTGGTCAGCGCGTGGAAATCGATTCTCAGGCTCGGCTCCAGCCTCCCCTATCGGCCACCTTCTTGGTGCACAAGCCAGCGGGCGTGGACGCAACGATCTCGCTGCTCGGCCCCGATCATCGCTTCAAGGACGATGCCTCGGGCATCCGTCCAAGCAGAACCCATCAGGCCGGGCTGCAGATGCTGCTGCCGCTGCCCAAGCCGGCCAGCGGGCTGTGTGTCTTCAGCCAGGATGCCCGGGTGCTGCGCAAGCTCACCGAAGACGCGGCTTTCATTGAGCAGGAACTCGTCGCCGAGGTCCGAGGCCAGATCGCGCCGGATGGCTTGGCCCGTCTGTGCCACGGCCTGCAGCGCCATGGCCGCCCGCTGCCGCCGGCGCGGGTGAGCTGGCAAAGCGAAACACGCCTGCGCTTTGCGGTCAAGGGCATCGCACCCGATGCGATCGAATGGATGTGCGCCCAGGTGGGCCTGCAAATGCTGGCACTGCGGCGCCTGCGCATCGGCCGAATCGCGATGGCGGGTCTGCCAACTGGCCAGTGGCGTTACCTGCCCGCTGGCGAGCGGTTTTGACAAGCGCTCAGTCCATACAGTCAGGGTTGCGAAGTTTGATCAAACGGGTCCGCCACCCAGACGCTCCAGCCCAGCGCAGGCCTCGTCCACGATGCCGCGCATGACATCGGCCACGCTGCGGACTTCATTGAAGTAAGCGATACTCTGCCCTGCCGGGTAGTGCATCAGAGGAAGCACCTCGTATTCATCGATGGCACCGAGCAAATCCCCAACCAAGATGTCCTGTAGCGGCATTTTTAACGGCTTGGGTGCGTCTGGAGCCGCCCACTCGTCCGACCACGCAGAGCGGATCTGACGCAGCGTCTTGCCACTGTCCGCGCGCGAGATGACGGTATCGTCGCTGCCGGCGACCAAGAGCTTCTGACGAAGCGCCTCGTGCATGCGGTACTCAGAGGTGGTGAGCCAGGCCGTGCCCATCCAGACCCCTTGCGCGCCCATCGCCATCGCGGCCAGCAGGTGACGTCCGGTGGCCACGCCCCCGGCTGCCAGCACAGGTACGTCGCCGGCAAGATCAACGATTTGCGGCACCAAAGAAAACGTGCCGATCGTGCCCGTGTGCGCACCGGCGTCATAGCCCTGGGCGACCAGGATGTCGATGGGCTTGGCCAGAGCGCTGCGCGCATGCTTGGGCGAGCCCACCAAGGCCAACACCAATTTTCCTGATGCCTTGGCGCGTTCGATCACATCCGTCGGCGAGCCGATACCGCAGGCCAGCAAATTGACATCCGAGCGCATGATCACCTCAAGCTGGCGGTGCGCGACCTCCTCCGAGCGAACAAAACGCGAACGCATGCCCGCACGTGTGGCTGGCGGCACGCCGTATTTGTGTTCGATTTGTCGCACAAAGGATCTGTGCGCCTCGGGCAGCTGAGCCTCGATGGCAGCGCGGTCATTGGTTTCCGGCATGCCGGTGGGCAAAACCAGATTGACCCCAAAGGGACGGTTTCCGACCTGCTTGCGAATCCAAGCCAGTTCGTGCTCGATCTCCTCGGGCGTGTGGCGGGTCGCACCCAAAACCCCGAACCCTCCAGCATGACAGATGGCCGCGACAACCGCTGGGTCATGGGTGAAGCCAAAAACGGGTTGAGCAATACCCAAGCGCTTGCTCAAGCGCGTTTGCAGTCGATCGGTGGAAGACATGAGGCAAGCTCCGTGGTGTAAGGCAGGGCAGCGGCAATTCCTGGCATCTGAGGCAGAACAGACAAACCCAAATCGATTGGTCAAGATCCATAACGTGACTGATTATCAGTCACTTAGATAAATAATTATATTTTCCGATTGACCATCAGTCAAAGGATTTGGATAATTTCGCCCATGCCGCCCCCAACCCTCGTCGCGACCGAGAAGGACCCACAGTTCGCCTACACCCTGGCCAAGGGCCTGGAGGTTCTGCGTGCGTTCGATGCAGCCTCTGCGAGTCTTGGCAACCGGGAAATTGCACAGCGAACCGGAATAGGACGACCGACGGTGGTGCGCCTGACTCGCACGCTGGCGCTACTGGGTTACCTCAAGTACCACGAGCCGACCGCGCGCTACCGACTGGCAGCGCCGGTGCTGTCTTTTGGATACCCCTTGTTGTGCCAGCTTGGCTTGCGCCAACTCGCTCGACCACACATGCAAGAGCTGGCCGATTTCGCACGCGGCGCCGTCTCGCTGGCCATGCGAGGCGGCGACCAGCTTGTCCTGATCGAAACATGCGTCGACAAAAATGCACCGTCGGCCAGGCCTGATGTGGGGGCCACACGGCAGTTTCACGACACCTCTTTGGGCCACACCTACTACAGTGCGACCAGCGAGGCCGAGCGCTCTGAGATCAGCAAACTCATCGAGGCACGCAGCGCACAAGAATGGCCGGCCGTGCGGCGCCGGCTCGCCGCTTCGCGGAAAAAATTTCTGGCCAAGGGCTTTTGCATCGTGCCCACGCCCAGCGCCGGCATCGTCGCCATATCGGTACCTTTAGGCCCCATGATCGACGACGAGCTGATCATCATGAACTGCGCGGTAGCACAGTTCTACCTGCAGGCCGACACGCTGGAGTTGCAGATCGCGCCGCGCATGCTCAACCTCGTGCGCTTGCTTCAAACCACAACAGGTCGACGCTAAAACCCACAGTGCTCGCTCAAAACAACATTCACGCCCATTCAATCAAGGAGACACCCTCATGAAACACATGTTCATCCGCCGGCTCGCCGTCCTCGTCACCCTCGGTACAGGGCTGGTGAGCTCAGCCTTTGCTCAGGCCGATAACTTCCCGACCAAGCCGATACGCCTGATCGTGCCCTATGCGGCTGGCGGCGGCACCGATCTGGTCATGCGCGCCATCGCCCCCGGCATGAGCGAAGCGCTGGGCCAGCCCATCGTGGTCGAAAACCGTCCTGGCGCAGGCACCATCACCGCCACCGAAGCCGCCGTTCGTGCCGATCCCGATGGCCACCTGCTGCTCGCCGTGGGAGCGCCGATCTACCTCAATACCGCCTTGGGCATTAAGACGCCCTATGACCCCCTGAGGGACTTGGCGCCGGTTTCACTGCTGGTCAACAACCCTGGCCTGCTTTTGGTTGGAAATTCAGTGAACGCAAAAAACGTCAAGGAACTGATCGCCCTGAGCAAAAGCCAAAAAGGCGGCTTGAGTTATGCCAGTGCAGGAACCGGCAGCATTGCGCATCTGGCCGGCGAGCTTCTAAAGGCACGTATCGGCATCGACATGCTGCACATTCCCTACAAAGGCAGTGCGCCTGCGCTGGCGGATTTGATGGGAGGTCAACTGCCTGTGGCCATCGACGCCATGATTCCTTCGGCTGCGCAAGTCAGGGCGGGCAAGGTGCGCGCCCTGGCTATCTTGGCCAGTGAGCGCTCGCCGCTTCTGCCCGATGTGCCAACAATAGCCGAGGCGGGCTTTCCGGGCTTGGAGGCGTCAGCCACCTTCGGTCTCATGCTACCCGCCAAAACGCCGCCTGCGGTGATCGCAAAAGTGCATGCAGCCATGAGGAGAGCGATCAGCCAGCCCGCCACGCGCAAGCAACTCGATGAGATGGGCTACCAAGTGGTTGCCAACACGCCAGAGCAGTTTGCCACCTTCCTGCGCGAGCAGATCACGACCTGGACCAAGATCGTCAAAGACAACAACATCAAGGCGGAGTGATGGCGCAATCGGAAACGCCACCCGCCACCACCGGACCACTGCAAGGCATCCGCATTCTGGACATGGCCACGGTGGTGGCCGCTCCCTTTGCCGCCACCCTGTGCGGCGACCTGGGCGCCGAGGTGACCAAGCTCGAACTTCCCGATGGCAGCGACACCTTGCGCTACATGCTGCCGGTCATGGGCGAGCACCCGCTGTTCTGGAAAGTGACCAACCGCGGCAAGCGCGGCATCACTTTGGACGTGCGCAAACTGGAAGGCAAAGCGCTGTTTCTGAAGATGCTGCCCCATTTCGATGTGCTGGTAGAAAATTTCCGCACCGGCACGCTAGACCGTTGGGGTCTGGATCTGGCGACGCTGCATGCCCACAACCCGGACCTGATCGTGCTGCGCCTGACAGGTTTTGGCCAGACTGGCCCCAATGCGCGGCGCCCTGGCTTTGCGCGCATCTTTGAGGCCATGAGCGGCTTGGCCCATCTGACGGGGGAATCTGGGCGTTCCCCGCAACACATGAACTACCCCTTGGGTGATGTCGTTTCGGGCCTGTTCGGCGCCTTCTCTATTACTTCGGCACTGGCCGGACGAGCCCGAACCGAACCTGGCAAGCCCAGAGGCTGCGAGATCGACCTCTCGGCCACCGAGGCATTGATGCGCATGCTGGACCCACTGGCGGTGGAATACCAGCACCAGGGCTTTGTGCGAGAGCGCACAGGAGCCCGCGCAACCTATGCCGCACTGTCCAACATCTTTGCCACGCAAGACGGTCACTGGGTGACGATCGTGGGAACCAGCGGTGTCACCTACCGACGTATCTTCGAGGCCATGGGCCGCACCGACCTGCTCGAGGGCGACAGACTGGCCAGCCCAGCGGCGCGAATGGAGCACAGTGACGAGGTCGACGCCGTCGTGGCTGACTGGTGCCGCAGTCTTCCGCTGGCCGAGATACAGGCCACCCTGACCCATCACGACGTTCCTCACAGCAAGGTGTACACCATTGAAGACGTCGTGGATGATCCTCATGTCCAGGCGCGCCAGGCCATCATTGAGTTGCCCGATCCCGACCTGGGGCATGTGGCAGCGCCCTGCGTCGTCCCGCGCTTTTCTAACCACAAAGCTGTGACGCCACGCAGCGGCCCGGGTTTGGGTGAACACAACTGCCAGGTGTATGGCGAGCTTGGCATCAGCCCTGAGGAACTGGCCCGGCTCAAGACTCTGGGCGTGATATGACTCCACGGTCGCCCATCCTTGTGCACCAACAACTGCACTGGGCTTGCGCTTGCCTGCTGGTTTTGTTCATAAGATAGGGCCTTTGAACCCTGGGAATCCTGTCTGCGCCTAGGCTCGCCCTCGACCGCAGACACGTGATCCGAAGCCATCCCACGCTGTTCCATGGCCCTGCGCGTCTTTGTACTCGGTGCCACCGGCACCATCGGCCGGGCGGCCGTCGCCGCCTTGGTGCAGCACGGGCACGAGGTCGTGTGCCTCGTGCGGGCCAAGGCCGGCGCGGGGGGCGCGCTGATGGCCGATGCATCGGCGCGGCTGCTGCAAGGCGCGGCGCTGCGGGTCGGTGATGTGCGTGATCCGCAGAGCCTGGCGCGCGACGGGTTTAAAGGCGAGCGCTTCGATGTGCTGCTGTCGTGCCTGGCCTCGCGAACCGGCGCTCCCGCAGGCGCCTGGGCCATCGACCACCAGGCGCACTCGCATGCGCTGCAGGCAGCCCGGCAGGCGGGCGTCCAACAGATGGTGCTGCTGTCGGCGCTGTGCGTACAAAAACCTCTGCTGGCCTTTCAGCAAGCCAAGCTGGCCTTCGAGCGCGAGCTTGTGGCGAGCGGGCTGAACTACTCCATCGTGCGGCCCACCGCATTTTTCAAATCACTCAGCGGCCAACTCGAGCGGGTGCGCCAAGGCAAGCCCTACCTCATGTTTGGCAACGGTGAGTTGACCGCCTGCAAGCCCATCAGCGACCGAGACCTGGGCCAGTATCTGGCCCAATGCATCACCGACCGGGCGCTGCATCGGCGCATCCTGCCCATCGGTGGGCCTGGGCCGGCGCTAACGCCGCGCCAACAAGGGGAGATGCTCTTCGCGGCGCTGGGCCGCACGCCGCGCTTCAAGCAGGTCCCGGTGGGGCTGCTCGATGTCATCGTTGGGGTGCTCGGCGCCGGCGGCAGACTGATTCCGCCCCTGCGCGACAAGGCCGAGCTGGCCAAGATCGGCCGCTATTACGCCACCGAATCGATGCTGGTGCTCAATCAGCAGACCGGGCGCTACGAAGCCGACGCAACCCCGAGCACCGGCAGCGATCGCTTGCAGGACTTCTACGCCGACCTCGTGGCGGGCAAAGTCCAGCTTGAGCGTGGCGACCACGCCGTGTTCTAAGCCTCGCGACAGGCGATTGCCGCAAAAGCGCAGCCCTCACAGGGAGGGCCTCTGGTGGGATTGCCACCCGAAGCGCAAGGGGCGCCAACAAGGACAGCAGACATTACGCCCTTGGTCCGCCAGTTGCAAACCGACCCTAAGCAACCACGCCATGCGAGCGCAAGCGCTCGATCTCCTCCTGGGGGTATCCGAAGGACTGCAGCACCTGATCGCTGTGTTCCCCACAACGCGGGGGACTGCGCTCAATGCCCGGACGCTGCCCCTGCAGCGTGATCGGCAGCAGCGGCGTGAGCACCTGCGCTCCGGCCCGCACGCCATCGGGCAGCGTCATAGGAGCCAAGCCGCCCGTGGCCAGCAGATGTTCGTCGCCCAGCAGGTCCTCGGGCCGGCGTATCGGGGCGTAAGGCAGGCCTGCACGCTCCATCCGGTGGGCCAAATCAGAGGCCGTGAACAAGGCCAGGCGCTCGCGCAGCCGGGGCATCAGGCTGGGGCGAGCAAGAACCCGCTGGTTGTTACTGGCCAGCGCCGGATCGGCCTTCAGATCAGGCCACTCGAGCGCGTCACAAAAAGCCAGCCACTGGGCGTCGCTGACCGCGGCCAGGAAAATTTGCTCGTCATCGCGGACCGTGAACACGTCATAGATCGCCCAGGGGCTGACCCGAGCCGGCATGGGGGCCACCGGCTTTTGCAAGATCGCATGCTGCAGCATATGCTGGCCGACCAGAAACACATTGTTTTCATACAGGGCCGACTGCACTTCCATCCCCTTGCCCGAAATGCCGCGGGCAATCAGCGCCGCCATCACCCCAATGGCACCAAACATGCCGCCCATGATGTCGTTGACGCTCGAGCCAGCGCGCAGCGGATCGCCGGGTCGGCCGGTCATGTAGGCAAGCCCACCCATCATCTGCACGACTTCGTCGAGTGCAAGCCGCTCCTGATAAGGGCCGGGCAAGAAGCCCTTGTGGCTGACATAGATCAGCCGCTCATTGGATTGCCGCAAGCTCTCGTAGCCCAGACCGTAGCGCGCCAGCGCCCCGGGTTTGAAGTTCTCGATCAGCACATCGGCTCTGGAGCACATGCGCTGTGCAACGGCTTGCCCTTCAGGCTGATGCAGATCCAGGGCTAGGCTCAACTTGTTGCGGTTAAAAAGCGGAAAAAAACCAGCTCCTGCCCCGAGCAATTGCCGCGTTCGATCGCCACCGAGCGGTTCAATCTTGATCACCTCGGCACCAAGATCAGCCAGGATCATGCCGCAGGCCGGTCCCATGACCATATGACTCATTTCAACCACGCGCAGGCCACGCAAGGGCTGGTGCACACGAGGCGGCGGTGCGTTGGAGCTTTC
Source organism: Comamonadaceae bacterium (assembly GCA_947459405.1). Classification (GTDB taxonomy): domain Bacteria; phylum Pseudomonadota; class Gammaproteobacteria; order Burkholderiales; family Burkholderiaceae_C; genus Polaromonas. Next base: position 10,104 of record CANHDQ010000089.1, read on the forward strand.
GTTCATGCGCTCGAGTCTAGCGCGGCACAACACGGCATCTATCGGGCTGTGGCACAGGATCGACCGCACTTCGACTGTCAGGGTCGATGGATTGCTTCGTACCTCGCAATGACGCGACAGTGGACAACGATGCGACGGGGTGAGTTGACGATCGCTGGCAGCAATTTTGCCTGCTTAAATGCAGGAAAATGGCGTCAGCAGACAATCGACCCGGTGTACAGCGCTGATGCTGCATGGTCCTCATCAAAGCCACAAAGCCCGAGCGCCACCCCATCAACAAGGAGACTTCTACCCATGGCCCTGGAACACATTACCGTTCTGGACCTCACGCACATGCTGTCCGGGCCCTACGGCACCATGCTGCTGACCGATCTGGGCGCGCGCACCATCAAGGTC
>CANHDQ010000090.1 GCA_947459405.1 Comamonadaceae bacterium
CTGATATGCAGTGCATGGCCGAGCAGCTTTTGGTTCGGCTCATTGAGCGGGCGCAGATGGGCCAGATGCTGCGCATCTTCCACCGCCGGGCTGTAGTCGTAGCGCGTTTCGTGCAGGATGTGCAGCAGCATGGCAATCGCTCAAGCGCCCACGCTGCGGCCATCGGCAGCGTGGCTAAAGCAGCGCCGCCCGATCTGATCGGACAGCCTCCATGACGCCTGCGCCAGCGTCGAGCACTGCGCCTGCAAGGCCGCCTCGTCGTGGCCTGGGCCTGCGCCCATGCGGCACAAGTCGCCCAGCGCCCACCGCGCCGGATCGGGCAGCAGCGCAGACAGCGGCTCGGGCGTGCGACCGGTCTGCAGCCGATCGAGGCGCCAGCGCAAGGTTTGGGTGACCCAGGCCAGCGACCTTGGGTTGTCCCCATCTTGCACCAGCAGCTCGAGCACGGCGCCCAGGTCGCGCCGCTGCTGATAGCGCGCCTGGTAGGTGATGGTGCTGTCAAACAGGGACAGCACGGCGCGCAGGCCCCCTTCGGTGTGCAGCGCCTGTGTGGACAGGGCGCGGGCCATGGCCGCGGCCAGTGTGCCCAGCCTTTCGACATGCCGCCCAATGCTCAGCAGCCGCCAGCCGTCGTCGCGCATCATCCGATCGGTTTGGGCGCCCGTGATCGCTTCGAGCCAGTGGCTGGCCCAGCGCAAGGCGTTAAGAGCCTGCGACAGTCCCTGGCCTGACAGCGAATCGGCTTCTTGGCAGCGAAGGCGAAAGTCCTGCTCGGCCTGTACCAGGGTTTGCCACTGCGCCTGCGACAGCCGCTCGCGCACTTGGGCTGCCGCATTCTTGAGAGCCAACAGGTTGTAGGCCACGCTGGTCACCCGGGTGCTGTCAGCCAGGCCGGCGATGAGCGCGCGCGCGAACACCCGGCTCGACTGCAGCGCTGTCGGCGCATCGGGCAGCACCAAGGCGTTGTCCTGCGCGCTGCGGCCAAGCCAGTCGAGCAGTTGGGGGCACTCGCGGTCCTCGCCATGCAGGCTCTTGAGCGTCAGCTCGGCCAGGCGTACCGTGTTTTCGGCCCGCTCGGTGTAGCGGCCCAGCCAGTACAGATTCTCGCCGGCACGGCTGCTGACCGCGCTGCTGGCACCAGCCTGCGCCGGCTTGTGGCTGGGGGCTGCGTGGGCAGCAGGGGCCAGGACCTGGCCGGCGCCGCGCGAGCCCGCGCGGCCGAGCACCCAGACGTCCGCACTGCTGCCGCCTTGCTGCATGGACGCGATGGCCTCGTCGCGGTGGGCCAGCCGGCCCAGGGCGCCGGGCAGGATGCGCCAGGAGCGCGGGCCGTCGGCCAGCGCAAACACCCGGATCAGGCCCGAGCGCAACATCATCTTTCCTGCGCGCCAGGTGGGCGTTTGAGACAGGGGCAGGTAGGCCTGCACGGTGTGGTCCTGACCGCGCTCGGCCATGCGTGCGGCCAGCTCGGCCAGCTCAGCGGCCTCTAGGTCGCGAGCGATGACCGACAGCCCGTGGCCGCTGGGGTAGGTGGGCTTGATCACATGCTCATGCAGCTTGGGCCTGACGTCCTGCAAAGCGGCGTGCTCGCCACACCACCAGGTGGCCAGCGAGGGCAATTGCAGCTTCTGGCCCAGCAGGTGCTCGCTGAGCGCTGGCAGAAATCCCAGCAGGGCCGGTGACTCCAGAAAAGCCGAGCCCGGCGCGTTGGCCATCAGCACATTGCCTGCGCGCACCACCTGCAGCAGGCCGGGCACGCCCAGGGTTGAGTCGGCGCGCAACTCCAGCGGGTCGAGGAACTCGTCATCGAGCCGCTTGAGCACGCCGTGGACCGGCTCGAGGCCGGCGATGGTTTTGAGAAACAGGCGCTCGTTGCGCACGGTCAGATCGCTGCCTTCGACCAGACTCAGGCCCAGGTGGCGCGCCAGGTAGGCGTGCTCAAAATAGGTCTCGTTGTAGGGCCCCGGCGTGAGCAGCACGATGCGCTTGGGCCCGCCATCGAGAACGGGGCAGGCGCTGGCCATGGCGTCAATCAAGGCCTTGTAGGAGGCGGCCAGGCTGCGCACCTGCAGCGTTTCGAAGGGCTGCGGAAACTGCAGCGAGATGCAGTTGCGGTTTTCCAGCAGATAGCCCAGTCCCGAGGGGGCTTGCGTGCGCTGCGAGACCACCCACCAGTGGCCTTGCGGGCTGCGCGCCAGATCAAAGGCGGCGATGCGCAGGTGGGTCTGGCCGACCGGCTCGGTCCCCTGCAAGCAGCGCAGATAGCCGGGATGGCCTTGCACCAGCTCTTGCGGCAGCAGGCCTTGCGCGATGAGTCGTTGCGATGTGTACACATCGGCCATGATGGCTTCGAGCAGCTGCGCCCGCTGGCGCACGCCCGACTCGATCACCGCCCAGTCCTCGGGCCCGATCAGCATGGGCAGCAGGTCCAGCGCCCAGGGCCGCTGCGGCCCGTCGGCATCGGCGTAGACGTTGTAGGTCATGCCGTTGTCGCGAATGAGCCGCTCGAGCGATTGCTGGCGCTGGTCCAGCTCGGCCGCACCGGCGGCGCCCAGCGCCTCGAGAAAGTCGAGCCAGGGGTCTTGCGCCGGCGCAGCCGTTGGCGCGCAGCGCCCGCGCAGCTCGTCGTAATGGCCCGGCAAGGCGGACGCGTCGGCGGCCAGCGCAGGGGCGCGGGTCTGGGGGAGGGGAGTGCTCTGATCCACGGTGAGAGAGTATGCCCTTGCGCGCCAGGGCCCCGCTTGCGGGGCCAGATCAAGCGTCAGGCGTTGGGCGAGCGGCCGTGCCGCAAATCGAGCGTGAAGGGAAATTCCTGGTTCGCCTCAAATGGCGGCACGTCCAGCGAGCCAGGGGTGTGACCCATCTGAAAAAACCGCATCAGCCGCCGGCTCTCGGCCTCAAAGCCATTGACCGGCAAGGTGTCGTAGTTGCGCCCGCCCGGATGGGATACGTGGTACTGGCAGGCGCCGATGCTGCGACCGTTCCAGCTGTCGACGATGTCGAAGGTCAAGGGGGCGTGCACGCCGATCGAAGGGTGCAGAGCCGAGGCCGGATTCCAGGCCTTAAAGCGCACGCTAGCCACAAAGTGACCGGCTGTGCCCGTGGCGTGCAAAGGCAAGCGCTGGCCGTTGACGAGCACTGCGTAGCGCTCCCGGTTAAAGCCTTGCACGCTGACTTCGATGCGCTCGAGCGAGGAGTCGACATAGCGCACCGTGCCGCCGGCCGAGCCTTCCTCGCCCATCACATGCCAGGGTTCGAGCGCGCTGCGCAGACTCAAGGTGATGCCGCGTTGCTCGATTTGCCCGATGAGCGGAAAGCGAAATTCAAAATGCGGCTCGAACCAGTCCATGGGCAGCCGATAGCCGAAGGCCTCGAGGTCGTGCAGCACGTCTTCAAAATCGAGCCGCACAAAGGTCGGCAGCAGGAAGCGGTCGTGCAAGGCGGTCCCCCAGCGCGTGAGCTTGGCGTGGCCGGGGCGCTGCCAAAAGCGCGAGACCATGGCGCGCAGCAGCAGTTGCTGCACGATGCTCATGCGCGCGTGCGGCGGCATCTCGAAGGCGCGCAACTCGAGCAGGCCCAGCCGGCCGCTGGCCGAGTCGGGCGAGTAGAGCTTGTCGATGCAAAACTCGCTGCGGTGGGTGTTGCCGGTGACATCGACCAGGATGTTGCGCAAGGTGCGATCGACCAGCCAGGGCGGCATGGCCGTCTCTTGAGAGGGGCCTGCCGAGCCTGCTGGGAAGCGGCCGGCCTGCGCCTGCAGTTGTGCCAGGGCGATCTCGAGCTCGTAGATTTGGTCGTTGCGCGCTTCGTCGACCCGTGGGGCCTGGCTGGTCGGGCCGATGAACAGGCCCGAGAACAGATAACTCAGGCTCGGATGGTTGTGCCAGTAGGCAATCAGGTTGCCGAGCAACTGGGGCTTGCGCAGAAAAGGGCTGTCGGCCGGCCGCGCGGCGCCCATCACAAAGTGGTTGCCACCGCCGGTGCCAGTGTGTCGGCCATCGGTCATGAATTTCTCGGCGCTCAGGCGGCTGTGGTGCGCCGCCTCGTAGAGAAACTCGGTGTGCTCGACCAACTCGCTCCAGTTGTGCGCCGGGTGGATGTTGACTTCGATGACGCCCGGGTCGGGGGTGACCTGCAGGAGCTTGAGCCGCTCGTCGCGCGGCGGTGGATAGCCTTCGAGCACGACCTTGACGCCCAGCAGGCTGGCGGTGGCCTCGACAGCCGACAGGAGCGCCAGATAGTCCTCCAGGCGGGCCAGTGGCGGCATGAAGATGTACAGGGCGCCTACCGCTTCCTGTGAGCTCTGCACCTGCGCCTGTCCGGCAGACGGTCCGTGGGCACGCCGCGGATCGCGCACCTCCACGCACAGCGCGGTGCGGCTCAAGCCTGCTGCCGACTGCCCGAGCTTGGGTGCCTGGGGCGTAGCGCCGGATTGACCGGCTCCACCTGCTGCTGCGACAGCCGCTGCGCCCGCCCCGTGCTGCGCCCGCAGCGGCACGCTGGTCTTGAGCGGCTCGTGCGGCGCGAAGGGATCGACCTCGATCAACTGCGGCAGATCGGTCGGTGCGGCCCAGGGCAGCGAGTCCAGCGGCAGCCGAAAGCCCATGGGCGAGTCACCGGGCAGCAGGTACATGCGCTCGTCACGCAGGAACCAGGGGCCACTGCTCCAGGCGGTGCTGCCATCGGCCGGGTTGTCGTGGGCCTGCAGCGGCAGGGCATAACCGACCACGGCTTGCAGGCCCTGGCTGAACACCCGCCGAAGGCGCTCGCGCTCCATCGCGTCGTCGAGCTTGGCGTCAAAGGGGTCAACGTTGACCGGCAGTCGGCGCTCGCGCCACAGGTAGTACCAGGTGTCCTCGTAGCCGGGGGTGATCCACTGGCCGGGTACCCCGAGCTGGCGGGCCAGCGCCTGCACAAAGCGCTGGGCGTCGGCGCCGGTGTAGTGGCAAGCCTGGCTTTCGTCGGCCAGCAAGCTGGGATCGGCCCAGGCGTTTTGACCGTCGGCGCGCCAGTAGATCGACAGCGCCCAGCGCGGCAGTTGCTCGCCGGGGTACCACTTGCCCTGACCGAAATGCAGGAAGCCGCCGCTGCCATAGCGCTGGCGCAAACGATGCACCAGGTCGGTGGCGTAACGGCGCTTGCTGGGCCCGAGCGCATCGGTGTTCCACTCGGGCGCATCGCGGCCCTGGGTGGCCACGAAGGTGGGCTCGCCCCCCATCGTCAGCCGCACATCGTGCGTTTGCAAGTCGCGCTCGACCTGTTCACCCAGCTTAAGCACGTCTTGCCACTGCGCATCGGAATACGGCAGCGTCACGCGGGGCGACTCGTGCATTCGCTGTACCGACATGTGGTGGGTAAACGCCACCTCGCAGGGGTCGACAGCCCCTTCGATCGGCGCGGCGCTCGAAGGTTGGGGCGTGCAGGCCAGCGGGATGTGGCCCTCGCCAGCAAACAGCCCCGAGGTCGGATCCAGACCCACCCAGCCCGCGCCGGGCAGAAAGACTTCGCACCAGGCGTGCAGATCGGTGAAGTCGGCTGCCGCCCCGCTCGGGCCGTCGAGTGCGGCCACATCGGGCTTGAGCTGGATCAGATAGCCCGAGACGAAGCGTGCCGCCAGGCCCAGATGGCGCAGCAGTTGCACCAGCAGCCAACTGCTGTCGCGGCAGGATCCCGAGCGCTTGTGCAGGGTTTGCTCGGGCGTTTGCACGCCCGGCTCCATGCGGATCAGGTAGGCAATGTCCTGCTGCAGCCGCTGGTTGAGACCGACCAGAAACTGCACCGTCGGTTGCGCCTCGCGATCAACACCCGCCAGATAAGCGTGGAGCAGGGGCCCGGCTGGGTCGGCTTGCAGATAGGGCGCCAAGTCCTGCGCCTGCGCGGCGCTGTAGGCAAAGGGCACCTGCTCGGCTTGCGGCTCCAGAAAAAAGTCGAAAGGGTTGTAGACCGCCATCTCGACCAGCAGGTCGATCTTGACCGTGAACTTGCGCGTCGGCTGCGGGAACACCAGCCGTGCCTGGTGATTGGCAAACGGGTCTTGTTGCCAGTTGATGAAGTGCTGCGCCGGCTCGACCTTTTGGCTGTAGGCCAGGATCCGGCTGCGGCTGTGCGGCGCCGGACGCAGGCGAACGACCTGCGGACCCAGATTCACCAGACGGTCGTATCGGTACTCGGTGACATGGCTCAGAGCGACATGAAGGGGCACGGGACGGTTCCTTGTTGTCAATGATTGTTGCCATCGCATCTGGCCTGTGTACGCCGACGTGTTCGTGCGACATACTGGTTTGTGCCGCAGGACGGTGGCGGGGCGGCTCAAGCTCGGCAAGACGATGCCCCTGGACATTAGCAAGAGTTACGCCCACCCGCCGGCTTGCCGTTGGACCTGCTTGCATATTGTCCTCCCATCGGAGCCGCTCATTTTGGTGCAACCGCACACGCTCGCGCCCCCGTTTGGCCCGGCAGCCTGCCTGCTCGGCTGGGTGCTGGGCGCGGCGTTGCAGTTGCAGCAAGCGCATTTGTGGCCGCTGGCCGCTTATGCGCTGATCGGTGCGGGTGCGCTGTTGTGCTTGATGGTTCTCTGGCGTGGGCTGCTTGCGCGCTGGCCGATGGCTTCGGTCATCGGGCCGACCAGGATCCTGATCATGGTGCGAATCACGGTGCCGATGATCGCGGCGCTCATTGCGGCGGGCCTGTCATTTGCCCAGGCCGGCGGCCGGGCAGCCTGGTATGCAGCCCAGGCTCTGCCGGCCGAGCTCGAGGGGCGCGATTTGCGGGTGATCGGGCGCATCGAAGGCCTGCCTCGCAGCGGCGTCGATGCGCTGCGTTTTGAGCTCCTGATCGAGCAGGCCTGGCTCGACGCGCAGCCGGTGCACTGGCCTGCGCGGGTCGAGCTGGCCTGGTACAGCGGCCGCGGCGGGTCGCGCTCCAGCAGCAGTGTGCCGCCGCCCGGCACCCCGGAGGCGCAGGCCGATTGGCAGCGGGCCCTTCAGCAGGCCCTGCACCCACCGCAGTCCTTGCAGCCTGGAGAGCGCTGGGCAATGACCGTGCGGCTCAAGGCGCCGCACGGTCAGCGCAACCCGCATGGCTTTGACCACGAATTGCGCCTTTGGGAGCGTGGGGTGCAAGGCGTCGGCTACGTGCGCACCACCGCGCGCGATCGGCTGCACGATCGCTTGCCCCAGCGGCTCGCGCCGGCTCAAGGGGCGTGGGTCGATCGCGCCCGCCTGGCCACACGCCAGGCGATTGCACAGCAGATCTCGGACTCATCGCTTGCCGGCGTGATTGCCGCTTTGGTCATGGGCGACCAAAGCGCGATTGAGCGCGCCGATTGGGACGTGTTTCGGGCCACCGGCGTGGCCCACCTGATGAGCATTTCGGGTCTGCACATCACCCTGTTCGCTTGGCTCAGCGGTGGCCTGATCACGGCGCTGTGGCGGCGCTCGGCGCGCTGGGGCAGCCGAGCGTGCCTGGCGCTGCCCGCGCATGTGGCGGGCCGCTGGGGCGGCTTGTCCATGGCTCTGGCCTACGCCGTCTTTTCGGGCTGGGCGGTACCGGCGCAGCGCACGATCTGGATGTTGGTTGTGGCGGTGCTGCTGCGCACCAGTGGCGTGCGCTGGCCCTGGCCCCTGGTCTGGCTGGCGGCCATGGCAGTGGTGGTCGGACTCGATCCTTGGGCCCTGCACCAGGCTGGCTTTTGGCTTTCGTTCGTGGCCGTCGGCCTGCTGTTTGCTACTGATGCGCCGCCGCGCCCGGGAGACGGCGCAGCTGCGCGCTCGACCGCCCTGAGCCAGTTGCTGCGAGCGCTGGTGCGGCTTGCGCGCGAGCAATGGGTCATGACGTTGGCGCTCAGCCCCCTGGTGCTGGTGCTGTTTCAGCAGGTCTCGCTGGTGGGCTTGTTTGCCAATGCGCTGGCCATCCCCTGGGTGACTTTTGCGGTGACGCCTCTGGCCTTGATCGGTGTGCTCTTGCCACCGGCCTGGCCCCTGGCCGCCGCTTTGCTCGATCTGCTGATGCAGATCTTGAACGTTTTGTCGCAAGCGTCTTGGGCCGTGGTGGAGCGCGCCGCTGCACCTTGGTGGTGCGCTGCGGCCGGCTTACTCGGAGGGCTGCTGCTCGTGATGCGCTGGCCGCTGGCGCTGCGCAGCCTGGGTCTGCCCTTGATGCTGCCGGTGCTGCTGTGGCAGCCAGCACGGCCGCCCCCGGGCGCTTTCGAGGTGCTGGCTTTTGATGTGGGCCAGGGCAGCGCCGTGCTGGTGCGCACCGCCCGCTACAGCCTGCTCTACGACGCCGGCCCGCGCTATTCGCGCGAGAGCGATGCCGGCCATCGGGTGCTGGTGCCGGCGCTGCGGGCCATGGGCGAGCGGCCCGACACCCTGGTGCTCAGCCACAGCGACAGCGACCACATCGGCGGGGCGCATGCGCTGCTGGCTGCCCAGCCGCAAATGCGCTTGCTCAGCTCGCTCGCGCCCGATCACGAGCTGCTGCAGACGCGGGCCGAGCCCCTGGCTTGCCGGGCCGGTCAGCGCTGGCAGTGGGACGGTGTGCATTTTGAAGTCCTGCACCCCAGCGATGACGATGTCGCCCGCTTGCGCAAGCCCAACGCCCTGAGCTGCGTGCTGCATGTGCAGGGTGCCCATGCGGCGGCCTTGCTCACCGGCGATCTGGAGGCCGCGCAGGAAGCCGCGCTGGTCGAGCGCGCCTTGGTGCGCGCCGACTGGTTGCTGGTGCCTCACCACGGCAGCCGCACCTCCTCGAGCGCCGTCTTGCTAGATGCGGTGCAGCCGCGCTGGGCGGTGGTGCAGGCGGCTTATCGCAACCGCTTTGGCCATCCAGCCAGCGACGTGATGGCGCGCTACAAGGAGCGCAGCATCGAAGTGGTGCAGTCCAGTCGCTGCGGCGCGGCCACCTGGCGCAGCGATGAGCCGCAATCCATGGACTGCCTGCGTCAACGGGAGCCGCGCTATTGGCAGCACCTGCCGCCTCCCGCGCCGCCGGTGCAGGCGCCTCCCTGATCGGCCCTGGCTCCGGTTCTCGGCGTGCCGGGCCAAGGGCTTGACGTGGTTGCCGGCGTCTTGCCTAGCCCGTTGCGTTCGATTCTGGCAAGTTCCTTGCTAAGCTCTACCCCATGCAGCGCTAAGACACGGGCCAAGACACCGTGTCAAGACAGGGGTATGCCAAGGATGTCACAGGGGAGGGCCGCTTGATGAGCCAAACCGGCTTCGACGAAATGCACGACAGCACCAAGTCGGTGCGTCCGCACTATCTCGGTTACCAACAGTGGCTGGCCGAGCAGAACGCGGCGGCCATGCAGGCACGCCGAGAAGAAGCCGAGATGATTTTTCGGCGGGTGGGCATCACCTTTGCGGTCTACGGCGCCAAGGATGAAGAAGGCGCCGGTACCGAGCGCCTGATTCCGTTTGACCTGATTCCCCGCATCATTCCGGCGCACGAGTGGAAGACCATGCAAGAAGGGCTGGTGCAAAGGGTCACCGCGCTCAACCGCTTCCTCGACGACGTCTACCACGGCCAGGAGATTTTGCGCGCCGGCGTGATCGAGGCCGAGCAGGTGCTGCGCAATGCGCAGTTCCGCCCCGAGATGATGGGCGTGACCGTGCCCGGCAAGGTCTATTCGCACATCAGCGGCATTGACATCGTGCGGGCGCCCAACGCCCAGGGGCAGGGCGAGTACTACGTGCTCGAAGACAACCTGCGCGTGCCCTCGGGCGTGAGCTACATGATCGAGGACCGCAAGATGATGATGCGGCTCTTTCCTGACCTGTTCGCCCGCAACCGGGTGGCGCCGGTGGCGCACTATCCCGACTTGCTGCTCGAGACCTTGCGCGCGATGGCGCCGGCCGGGCTCAACGAGCCCACGGTGGTGGTCTTGACCCCGGGCATGTACAACTCGGCCTATTTCGAGCACGCGTTTTTGGCCCAGCAGATGGGCGTCGAGCTGGTCGAGGGGCAAGACCTCTTCATGAAGGACGACTTCATTTACATGCGCACCACCCGCGGGCCCAGGCGCGTGGATGTGATTTACCGCCGGGTCGACGACGACTTTCTCGATCCGCAGGCGTTCCGGCGCGATTCGACGCTGGGCTGCGCAGGGCTGCTGCAAGCCTACCGGGCGGGCAATGTGGCGGTGTGCAACGCGATCGGCACCGGGGTGGCGGACGACAAGTCCATCTACCCCTATGTGCCCGCCATGATCGAGTTCTATCTCGGCGAAAAGCCGATTTTGAACAATGTGCCGACCTACCAGTGCCGCAAGCCGCAGGATCTGCAGTACACCCTGGCCCACCTGTCCGAGCTGGTGGTCAAGGAGGTACACGGTGCGGGCGGCTACGGCATGCTGGTGGGGCCGGCGGCGAGCAAGGCCGAGATCGAGACCTTCAGGCAGGTGCTCCTAGCCAACCCCTCGGGCTACATTGCCCAGCCGACCCTGACGCTTTCGACTTGCCCGACCTATGTGGACAGCGGGATCGC
>CANHDQ010000091.1 GCA_947459405.1 Comamonadaceae bacterium
GCTCGATGCCTACATCGATCTCAAGATGGGCGAGGTCACGCGCTTCCGTATGGCACCGCACCCGGTCGAGTACGACATGTACTACTCGCTCTGATGCGCCGGCCTGCGGGCTGCGAGAAAAAAGACGGCTGCGGCCGTCTTTTTTTTGGCTGCTCGCACTTGCAGCGCCGTGCCCGTGGGAGCGCGGCTCTGATCGCTCGGGCCGGGCCCTATGCCTTGCGCCTGATTGGGTCAAAATAGATCACGTGACTGCATCGCATGCCCACCCCACCCGCTTTCAGGCCTTTGACCTGCTGGCCACGCTCGTGGCTGTGGTGCGTACCGATGGGGTGGTCATCTTTGCCAACTCGGCCCTTGAAGATGCGCTGGGCACCTCGCGCCGCATGATCGAAGGCGCGCCCTTGTCCGACTGTTTCACCGAGCCGGTCATCATGCAAGGGGCGCTTGAGGGGGCGGGCAGCAACGAGTTTGCGGCCCTGCGCTACGACGCCTGGCTCAAGCGCAGCAACGCCGATCACCTGCCGGTTCATGTGGTGGTGGCCCAATCGGATGTGCCCGGTCAGGCCATCGTCGAGCTGCTGCCGCTGGAACAGCAGGCCAAGCAGGACCGTGAAGAGCGCCTGATGGAGCGCGCGCAGGCCAACAAGGAGCTCATCCGCAACCTGGCCCATGAGATCAAAAATCCGCTCGGCGGCATACGCGGCGCGGCCCAGTTGCTGCAGATGGAGATCGAGTCGCGTGAGCTGATCGAGTACACCCAGGTCATCATCCACGAGGCCGACCGCTTGCAGTCTCTCGTCGACCGGCTGCTTGCGCCGCACCGCCGGCCGCACCAAGTCGGGGATGTGAACATCCATGAGGTTTGCGAAAGGGTGCGCTCGCTCATCCTGGCTGAGTTCCCCAAAGGCCTGCGCGTCTCGCGCGACTACGACACCTCCATCCCCGAGTTCCGCGGTGACCGCGAGCAGCTGATTCAGGCGGTGCTCAACATCGCCCACAACGCCGCGCAGGCCCTGGCCGAGCGGGTTGCGGCTGGCGATGCGCAGATCACGCTGCGCACGCGCATTGCCCGGCAGGTGACCTTCGGGAAACGGCGCTACCGCCTGGCACTGGAATTGCATGTCATCGACAACGGACCGGGCGTGCCCGATTCGATCAAGGAGCGTATCTTCTACCCCCTGGTCACAGGGCGAGATGGCGGCTCTGGCCTGGGGCTCACGCTGGCCCAAAACTTTGTCCAGCAGCACCACGGCCTGATCGAGTGTGACAGCGTTCCTGGCCGCACGGACTTCAAGGTGCTCATACCGCTGCCTTGAGTCACAGGTGTTTGGCGAGAAGGTCTAAAGAGGGGCAGACAAGCATGAAACCGATCTGGATCGTTGATGATGACCAGTCCATCCGGTTCGTCCTGGAGAAGGCCTTGCTGCGCGAGGGCCTGGCCACGCGCAGCTTCACCAGCCCCAAAGAATTGCTCAGCGCGCTTGATGTCGCCGGCGACGACGATGGGCCCCAGGTGCTGGTCAGTGACATCCGCATGCCAGGCGGCTCCGGGCTCGATCTGCTCGAGAAGGTCAAGGCGCGCCTGCCTGGCTTGCCGGTCATCATCATGACGGCGTTCTCCGATCTCGACAGCGCGGTTTCAGCCTTTCAGGGTGGCGCCTTCGAATACCTGCCCAAGCCCTTCGATTTGCCCAAGGCGGTCGAGTTGATCCGGCGGGCGGTACAGGAAAGCCAGCGCGAGCAGGTGGCCGAGGACCGCATGAGCGAGACCCCCGAAATGCTCGGCCAGGCGCCGGCCATGCAGGATGTGTTTCGGGCGATCGGCCGGCTCTCGCAGAGCAATGTGACCGTGATGATCACCGGCGAGTCCGGCTCGGGCAAGGAGCTGGTGGCACGGGCTCTGCACAAGCACTCGACGCGTGCCAGCGGCCCCTTCATTGCGATCAATACCGCTGCCATTCCCAAGGAGTTGCTGGAGTCCGAATTGTTCGGCCATGAGCGCGGTGCGTTTACCGGCGCGCAAAGCATGCGCCGAGGCCGCTTCGAGCAGGCCGAGGGCGGCACCCTGTTTCTCGACGAGATCGGTGACATGCCATTTGACCTGCAGACCCGTTTGCTCAGGGTGCTGTCGGATGGACACTTCTACCGCGTCGGCGGCCACAGCGCGATCAAGGCCCATGTGCGGGTGATCGCGGCCACGCACCAGGATCTGGAGCGCCGGGTCAAGGATGGCGTGTTTCGGGAAGACCTGTTTCATCGGCTCAATGTCATCCGGCTGCGCCTGCCTGCGCTGCGCGAGCGCGGTGAAGATGTGCCTGCCCTGGCCCGGCATTTTTTGCAGCAAAGCGCCAAGCAGCTCGGCGTCGAGCCCAAGCGCATCGCTGATGCCGCGCTGGCCCAGTTGGCCCAGTTCGAGTTCCCCGGTAACGTCCGTCAGCTCGAGAACATCTGCCATTGGCTGACCGTGATGGCCCCGGCCCAGGTGATCGAGGTCAAGGACCTGCCGCCGGAGGTGCTGGCCAGTCGCATGGCGCGGGAGTCGGCGCCTGCTTCGGCTGCCAGCAGCGAGCCGATTCTGATCGCTGCGGCGCCGGCTCAGGGGCCGCAGCTTGGGACCGACCGGCCCGAGCCGGCAGCCGCTGCCGCCACCAACGGTTCGGCTTGGTCGGCCCTCGCGGCCGTGGGCAACGCCTGGGAGACAGGGCTGGAGGCTGAAGCGCTGTCATTGCTGGCAGCAGGCAACACCGATGTGTGGGATGTGCTGAGCAAGCGTTTTGAATCGAAGCTGATCCAGACTGCCCTGACCAACACCCGCGGCCGCCGTATCGAGGCGGCGATGAAGCTGGGCATCGGCCGCAACACCATCACCCGCAAGATTCAGGAGCTCGGGCTGGAGTAAGCCGCTGCGGCCCGGCTCGGTTTCGTGCCTCAGGAGCGCCTCCCGATGCGGGGGCTTTTGCGCGCCGCCTCGAAAGGATCAGGCGCTGTTTTGTGCGCCATCGGCCAGCTCGACGATCACGGGTGCGTGATCGCTGGGGCGCTCGTTCTTGCGTGGCTGCCTGTCTATCGTGCAGGCGATGACTTGGCCGCGCAGCGACTGGCTGACCAGAATGTGGTCGATGCGCAGACCCTTGTTGCGCCGAAAAGCCATTTCGCGGTAGTCCCACCAGGAGTAGCTTTTTTCTGGCTGATCAAACAGCCGGAAGGCATCGACCAGGCCCAGCGCCAGCAAGCCCGCAAAAGCCTCACGCTCCTCGGTGGTGTGGTGTATCGTTTCCTTAAGCCCCTGCGGGTCGTGGGTGTCGCGGTCGTCGGCGGTGATGTTGAAGTCGCCCACCAGCACCAGCGGCAGCGTCTGTGCGATTTCGGCCGTCAGGTGTTGGCGCAGGCCTTCAAGCCAGCGCATTTTGTAGGCAAACTTTTCGCTTCCCGGCTCCTGCCCGTTGACAAAATAGCCATTGACCAAACGAAGCTCGATGCCGGGCGCATGGACCGTCACGGTGAGCAGCCGCGACTGCTCGTCCGTCAAGCCCTCGATGTTGCGCAGCACGTGGCTCAGGCGGTGCCGGCTGATCACCGCCACGCCGTTGTAGGTCTTTTGGCCGAAGACAGCGCAATGCCCATAGCCGGCTTGCTCCAGTGCTTGGAGTGGAAACTTGTCGTCGGTGAGCTTGAGCTCTTGCAGGCACAGCACATCGACCGGGTTGCTGGCCAGCCAATCGAGCACCTGGGGCAGGCGGATGGACAGGGAATTGACGTTCCAGGTGGCGATCTTCAAGTGGGGCTCCGGTGCGAGGCGAAAAGACCTGTCGAGGGTCGGGTGTTGCGCCGATTGTCGGTCAGCCGAGCCGGCGCGATGGTGCTGCTGCCAGTGCGTGCAGCGCTCAGTTGTCCAGCGGTGGGCGTGCCAGGTGGCGGTCGAATGCGGCGCAAAAATCGGCCAGCACTTCGAAGTGGGGCAGGGCACCCGTCTGAAACACTTGCATGAGCCAGTTGGCCCGCTCCTGGAGGAGCGCTTTTTGCCGGTAGTCGGTGAAGTCGCCCCGGACCCCGTGACACATCCAGACCGGCAGCGCCAGACCTTCGTAAATGCTCAAGATGTCTTTGCTAAACAGCGCGCCGCAGAGAAAGCTCAGCGGCGCATGTTCGGCGCCCGCACTGCGCGCGGCGCGCACTGCCTCCTCGAACATGACTTCGTCGATCTGGGCACCCCCCCAGGTCTTGCGCAAAAAGAAACGGATCACGCCGGGCCGGGTCAGGGCCTTGTACAGGCCCGGACCCAGGGCGGTCAGCAGCCAGTGCAGTCCGGGCAGCGCAGCGGTGCTGCCCGGCGCGCCACGTCGCTCGGCCCGACCGCTCAGGCCGGTCGGGCTGACCAGCGCCAGGCTGCGGTAGTCAGCCGGTCTTTCGAGGGCCGCACGGGCCAGAAATTCGCACGACAGCGAAAGGGCCAGCGCGTCGATCCTCGCCTCATTGCAGTGCGCCCGGATCAGACCGGTTGCAGCATGCAGCACATCGGTCATCTTGCGCGGCGTGTAGAGTTCGGCACGTCGGGCCGATGCACCAAACCCTGGCAGGTCGATCGAAAACACGGTGCGGCTGCTCGCGTAATGCTCATGCAGGGGCCGTACCTCAGCGGCCGATGCGGCCGCATTGACGCTGTGCACGAGCAGCAGGGGCGGCCCCTGGCCGACCCGGTGCATCGCCACCGGCCCGCAGTGCGTCTCGACCAGCACGGTTTGTCCCGACAGGCGGGGTGTAAAGACCGGTGCGTCGGTTCGGCGGGTCATGGTGCCCGCATCATAGCGACAGCCCTGCCTCAGCCCGTGCCACTGCGTGGGCGCAGCCCCTAGCGCGGTCCTGGGCACTATCCATGACTAATGCAGTCGGATATCGCGGCGGTGCTAGCATCTCGAACGTTTTCCATAACTCTTACAGGACTCCCATGAAATCAGCAAACCGCCGTGTCTTCATGATGCAAGTGGCCCTTGGTGGCTCCGCCCTGACGGCTGCGGCCGCCGCGTCGGCCCAGGCCATGGTCAACGAAAAGGACGCCCAGGCCGTCAGCCTGGGTTATGCCGCCGACACGACCAAGGTCGATGCCAAGAAGTTCCCCAAGCACGCTGCCACCCAGAAGTGCAGCAACTGCCAGCTCTACACCGGCGCGGCCAATTCCAAGTCCGGCCCCTGCTCGATCTTCCCGGGCAAGCAGGTTGCCGCCAACGGCTGGTGCTCGGCCTGGGTCAAGAAGGCCTGACAGGCCTTAAACGCCCCTTAAGCACCGCTGAGCGCTCCTGAGCGCTCCTTGAGGGTGCTGGCGTGAAAAGCCCGCCGCGTGCGGGTTTTTTCACGCCCGCCTACGACCTGCACACCCCGTGCGCGTGGGCTTGGTGCGCGGGCGCTCCTCGGACACAATGACCGCATGTCACATCCTCTTGCTCAAAGCGTCGACGACTTGCTTGCGGCCCTGATGCAGGCCGGTTATTTTGCTGATCGTCGGCTGGCCACGGCCGTGTTCCTGGCGCTGCGCCTGGGCCGGCCCCTGCTGCTCGAGGGCGAGCCCGGCGTGGGCAAGACCGAGCTGGCCAAGGCCTTGTCTACCGCCCTGCAGCGCAGTCTCATCCGACTGCAGTGCTATGACGGCCTAGAGCAGCGCGAGGCGCTCTACGAATGGAATTACGCGGCGCAGTTGCTGCACATGCGTGCGGCTGAAGG
Organism: Comamonadaceae bacterium; assembly: GCA_947459405.1. Lineage (GTDB taxonomy): Bacteria > Pseudomonadota > Gammaproteobacteria > Burkholderiales > Burkholderiaceae_C > Polaromonas. Next base: position 5,716 of record CANHDQ010000091.1, read on the forward strand.
TCGGGGTCAGGCGGGCGATCTCGAGCGTGAGGTCTACACCGATGCCTACCTGATCCGCCGGCCCTTGCTGCAGGCCTTGCAAGCGCCCGAGCCCGGAGCGGTGCTGCTTATCGATGAGGTCGACCGTGCCGATGAGCCCTTCGAGGCCTTTTTGCTCGAGTACCTCGGTGAGTACCAGGTCAGCATCCCCGAACTCGGGACGGTCAAGGCGCAGGTGGCGCCGGTAACCATCCTGACCAGCAACCGCACGCGCGAGCTCAACGATGCGGTCAAGCGCCGATGCCTTTATCACTGGCTCGACTACCCTGAACGCGAGCGCGAGCTGGCCATCGTGCGGGCCCAGGTGCCCCAGGCCAGCCAGGCGCTCAGTGCGCAGGTGGCCCATTTTGTCGGCAAGCTCAGGCAGGCACCCTTTAAGGATGCGTTTGCGCGGGCCCCCGGCATTGCCGAGAGCGTGGAATGGGCCAAGGCCCTGGTGGCGCTGGACACGCTGTCCATCGACCCCGAGGTGGCCAGCGACACCGCCGGCATTTTGTTCAAGCAGCGCGAAGACGTGGCGGCTTTGACGGCCGACCTGGCCGGCGAGATTTTGCAAACGCAAGATGCTGCATAAGGGCCGGGCCTGCTCAAGAGCGGAGCCCGCACAGGTGCGGCTCTTGCGGGCTCCCGATGTGGGCGTTGCCAGGGGTGTCTGACCATGCGCCTGGGTGACGCGCGCAGCGGCCAGCTGGCGGGCAATCTGGCGGCCTTTGGTCGGGCCTTGCGTCGCGCGGGCTTGCCGGTCGATGCCAGCCGGATTGCACTGGCGCAGCAGGCGGCCTTGTTGATCGACCTCGATCGGCGCGAAGACCTGGCCGCTGCACTGGAGGCCACGTTGGTCAGCCGCGAGCAGGACCGGGCCGTCTTCGGTGAGCTGTTCGACGCTTTCTTTCGCGACCCCAAGCTCGCGCACAAGCTGCTGGCGCAACTGCTGCCCACCTCTGAAGGCCGGGCCGAGCCCGACCGGCAGCGGGCGAGGGTGCGCGATGCCTTGCGCGCGCCCCAGGCTCCCGCGCCCTCGGCTCCGCCGAAGCCGCAAGACCGAGAGTTTGAGTTCGATGCGACCATGACGGCCAGTGATCTGCAGCGCTTGCAGCACGCCGACTTCAACACCTTGTCGGCCGAGGAATATGCCCTGGTGGAGCGCCTGGCGCGCCAGACCCGTCTGGTCATGCCCGAGTTGCCGGCGCGGCGCACGCGACCGGGCTGGCGTGGACCGCGGCCGCATTGGCCCGGTGTGATGCGCCGGGCCTCGCGCACCGGCGGCGAGCTGCTCGATTTGCCCCGCCTGCAGCGGCGCCGCACCCCTTTGCCGCTGATGGTGCTGATCGATGTTTCCGGTTCGATGGAACGCTACATTCGCATGCTGCTGGCTTTCTTGCACGCGGCAACCCGGTCGCACCGGCAGCGCGATGTGATGGCCTTTGGCATGAACCTGACCGACCTGCGCAGTGCTTTTGCCTTGGCCGACACCGATGCCATGCTCGAGCAGACCAACCGGCTCATCCGCGACTACGCCGGCGGCACGCGGCTCGGTGAGAGCCTGGCGCAGCTCAAGCGCCAACATGGCAGGCGTCTGATCGGGCGGCGCACGGTGGTGCTCTTGATCACCGACGGGCTCGACACCGGCGAGCCTGGCCTGCTCGAGGAGCAGCTGCAGTGGCTGCGCTTGCACAGCCGCCGCCTGCTTTGGCTCAATCCGCTGATGCGCTTTGAAGGCTATGCGCCTTTGGCGCGTGGCGCAGCGGCCTTGCATGCGCAGGCACACGCCATGCTCGCGGTGCACAACCTGAGCCGGCTGCAGGAATTGGCCGCTGGCCTGGCTCGGCTGCTGCGCGCCTGAGTGCGGTCATTGCGATCTGTAGGAAAATCAAGTTTCGTTTTTCTGAACCCCGCACAGCCGCAAGGAAAGCTCCCTATGGACATGCAAGCCACCCGCTCTTTGAGCGTGACACAGCAACAGGCCTGGCAGGCGCTCAATGACCCCGAGGTGCTCAAGCTGTGCATCCCCGGCTGCGACAAGGTCGAGGCCACGGCCGAGCATGAGTACGACATCGGTATGGCCTTGCGCATCGGTCCGGTGTCGGCCAAATTCAAGGGCCATATCGTGCTCAGCGACATCGTGCCGCCCGCGAGCTACCGCATCTCATTTGAAGGCCAGGGCGGGCCGGCCGGTTTTGGCAAGGGCAGTGCGCAGGTGCAGCTCACGCCCACGGCTGCCGGCTGCGATCTGGCCTACACCGTCAACGCCTCGGTCGGCGGCAAGGTCGCGCAGCTCGGGCAGCGCCTCATCGACGGCGCCGCCAAGTCCCTGGCCGAGGACTTTTTCAAGCGCTTTGACGACGAGATGCAGCGCCGCCACGGGCCTGCACCGGCTGCGGTCGCACCGGCAGCTGCAGCCACGGCGGCCCCAGCCTCATCGTCGGTTTTGCTGCCCGCGGTGCTCGCCGGGGCGGGCGGCGCGGTGGTCATGGTTGTGGTGCTGGGCCTGATCTGGCTGGCGCGCTGATCTGAGCCGATTGCTGCACCATGGAGAACCTCGATGTGATGGTCTTGCGCACGCTGCGCGACTGGCGGGCGGCGGGCAAGCGCGCGCTCATGGCCACCGTGGTGCGCACTTGGGGTTCTTCGCCCCGCCCGGTGGGCTCCATCATGGCCTTGTGCGAAGACGGCTCGGTGGTCGGCTCGGTCTCGGGCGGCTGCATTGAAGACGATCTGATCTACCAATACACCCAAGCCTATCGGGGCGCGCAAGCCGGTGACGACGGCCGCGCCATTCCGATGGGGGCGCCGCGCTTCATCAAATATGGCGTCAGTGCCGACGAGGCCCACCGGTTTGGCTTACCTTGTGGTGGCACGCTCGAGCTGCTGCTCGAGTTCGATCCGCTCACCGAATCATTGGAGCATCTGGTGCAGGCGCTCGAGTCGGGCCGCCTGATGCAGCGCTCGGTGCGCTTGTCTGATGGAGCTGTCACCTTGATGCCGGCAGCTACGCCGGCCGAGCTCACGCTCGGTGAGCACGAGCTGGTCAATACCTTTGGTCCCGAGTACCGCATGCTGCTCATCGGCGCCGGGCAGCTCACGGAGTACCTGGCCACCATGGCCTTGTTCTCCGGCTTTGCCGTCACGGTTTGCGATCCGCGCGAAGAGTACCGGGGTGCCTGGTCGGTGCCAGGTGTGCAGCTGACTTCGGATATGCCCGACGATGTGGTGGCGGCCTTTCGGGCCGACCGCCGCAGCTGCGTGATCGCGCTCACGCACGATCCCAAGCTCGATGATCTGGCCTTGCTTGAGGCCCTCAATACCGATGCGTTTTATGTGGGCGCGATTGGCTCGCGCCGCAACAACGAGGCGCGCCATCAGCGCATGATCGAACACTTCGACCTCGATGCTGGGCAGCTGGCGCGCCTGCGCGGACCGATCGGCATCTACATCGGCAGCAAGACGCCAGCCGAGATCGCCGTGAGCGTCATGGCCGAGGTGCTGGCCGTGAAAAATGGCGTGGCCTTGCCGCGCGACATGCAGGTGGCCCAAGCCAAGAACGATCGCGCGCTGGAGCACAACGACCCAGGGGTGCTGGTCTGCGGCGTGCCGCGCGCCGCCTGAGCCCCGCACTAAGACTGTGCCCAGGCGCCCCGGGCCGCTGGCGCGATGCAGCTTTAGCCCCAGAGCCAGTCCACGGTCTTCAGGCCCACCCAGGTCATCAGCAGCGAGCCGGCCACATGCAGCAGCGCGGTCATCAGGGCCAGGACCGGGCGGCCCTGGGTGAGAAAGCCAACGACCTCGGCCGAGAAGGCTGAAAACGTGGTCAGCCCGCCTAGAAAGCCGGTGACCAGCAGCAGCTTCCACACCGGGTCCAGCTCGGGCAGGGCCTGGAACACGCCCAGCGCCACGCCGATCAGATAGCCGCCCACCAGGTTGGCCACGAGCGTGCCCCAGGGCAGCAGCGCGCCTGGGCCGCTCAGCCACAGGCCCAGCTGCCAGCGCGCCAGTGCGCCCACTGCGGCGCCCATGCTGACCGCGAGCACAGCAAGCAGGGGCTGCTGCATCACGCCGCTACCGGGGCGCGCCCATGAGCGCGTTGGGCACGCTGGTCACGATCTGCGGGAACACCGTGATCAGCGCGATGGCCACCAGCATGCAAGCAAAAAAGGGCAGGGTGACGCGGGCGATGCGGTTGCTGTCCACGCCCGTCATGTTCTGCAGGACAAAGAGGTTGAAGCCCACCGGTGGCGTGATCTCGGCAATCTCGATCAGCAAGATGATGAAGATGCCGAACCACACCAGGTCAAAGCCCGATTTTTGAATCAGCGGCAGCACCACGGCGCTGGTCAGCACGATCATGGAGATGCCATCGAGTGCCGTGCCCAGAATCAGGTAGACCACCACCAAGATGGCGATCAGTCCATAGGGCGACAAATTGAGCGAGGCGACGAATTCGGCCAGTTCGCGCGGGATGCCGGTAAAGGCCATGGTCTTGGTCAGGAAGGCGGCGCCAGCCAGGATGAACATGATCATGCAGCTGACGCGGGTGGCCCCGGCCAGCGCATCCCAGAAGTTGCGCCAGGTCAGGCTGCCGCCGGCCGCTGCAATGCCCAGCGAGCCGACCACGCCCCAGGCCGCGCATTCGGTCGCCGTGGCGATACCGGCCACCAGCACCCAGACGATGAAC
>CANHDQ010000092.1 GCA_947459405.1 Comamonadaceae bacterium
CAGGCCATGGTCGCCGAGCAACTCGCCGTGATCGCTCATGTAAATCACCAGCGTGTTTTCGAGCTGGCCGGTATCGCGCAAGGTCTGCATGATGCGCGCAAACTGCTCGTCGATCTGCTCGATCATGGCGTAGTAGTTGGCCTTGACCTCCAGCGCGTCGTAGTCGTTGTGGGCCGAGGCAATCGCATCGTGGCCGTCGGCACTGACCGGAACGATGTGTTTGCGCACGCGCGGGTCCTCGGCGTGCTTGGTCTGCTGATCGATAGCCAGAAACTGGCGCTGGCGCTCGAGGTCCGACTCGCGAAAACGCGGCAGCGGCATGTCGGCCGCACGGTAACGGCTGAGGTACTCCGGCGGCGCGTCAAAGGGACCGTGGGGATCAAAGGGATTGACGCTGATCATCCAGGGTCGGTCGCGCCGCTCAGAGATGAAGCGCATGGCCATCTCCGAGCACCAGGTGGTCTGGTGGTACTGAGCGGGCACACCGGGGCCGCAGAAATAGTTGACGTGGGCGTACAGCTCGGCGGGATCGACGCCTTTTTCGTGCTTGAGCCAGTTTTCGTAGTCGTGGCCATAGGCCTGGTCGGGCGTCGGGTGGTGACTCCAGAGAAACACCCGATAGCCGTCGTCGGTCCGCACCTCAAAATGCTTGGCCGCCGCCAGATGCAACTTGCCCACGAGCGCGCAGTCGTAACCGGCCTCGGCCAGGCGTTTGGTCACCAGTTTTTCGTGCGCTGGAAAGTAGGCGTTGCCGTTGCGGTAGACATGGTGAGAGGCCGGATAACGCCCGGTCAAAAAGGTGGCGCGAGCGGGTGTGCAGATGGGGCTTTGGGTATAGGCCCGCTCAAATGCCACCCCACCTGCGGCCAACGCATCGAGGGCGTGCGTGCGAATGTGGGGGTTGCCCAGGGCATGGATCGTGTCCCAGCGCTGCTGATCGGCGCAATACCATAGGATGTTGGGACGGTTGGCGGCACCCATGGGCTTACTCGGGCTTGATGTTGGCGCTCTTGACCGTGCGCTCCCAGCGCGGATGCTCGCGGGCGAGCAAGTCGGCGAACTCCTGCACCGTGGCAGCGGGTACATCGCCGCTTTGTGCGATCTTGGCCCTCACCTCGGGGTTGTTCACGGCCCGCTGCAGATGCTCAGAAAGCTTGGCCATCACGTCGATCGGCGTGCCAGCGCGCGCCACGAAACCAAACCAGGCCAGCGATTCAAAGTCACTCACACCAGACTCGGCCAATGTGGGCAGGCTGGTCAGAGACGGGGTGCGCCGCGCTGACGTGGCCGCCAGCGCGAGCAACTTGCCGCTCTTGATGTGGGCGTTGACCTCGATGGGCGATAAGAAGGCGCTGTTGGCGTGGCCGGCCAGAAGATCGGCCAGAGCGGGGCCGCCGCCCTTGTAAGGCACATGCAGCAAGTCGACTCCAGCTTGCATTTTGAGCAACTCGCCAATAAGGTGCGGCAAGCTGCCCGAGCCCGGTGTGGCGTAGGAAATCTGGCCGGGCTTGGCGCGGGCGAGCTTAAGGAAATCGGCCACGCTGGCCACTCCCAGAGCGGGGTTTACCACCAACAAGGTCGGCGTGGTCTGCAGCAGGCCGACCGGCACAAAATCCTTGCGCACATCGTAGGACAGCTTGGGGTACACATACTGCGTAATGACAAAAGGCGCAGCGGCCAGCAGCAGGGTGTAGCCGTCAGCAGGCGCCTTGGCGGCCTCGGCAATGCCGATGGTGCTGGCTGCGCCCGGCCGGTTCTCCACCACAAAGCTTTGGCCCAGCTGCTCGCCCATCTTTTGAGCCACCATTCGGGCCAGCGCATCGGAAGCACCGCCCGGCGGGAAGGGCACGATCACGCGCACAGGCTTGGCCGGCCAAGACTGCGCCGCGGCCGGCACCGCAAGCACGCAAAACAGGCCTGCAAGAACTGCGCAGCAACTGCGGCGCGCGGCATTGGCGAAGGTCAGGCGCATGAGCAACTCCTTAACTGCAAGGCGAAGGCGGCGCGCAAGCAGCGCACGAATTAGGGAAGAACCCGATAGCGGCAGACGCGATCGATGAGATCATAAATTGGTCAGACCACTTGTCCAATCCGAGTAATCCCTGAGCACCATGCCCATCCAAGCGATTGAGCCTCAGCGCCTGTACCGGCAGATCGCCGAGCAGCTGCGCCAGCTCATGGCCGAGGGCGAATTTGCGGTGGGCACGCGCTTGCCCGCCGAGCGCGAACTGGCGAGCCAGCTCGGTGTGAGCCGCCCCTCGGTGCGCGAGGCGCTCATTGCGCTAGAGGTCGAGGGCGTGATCGAGGTGCGCACCGGTTCTGGCATCTATGTGCGCCAACCCAGCGAGAGTCAGCCGCCGCCAAACCCAAGCTCCAACACACCGGCCGACTGGGGTCCACTGGAGGTCATGAGCGCGCGCTTGGTCATCGAAGCGGAGGTGGCGGCGCTGGCCGCCCGCCACGCAAGCCGCACCGATCGCAAAGCGATCCGCGCGGCATGGCAGCAAATGAAGCAAGAGGCGGCCGCCGGTCAGATACCGCGCTGGGGCGACGAAGCCTTTCATGAGGCCATCGCCAGCGCCTGCGGCAACAGCGTGCTGCTCGACACCGTTCGCCGGCTCTGGCAGGCGCGCAATGGCGCCCTCTTCGAGCGCCTGGGCGATCATTTCGAGAACCCTGATTCCTGGCAGGCCGCGATCGAGGAGCATGCACTCGTGATGCAGGCCATTGAGGCCGGCGACAGCCCGGGGGCCCGCAAGGCGATGCAAAGGCATCTTCGCCAAGCCCACAAGAGATACAGCGCGAGCTGGCGCCGCGCTCCAGCCCATTGAGGGCCGGATTTTTTCGCGTCAGCCTTTCACCACCCAAGAGGAGACTTCCCCATGAGCAAGAGAACGACGATCAAGACGCTGGCAGCCGCAGTGGCCCTGGGCACCCTGGCCAGCCTGAGCAGCACGGCCGTGCACGCCCAGCAAAAACTCAAGTGGGCCCATGTGTACGAAACGTCCGAGCCGTATCACACCGAATCGGTGTGGGCCGCCGCAGAGATCAAGAAACGCACCAATGGCAAATTTGACATCCAGGTCTTCCCGGCCTCATCGCTAGGCAAAGAGACCGACATCAACCAGGGCCTGACGCTGGGCACGGTCGACATGATCATCAGCGGTCCGTCCTTTGCCGCTCGCACCTATCCGCGCATCGGCATCGCCTACTACCCCTTCATCTTCCGCGACGGCGATCACCTGATCGCCTACTCCAAGAGCCCGGTGTTCCAGGAGATGGTCAATGAGTTTCGGGCCAAAACCGGCATTCAGATCACGGCCTACACCTACTATGGTGCGCGCCACACCACTGCGCAAAAGCCGTTCACCAACTGCGCCGGCATGAAAGGCCTGAAGATCCGCGTGCCCGACGTCCCGGCCTACCGCGCCACCCCCGAGTCGTGCGGCGCCAACCCGACGCCGATCGCCTTTGCCGAGGTCTACCTGGCCCTGCAAAACGGCACGGTCGAAGCGCAGGAAAATCCCCTGACCACGATCGAGGCCAAGAAGTTCTTCGAGGTGCAAAAAGCGATCATGCTGACCGGCCACATCGTGGACGGCCTGACCACCCAGATCGCACCGCACATCTGGAACAGGCTGACTGACGCCGAGAAGAAAATCTTCACCGATGTGACGCAAGAGGCCGCCGTGCGCGCCACTGCGCAGATCAAGAAGCGTGAGGCCGAACTGGTTGAAGAGTTCAAGAAGAAAGGCCTTGCCATCACCCAGGTCGATCGCAAGAGCTTCGTCGACGCTGTCTTGAAGAACAAGCCGCTGGAGTCCATGGGCTTCACGCGCGCGGACTACGACAGGATCCAGGCCGCCAAGTAAGGCAGCCACAGCGCAAGCAGCAGGTGCCGGCCCTCAAGCGGGCACCTGCGCTTGGGCTGGCCTGAGCGAGACAAGCCATGAGTCAAATACCTGGACAGACACCCAAACAATTGCCCGACATCGACAGCGGCCCCAAGGTGATGGGTGACGACGGCCAGTTCCATGCCGTCGACGAAGAGGTCGATCTGTCTGGCACCCCGATTGAGGCCTGGGTGGCGCTGCTGTTTTTCTGGGCGCTCGCGCTGACCGTCTTCTACCAATTTTTTACCCGCTACGTGCTCAACGACTCGGCCTCCTGGACCGAAGAGATCGCGCGCTACCTGCTGATCGCCACAGTCTTTACCGGCGCGACCATTGCCGTGGCCAAGAACAACCACATCCAGGTTGATTTTTTCTATCGCTTCATGCCCAAATGGCTCAGCCGCGGCATGAGCTTGCTGGTTGACGTGCTGCGCATCGCTTTTTTTGCAGCCGCCACCTTCCTGACCGGTCAGATGATGCAAAAGCTGGGCAGCTACAAAATGACCATCATCGACTTGCCCATGAACATCGTCTACGGCGTGGTGATGGCGGGCTTTGCCGCCATGTGCCTGCGCGCCATCTGGGTCATGCGCGTGCACCTGCAGCGCGGCTACACCGTGCTCGAGCGCCCCGGCACCGAAATGACCGACCGTTAACCTGGGCACAGCCATCATGCTCAAAATCCTCTTCCTCTTTTTGATGAGCGGCGGCATCCCCGTGGCCATCGCCATGGCCGGCGCCTCGCTGATTTACCTGTTCTTTGTACAGAGCTCGCCCCCCTTCGTGGTGATCCACCGCATGGTCTCGGGCATCGACAGCTTCCCGCTGCTGGCCGTGCCCTTCTTTATCCTGGCCGGCAACCTGATGAACAACGCCGGCATCACCAACCGCATCTATAACTACGCGCTGGCCCTGGTCGGTTGGCTCAAAGGCGGGCTCGGTCACGTCAATGTGGTGGGCTCGGTGGTCTTTGCAGGCATGAGCGGCACCGCGATTGCCGATGCCGCCGGACTGGGCACGGTGGAGATCAAGGCCATGCGCGACCATGGCTACAGCAAGGAGTTTGCCGTTGGCGTGACCGCTGCATCGGCCACGCTCGGGCCCATTATTCCCCCGAGCCTGCCCTTTGTGATCTACGGCATGATGGCCAACGTTTCGGTGGGCGCCCTCTTCCTGGCCGGCATCCTGCCGGGCATCATCATGGCCCTGCTCATGATGGTGACGGTGGCCTACTTTGCCCACAAGAACGGCTGGGGCTCGGACATCGGTTTTGTCTGGTCCAAGGTGCTCAAGGCCCTGATCGAAACGTCAGTGGTCGTGGCCTGGCCGGTGGTGTTGTGGGTGCTGGTCAAGAACTGGGGATGGCCGCCCCAGCCGACCGTGGCAGCCGCCCTGGTCGTGCTCTTTGCGGCCGATCGGCTGTTCAAGTTCCAGGCGGTCCTGCCCATCATGACGCCGGTGCTGCTCATCGGCGGCATGACGACGGGCGTCTTCACACCCACCGAAGGGGCGATTGCCGCCTGCGTCTGGGCCATGGTGCTGGGCTTTTTCTGGTACCGCACCCTGCGCTGGAAGATGTTCGTCAAGATCTGCCTGGACACGGTCGAGACCACCGCCACCGTGCTCTTCATCGTGGCCGCAGCCAGCATCTTTGGCTGGATGCTCACTGCCACCGGTGTGACCACAGCCATCAGCAGCTGGGTGCTGGCCTTCACACAGGAGCCCTGGGTCTTCCTGCTGCTGGCCAACCTCCTGATGCTGTTTGTCGGCTGCTTTCTGGAGCCCACTGCTGCCATCACCATCCTCGTGCCCATCCTGGTGCCCATCTGCCAGCAACTGGGCATCGACCTGGTGCACTTCGGCCTGGTCATGGTGCTCAACCTCATGATCGGCCTGCTGCACCCGCCCATGGGCATGGTGCTGTTTGTGCTCGCGCGGGTGGCCCAGCTCAGTGTGGAGCGAACGACGATGGCCATCTTGCCCTGGCTCGTGCCCCTGCTGGGCAGCCTGGTGATCATCACCTATGCGCCCAGCCTGGTGCTGTGGCTGCCCAAAATGTTTTATTGAGGTCTGATTCATGAGCAATTTCATACGCCTGCACGAGGCCGACGACGTGGTCATCGCACGCGCCCAATTGATGGGGGGCACCGCCATCGAAGGCGTGAGCGTGCGCGGACTGATTCCACCGGGTCACAAGTTGGCCGTGCGCGCCATTGCAGCGGGTCAACCGGTGCGCCGATATAACCAGATCATTGGCTTTGCAAGCCAAGCGATCGCCCCAGGCGAGCATGTGCATGTGCACAACCTGAACATGGGCCCTGAAAAAGGCAACTTCGAGCGCGACTATGCGATCGGGCAAGACGTCAAACCCGCCACGCCACAACGCCAGGCCACCTTCATGGGCATCCGCCGCTCCGATGGACGGGTGGCCACGCGCAACTACATCGGCGTGCTCTCGAGCGTCAACTGCTCGGCCACCGCCGCGCGTGCGATTGCCGATCATTTTTCCCGACGCAACAACCCCCAGGCGCTGGCCGACTTTCCCCACATCGACGGCGTGGTCGCGCTGACCCACGGCACCGGATGCGGCATGGACACCGAGGGCCTGGGCATGAAGCTGCTCGAGCGCACGCTGGCGGGCTACGCCACCCATGCCAATTTTTGGGGCGTGCTGGTGGTCGGTCTGGGCTGCGAAGCCAACCAGCTCAACACGTGGTTGGCCCACAGCAGCTTAAAGGAGGGCCACACGCTCAAGGTCTTCAACATTCAAGACAGCGGCGGCACGCGCCAGACGGTCGAAAAAGGCATCGAGCTGATCCGCGCGATGCTGCCCGAAGCCAACCAGGTGCGCCGGGAGCCCTGCAGCGCCGAGCACATCACGGTAGGCTTGCAATGCGGCGGCTCTGACGGCTACTCGGGCATCAGCGCCAATCCGGCGCTGGGCGCCGCGGTCGATCTGCTGGTGGCCCACGGCGGCACCGCCATCCTGAGTGAAACCCCCGAAATTTATGGCGCCGAACACCTGCTCACGCGCCGCGCCGTCAAGCCCGAGGTGGCCCACAAGCTGATCGAGCGCATCCGCTGGTGGGAGGAGTACACCGCGACCAATGGCGGCGAGATGAACAACAACCCTTCGCCGGGCAACAAGGCCGGCGGCCTGACCACCATCCTCGAGAAATCGCTAGGGGCAGTGGCCAAGGGCGGCACCAGCAATCTGCAGGCAGTTTATGAATACGCAGAGCCGGTCAAGGCGCACGGCTTTGTCTACATGGACACGCCCGGCTACGACCCGGTCAGTGCCACCGGTCAGGTCGCCGGTGGCGCCAACCTGATCTGCTTTACCACCGGCCGTGGCAGCGCTTACGGCTGCGCGCCCTCGCCGAGCCTGAAGCTGTCGACCAACACCACGCTGTGGCGCCGCCAGGAAGAGGACATGGACATCAACTGCGGCGAGATCATCGACGGCGGGGTGAGCATCGCCGAGATGGGCCAGCGCATTTTCGAAATGATGCTGGCCGCCGCCTCTGGCGAGCCCACCAAGAGCGAGCGCCACGGCTACGGGCAAAACGAGTTCGTCCCCTGGCAGGTCGGCGCGGTGATGTGACACAGCTGACCATGCGCATTCAAAACCTTGAGTCCTTTATCCTGCATGTGCCGGTCACGGGCAACCAGATCGCCGACAGCACGCACAGCATTTCGCACTGGGGCGTGGTGGGCGCGCGCATCACCGGGGAAGACGGCAGCGTGGGCTACGGCTTTACCGGCACCCACGCGCATCTGCCCAGCGACCAGCTGATCACCCGCTGCATCGACACCTGCCTGGCTCCCCTGCTGATCGGACAAGACGCGCGAGACACCGAGCGGCTGTGGTGGCGGCTGGCGCGTCAACCCGCCTTGCAATGGGTGGGCCGCGCCGGCATCACCACCCTGGCCCATGCGGCGGTCGATGTGGCTCTTTGGGACCTGAAAGCGAAATCGCAGAATGTCCCGCTGTGGCAACTGCTCGGCGGGGCCGTGCGGGAGCATGTGCGCGCCTACAACACCGACATTGGCTGGCTGTCGCTTTCTGACGAAGACCTGCTGCGCGGCGCCCGGCAAGCGGTGGACGAAGGCTTTACCGGCATCAAGATCAAGGTAGGCTCGACCGTTGAGCGCGACCTGCAACGGCTGCGCGCCGTTCGCCGCGCCATCGGTGAGCACATCACACTGGCCATCGATGGCAATGGCAAATGGGACCTGAGCGAAACCTTGCGCTTTTGCCGCGCCGCCGAAGATTGCCAGGTGTTCTGGTTCGAAGAACCCCTTTGGTACGACGCCGTGCAAGCCCATGCCCAACTGGCCCGCAGCACAAGCATCCCGTTGGCCCTGGGTGAGCAGCTGTACAGCGTCGACGCCTTCGCCGAATTCATCGGCCAGCAGGCCGTGCACTGGCTGCAGCCCGATGTGACACGCATGGCTGGCCTGACCGATGTGCTGCGCGTGATCGAACTGGCCGCTGCCCATCGCCTGCCCGTGGCTCCTCATGCCGGCGACATGAGCCAGGTGCACCAGCACCTGAACTTCAGCCGCACAGCCTGCACCGTGCTCGAGTACATCCCCTGGATCCGCGATTGCTTCGAGGAACCCATGCGCGTGGTGGACGGCCATTACCAAAGGCCCCAGCAGCCGGGTGCCAGTACCACCCCCACACCGCAGGCCTGGGTGCGTTACCGCCGCCCCACTGCCTGAACAGACCCGCGGCCTTTTCATCGCATTGACCATGAGCCACACCATTTCTGCACCCGAGCTGCGCGCCCGGGTCACCCGCATCCTTGAAAAAGCCGGCAGCCAGCAGGCCGAAGCCGCGCAGGTGGCCGACAACCTCGTCATGGCCAACCTCAGTGGCCACGACTCGCACGGCGTGGGCATGGTGCCTCGCTACGTCGATGCCGTGCTCGAAGGCGGCCTGTCGCCCAATACAGGCGTCAAGGTTGTACTCGATACCGGGGCGATGCTGGGCCTCGATGGCCAGCAAGGCTACGGGCAAATCACCGGCGTGCAGGCCATGACCCTGGGGATCGAGCGCGCCCGCCAGCACGGCAGCTGCATCGTCGCGCTGCGCCGCTCGCACCACCTCGGGCGCATCGGGCACTTTGCCGAAATGGCGGTGGCCCAGGGCCTGGTGTCACTGCATTTTGTCAACGTGATCTCGCGTCCGGTGGTCGCGCCCTTTGGCGGCGGCGACGGGCGCTTTGGCACCAACCCCTGCTGCATCGGCATCCCGATGGGCAAGCAATCCCCCTTCATTTTGGACTTTGCCACCAGCCGGGTGGCCCAGGGCAAGATGCGGGTGGCCCACAACAAGGGCCAGCGCGTGCCCGAGGGCTATCTGATCGATGAACTGGGCCACCCCACCACCGACCCCGGTGTGGTTGTGGTGCCGCAAAGCAATGGCCTGCTCGGCGCCCTCATGACCTTTGGCGAGCACAAGGGCTACGGCATGGCGGTGGCGTGCGAGCTGCTCGGCGGCGCCCTCACCGGCGGCGGCACCTGGCACCAGCAGGCAGACAACCGACGGGCAGTGCTCAACAGCATGCTCACCATCCTGATCGATCCCAAAACACTGGGCACCCAAGAAGATCTGGCCCGCGAGACGCAGGCATTTGCCGACTGGCTGCGCGCCAGCCCCAACGCACCGGGCAGTCAGGGCGTGCAGCTGGCGGGCGATGCCGAGCGCGCCGCGCGCATCGAGCGCGAGCGCACCGGCATCTGGATCGACGAATCGACCTGGAGCGAAATCGAGGCGGCCCAGCGCAAGGTGGGCGCATGAGTGTGGCGCGCCTGCAAGAGGCCAGCCGGCCCACGTGGGCGCCTAAGGTCACCGGGCCCAGCTACCGCCGCGGGGATGAACCGGGCGTGCTGCATCTGGGCCTGGGCGCCTTCCACCGCGCCCATCAGGCCCTGGTGTTTGAGCGCCTGCTTGGCTCTGGCGATGGCCGCTGGGGTGTACACGGTGTGGGGATGACACGGCCAGACCTCGTCGACTGCCTGAAGGCGCAAGACGGCCTGTATGCCGTGCGCGTGGCCGATGCGCACGGCCTGAAGTGGCAGGTCTGCGGCGCACTTTGGCGGCTGAGCGTGGCGGCCAGCCAGAGGCAAGAGGTGGTGCAGGCCATGGCCAATCCGGCGCTGCGCTGGATCACCTTGACCGTCACCGAAAAAGGCTATGGGCCCGAGCTCGGACATCTGCTGGCCGACGGTTTGCGGCTGCGCCAGGCCGCCGGCGCCGCTGGGGTGACAGTGGCTTCATGCGACAA
>CANHDQ010000093.1 GCA_947459405.1 Comamonadaceae bacterium
ACAGATGCCCCAGAAATACAACGACACCCGGCGCTGTGAGCTTCGCCCCAGACCTGTTGTAGGTCACAGCAAAGCTGGTACGGGGCAGATCCGTGCTGCCGTAAAAGCCGTTGGGATTTGCCGAGCCCGAGCAGCAACTCTCGATCGAACCACTGCGCGCAAATGAGCTTGTGGCAGCGAACAGGGACAGGCCGAGCACAAGAAGCTTGTAGTTCATAAATCTTTTGCATTACCGCATGACCTCAGCGCACTTGCTCACATTGGGTCACCGTTTCTAATCTTATTTGATTTTCATGCTGCCCCGCTTGGCCGGCCTCTTGGTGGCTTGAATCGCCTCATTGAACCGCCCCGGCGCTGGGGAAGCGAGCGGGCTGGTTTGTAAGGTGCCCTGTGGGTCCCATCTGCTGAATTTGGGCGAGGTGGGGGTAGGGTCTGGGGTGGCGGGAGATCACCGTTACCACGGGCGCATCAGGGTCAAGGCTCCGAGGCGTGAAGCGAAGCGGCGCTTGGATGCGCACGCTGCCGGTACTGAGGTGGGGATTTCGATCGAGCCAAGCGCATGTGCGCTGGGTACGCTCAATGCCATGCCGAAACAAATAAGCGCCCGGAAGGCGCTTGTTTGCTGGCTGTCTGGCGGAGAGGGCGGGATTCGAACCCGCGGTGAGTTTTACCCCACGCACGCTTTCCAGGCGTGTGACTTAAACCGCTCATCCACCTCTCCGCGAAAGCGTGCGATTGTAGCAGCGGGGGCAGGCGCCAAGTTCTTGGGGCGCCCGAGCGCGTTCACGCGCGTTCAGCTGGCGCCGTTGGTCTTGTGGGGGCGCTCGGGCCGGTAGGCGTGGCGCTGCAGGTCCTCGAGGCTGACAAACTCCAGGGCGCGGTGGTGGGTGCACTCCAGGATCACGGGTGGGGCCAGGTTGGCCTGCAGAGCCTGGCGCCAGCGCAGGGCGCAGACGCACCAACGGTCACCGGGTTTTAGCCCGGCAAAACGCCACTGGGGCTGCGGGGTGATGAGGTCGTTGCCCACCGCCAACTGGAACTCGAGAAACTCGGCCGTCATGCGTGCGCAGATCAGGTGCGAGCCGACATCGCTTTCGTCCGTGTGGCAGCAGCCGTCGCGGAAGTAGCCCGTCAAGGGGTCATAAGAGCAGGGCATCAAATCGGTGCCCAGGACATTGCGTGTGGTCATGTGTCGGTGGATCGGTCTGGCTGCTGGCGTCGCATTATCGGCACAAGCCGGCCCCGCCTTTGGGCTGAGCGGCCCAGGCCAGGGCAGCCCAGGGCAGCCCAGGCACGATTGCGGCGGAGGCGGGCGTGTAATGGCTCCCTGGCCTGGCCCGGCTGAGCCTGCTAATTTCCGTACACTCTGCGCTTTTCCATCCCTTGTGGGGCCCGCGCGGCCGTTGCCATGAAATTTCGCTTCCCTATCGTCATCATTGACGAAGATTTTCGGTCCGAGAACACCTCGGGATTGGGCATCCGCGCGTTGGCCCAGGCCATCGAAACCGAGGGGTTTGAGGTGCTGGGGGTAACGAGCTATGGCGACTTGTCCCAGTTTGCCCAGCAGCAAAGTCGCGCCAGTGCCTTCATTTTGTCGATCGATGACGAGGAGTTCACGCCCGGCCCCGACCTTGACCCGGCCGTGCTGAGCCTGCGCAGCTTTATTGAAGAAGTGCGGCGCAAGAACCGCGATGTGCCAATTTATGTGTACGGCGAGACCAAGACTTCGCGCCACATCCCCAACGACATCCTGCGCGAGTTGCACGGCTTCATCCACATGTTCGAGGACACGCCGGAGTTTGTGGCCCGGCACATCATCCGCGAGGCCAAGAGTTATCTGGAAGGCTTGCAGCCGCCGTTTTTCAAGGCCTTGCTGGACTACGCTGAAGATGGCTCGTATTCGTGGCATTGCCCGGGCCACTCGGGTGGGGTGGCGTTTCTCAAGAGCCCAGTGGGGCAGATGTTTCACCAGTTCTTTGGCGAGAACATGTTGCGCGCCGACGTTTGCAATGCGGTCGAGGAGCTCGGTCAGTTGCTTGACCACGATGGCGCCATTGGAGCGAGCGAGCGCAACGCTGCGCGCATCTTCAACGCCGATCACTGCTTTTTTGTGACCAACGGCACTTCAACGAGTAACAAAATGGTCTGGCACCACACGGTGGCGCCGGGCGATGTGGTGGTGGTAGACCGCAACTGCCACAAGTCGGTGCTGCACTCGATCATCATGACCGGTGCGATTCCGGTGTTTCTCAAGCCCACGCGCAACCACTTCGGCATCATTGGGCCGATT
The DNA here is from genome assembly GCA_947459405.1 of Comamonadaceae bacterium. Lineage (GTDB taxonomy): Bacteria > Pseudomonadota > Gammaproteobacteria > Burkholderiales > Burkholderiaceae_C > Polaromonas. Next base: position 2,291 of record CANHDQ010000093.1, read on the forward strand.
CCGCAAGCCGAGTTCGAGCCGGCGGCCATTCGCGCCAAGATCGCGGCCAACCCTCTGCTCAAGGGGGTCGATGCCAGCAAGGCGCGGCCTCGCGTGCTGACGCTGACTCAGTCGACCTACGACGGGGTGCTCTACAACACCGAGACCATCAAAGGCATGCTCGACGGCTACATTGCCAACTTGCACTTCGACGAGGCCTGGCTGCCGCATGCGGCCTTTCATCCGTTTTATGGCTCCTACCATGCCATGGGCAAGAACCGGGTGCGGCCCAAGGAGTCGGTGGTGTATGCGACGCAGTCCATTCATAAATTGCTGGCGGGCATCAGCCAGGCCAGCCATGTGCTGGTGCAGGACTCACAAAACGTCAAGCTCGACCGGCATCTGTTCAACGAAGCCTACTTAATGCACACCTCGACTTCGCCGCAGTACAGCATCATCGCCAGCTGCGACGTTGCGGCGGCGATGATGGAGCCCCCCGGCGGCACGGCCTTGGTGGAAGAGAGCATTGCCGAGGCGCTCGACTTCCGGCGTGCCATGCGCAAGGTCGATGACGAATACGGCGAGGATTGGTGGTTCAAGGTGTGGGGCCCGGAGTCTTTGGCTGAGGAGGGCATAGGCCGCGCCGACGACTGGATTCTCAAGGGTGAGAGCGGCCGCAATGGCACGCGAAGCGGGGCGTCCAATTGGCACGGCTTTGGCAAGATCGCCTCGGGCTTTAACATGCTCGACCCGATCAAGTCGACCATCGTCACACCGGGCCTCGATCTGAACGGTAAGTTTGCCAAGACTGGCATTCCGGCCAGCATCGTGACCAAGTTCCTGGCCGAGCACGGCGTGATCGTGGAGAAGACGGGTCTGTACAGCTTCTTCATCATGTTCACCATTGGCATCACCAAGGGCCGCTGGAACACCTTGCTGACTGCCTTGCAACAGTTCAAGGACGACTACGCCAAAAACCAGCCGATGTGGCGCATCTTGCCCGAGTTTTGCAAGAAGCACCCGCGCTACGAGCGCATGGGGTTGGCCGACCTGTGCCAGCATGTGCACGAGCTCTACGCCAAGTACGACATCGCCCGCCTGACGACCGAGGTGTATCTGAGCGACCTGACCCCAGCCATGACGCCCAGCGACGCCTATGCACACATTGCTCACCGCAAGACCGAGCGAGTCGAGATCGATCACCTCGAGGGGCGGGTGACGGTTGGCTTGGTCACCCCGTATCCGCCGGGCATTCCATTGCTGGTGCCCGGCGAGGTTTTCAACCGCAAGATCGTCGACTACCTCAAGTTCGCCCGCGAGTTCAATGCCCAGTGCCCCGGCTTCGAGACCGACATCCACGGCCTGGTTGAAGAGGTCGACGCGACCGGCAAGGTGCGCTATTGCGCCGATTGCGTGAGGCTTTAAGGGGGGGGCGGGCCACACCTGCGGTCGCACCTGCGCTCGCATCTACGTTCGGGCGCGGCGCCTGCAAGGGGCGTGAACTGGCCTGGCTCGGTACAATTTGGCGCTTTCTCGCCTGTCAAGGCCACTGCCTTGAACCCATGCCTTGCCCCTGGGGCACAGCCACCCGTGACCTTGCACCTGACTTTCTTTGAGGGCGATGCGCCGGGCATCAACGCCCTGAGCGATTTTCGTGCTCTGCAATTGCTGCCTGCCTTGCAGGCCATCCACGATCGCATCACGGGGGTCCATGCGCGCTTTGTGCATGTGGTCGCTTCCCAAGAACCTCTCGCGGCCTCTGAGCATGCGCAGCTGGCCCGACTTCTGAGCTACGGCGAACCCTGTCCGCCGCTGCCCGATGCTGCCGCTGCCTTGCTGGTGGTCACACCGCGCGTGGGCACTGTCTCGCCCTGGGCCTCCAAGGCCACCGACATTGCCCACAATTGCGGCTTGCCGATCCGGCGGGTCGAGCGCATCACGGAATACCGGCTGACCTTCAAAGCCGGCTTGTTGGGCAAGACACCCGCCCTGAGCGCCGGGCAGCGCGAACAGGTCGCGGCCTTGCTACATGACCGCATGACCGAGAGCGTGCTGGCAGGGCGCGAGCAGGCGCAGTCCTTGTTTACCGAATTACAAAGTCCGCCCATGCAGCGGGTCGATGTGCAAGGCGGCGGCAAGGCTGCACTGCAGGCGGCCAACCGGCAGTTTGGCCTGGCACTGGCCGACGACGAGATCGACTACCTGGTCGACGCGTTCACCGCGCTCGGGCGCAACCCGACCGATGTGGAGCTGATGATGTTCGCGCAGGCCAACAGCGAGCACTGCCGCCACAAGATCTTCAACGCCGACTTCGTCATCGATGGCATCAAGCAGGACAAGAGCCTGTTTGCCATGATCCGCCACACCGAGCAAGCTCACCCGCAGCACACCGTGGTGGCCTACGCCGACAACGCCTCCATCATGCAAGGCCGGACGCAGGAGCGCTTTGCAGCGGTCAGCGGCGATGGCCTGCCGGTCTACCGGGCGCAGGAGCAGCTCACCCACGTGCTGATGAAGGTTGAGACGCACAACCATCCGACCGCGATCTCGCCGTTTCCCGGGGCATCGACCGGCGCCGGCGGGGAGATTCGCGACGAGGGCGCCACAGGCCGGGGTTCACGCCCCAAGGCCGGCCTGACCGGCTTTACCGTCTCGCGTCTGTTCGACGCCGGCTATGGCAAGCCAGAGCACATGGCCAGCGCGCTGCAGATCATGACCGAAGGCCCGCTGGGCGGCGCGGCGTTCAACAACGAGTTTGGCCGGCCCAACCTGGCAGGCTATTTCCGTGAATACGAGCAGACGGTGGCCGGGCAGCGTTGGGGTTACCACAAGCCGATCATGATTGCCGGCGGTCTGGGTGCAATCGACGCGCGGCTGACGCACAAGGTGCGCTTCGGCCCGGGCAGCCTGCTGATCCAGCTGGGCGGGCCGGGCATGCGCATAGGCATGGGCGGCAGCGCCGCCAGCTCCATGGCTTCGGGTGTGAATGCGGCCGAGCTCGATTTCGACTCGGTCCAGCGGGGCAACCCCGAAATCGAGCGACGGGCTCAGGAGGTCATCAACCGCTGCGCGGAACTGGGCCCGGACAATCCGATTCTTGCGATTCACGACGTGGGCGCAGGCGGTTTGTCCAACGCCTTTCCCGAACTGGTCAACGATGCAGGGCAGGGCGCGCGCTTTGACCTGCGTGCCGTGCCGCTCGAAGAAAGCGGCTTGAGCCCTAAGGAGATCTGGAGCAACGAGAGCCAGGAGCGGTATGTGCTGGCCATTGCGCCCGAGTCGCTGGCTATGTTCGAGGCCTTCTGCGAGCGCGAGCGTTGCCCTTTTGCGGTGATTGGCACCGTCACCGAACAAAAGCAGCTGCAAGTGCTCGACGGCCAAGGCCCTAGCCCGGTCGACATGCCCATGAACGTGCTGCTGGGCAAGCCGCCCAAAATGCTGCGTGATGTCCAGCGCATCGTGCCCGAAGTCAGGCCACTCGATCTGACGGGGCTGGACTTGCAGGACTGCGTGATTAAAGTGCTGTCGCACCCCACAGTGGCGTCCAAGCGTTTCTTGATCACCATTGGCGATCGCACCGTCGGCGGCCTGACCCACCGCGACCAGATGGTGGGCCCCTGGCAGGTGCCGGTGGCCGACTGCGCCGTGACCCTGGCCGACTACCAAGGCTTTGCAGGCGAAGCGATGAGCATGGGTGAGCGCACCCCGCTGGCGGCCCTCAATGCGCCGGCCTCGGGCCGCATGGCGGTGGCCGAAGCCATCACCAATTTGCTGGCCGCCCCCATTGAATTGAGCCGTGTCAAGCTGTCGGCCAACTGGATGGCCGCCTGCGGCGAGCCCGGTCAGGATGCCGCGTTGTACGACACCGTGCAAGCCGTGGGCATGCAGCTGTGCCCACAGCTGGGTGTTTCGATCCCGGTGGGCAAGGATTCCCTGTCAATGCGCACCGTCTGGAAAGACGGCGATACGGCCAAAAAAGTGACCTCGCCGGTTTCTCTCATCGTCAGCGCTTTCGCCAGCCTCGACGATGTGCGGGGGACGCTCACGCCGCAGCTCGATCGCAACGAGGCAGACACCACGCTCATTTTGATCGACCTCGGTCGCGGCCGAAACCGTATGGGTGGCTCGGTGTTGTGCCAGGCCTTTGAGAAAGAGCAGGGCGACGTGCCCGATCTTGATGACCCTCAAGATCTGGTTCGTTTGGTTGCAGCGATCAACGCGCTGCGCGCCCGCGGCGACGTGTTGGCCTACCACGACCGCAGCGACGGCGGCTTGCTCGCTGCCGCAGCCGAAATGGCGTTTGCCGGGCAAGTGGGCGTGTCACTGAATATCGACATGCTGCTCGTTGAGGGCGATGGCATCAGTGACAGCCGCATGGACGCGGGCGATAGCAAGAACTGGGCGACGCAGATCCAGGCCCGCCGCCAGGAGGCCACGATCAAGGCCTTGTTCAACGAAGAAATCGGGGTGCTCATTCAGGTCCGCACGGCGCAGCGCAACGAGGTGATGCAACTGCTGCGCGAACACGGCTTGTCCCGGTACAGCCACTTCGTGGGCAAAACCCGGCCGACCCATGCGCCCATGGACGTGGGCAAGGGCAAGCTCGAGATCTGGCGCGACACTAAGAGCGTCTTTAGCGCCACACTGCAAGATGTGCATCAGGTTTGGGACGCCGTGAGCTGGAAAATCTGCCAGCAGCGCGACAACCCCGCCTGCGCCGACGCCGAGCATGCGGCCGCGGGTGACCCTGCCTACAGCGGCCTGATCGTGCATCTGCCGGACGGTTTTGCCATCAGCCCGGCGCCCGTCGCAGGCGGCGCGCGCCCGCGCGTGGCCATCTTGCGCGAGCAAGGCGTGAACTCGCATGTGGAAATGGCCTACGCCTTTACCTTGGCCGGTTTTGAGGCAGTCGATGTGCACATGACCGACTTGCAATCGGGCCGGATCTTGTTAAGCGACTTTGCCGGCGTGGTTGCCTGCGGCGGCTTTAGCTACGGCGACACGCTCGGCGCGGGCATAGGCTGGGCGCGATCCATCTTGTTCAATGAACGGCTGGCAGATCAGTTCAAGGGCTTTTTTGCGCGCACCGATACCTTTGCGCTGGGCGTGTGCAACGGCTGTCAGATGTTTGCCGAACTGGCCGACATCATCCCGGGTGCGGCAGCTTGGCCGCGCTTTACCACCAACCGCAGCGAGCGCTTTGAAGCACGCCTGAGCCAGGTGGAGGTGCTCGACTCACCGAGCCTGTTTTTCAAGGGCATGGCCGGTGCCCGCCTGCCGATCGCGGTGGCCCATGGCGAGGGCTACGCCAACTTCTCGCGCCGGGGCGATGCCAGCCAAGCGATCGCAGCCATGCGCTTTGTCGACCCCTCGGGTTTGCCCACCGAGGCCTACCCCTTCAATCCCAACGGCAGCCCGGCGGGTCTGACGGCCGTGACCACGGCGGACGGCCGCTTCACGGCCATGATGCCCCACCCCGAGCGCGTGTTTCGCAACGTGCAGATGAGTTGGACGGCGGGCGACGCAAGCGCCTACAGCCCCTGGCTGCAGATTTGGCACAACGCAAGGCGCTGGTTGGGCTGATAGGGCCCGATCCATAAGCGGGTCATCGCGCCCGGGCTCCTAGATCGCGAAGATTGCCGCGTCGCTGCGCTCCTCGCAATGACGGAGGGAGTCATTGCGCCCCCGCTCTGTCATTGCGAGGAACGAAGCAATCCATGACAGCCGTCCTACAAGGGCATGGATTGCCACGGCACTGCGCGCCTCGCAATGACGGGGGGCTGCGCGCCTTGCAATGACGGAGGTCTGCCCACCGCCCGCTCAGGCCTTGTAAAACACCTCAACCTGCCCCTTGACCTTGATCAAGAGCGGCTGACCGCGCCGGTCCACTGTCTTGCCGGCCGGCACGCGGATCCAGCCTTCGCTGATGCAGTACTCCTCTACATCGTTGCGCTCCCTGCCATTGAAGCGGATGCCGATGCTGTGCTCGAGCACCTGGGCGTTGTAGTGCGGGCTGCGGGCGTCAATGGCCAAGCGATCGGGCAGAGTAGGGCGTTCGGTGTCGGTCATGGTGGGCTCAATTCGGCAAAGGCCGCCATTGTTGCAGACGGGCCGGTTCATCCCAACCGCTTTAGCCAAACCTCACCGTCTCGCGCGCCAGTTCAAGCTGGCAGGCGCTGCAGTGCCAGCGCGCCTGCAACGCTTGGCTGCAGGGCAGGTGTTTTATGGCGGCGGCGCTGTCGTGGGGCTGCAGCCAGCGCTGGCCCCAGCGCATCAGTTCGAGCGTGATCGGAAACAGTGCAATGCCGGCGCGGGTCAGCCGGTACTGCAGGCGGCTGCCGGCATAGGTCTGGGCTCGCAAGATCCCCAGCTCCTGCAGTTCCTGAAGCCTGGCACTGAGCTGGCCCGGAGCAATGCGCAGCTCGGCCTCGAAACGGGCAAATTGACGGGTGCCGCGAAAGGCAGCGGCGACCACGGCGCTGTTCCAGCGGTCGCCGATCACGCGGATCAAGCGCTGGGCAGGTCGTGCTGAACCGTGCCCAGCGGCATCGCTGCGGGCTCGGCGAAACAAGGGGGCGCTCGTTGCACTGGCGGGCACACTCTGTGCGGTTGGCTCTTGCGCCTGTTGCCAAGCCTGGGTTTCAAAGGGACTGACCTGGGCTTGACACGCGCTGCAACGCAATTCGGGACGCATGGCGCGTCCACAGCCGCTGTGGGTCAGCTGCGGGCGGGGCAGGTCGGGCGCCCAGCTGTCGGGGTCGTGCGCCGTGCCCCAATCGGACTCCCACTGCCACATGGCCAGGAACAAGGACCACAGGTCCAAGCCCGACTCGCTGAGCCAATACTGCGGATGACCGCCATCGCCCAAGCGCCGCTCCAGCACGCGGGCCGCCGTGAGCTTGGCCAGCCGGTCTGACAGCACCGCACGCGAGACACCCAGCGCCGCCAAAAAGTCGCTGTGGCGGCGCTGCCCCCGGAACACGGTTCGCAAGATGCGCAGGGTCCAGGCATCGCCCAACACCCCAATGGCCGCCTGGGCCGCAGTGGGCGAAGGCGCCAGTTCAGCCGCCGGCGTTAGGGTGCGATCAACCTGCACAAGAAGGTTCTCGAGTCTGATAAAAGGAGCATAGTCCGGGTTTTCACTGACTTCTCCTCGTCATTTTGTTGCTAAATTTTAAGTTCCAAGTCTGTTAACGGTAGTGATTATGAGCCATGCGGTCGTGATTGATGCAGTGCGCACCCCTCGGGGCGCCGCCAAAGACAGTGGCGCCCTGCACAGTCTGGCGCCTATGGAACTGTTGGCGGGTGCGTTGCGGGCCCTGAAAGATCGCAGCCACCTGGACACCGAACAGGTCGTCGACGGTGTCTTTGGTTGCGTCACGCAGACGCTAGATCAGGGCGGCAACGTGGGCAAGGCGGCCTGCCTGCTCGCAGGCCTGAGCCCCTACATGAGCGCGGTGACCATCAATCGCTTTTGCGCCTCAGGGCTCAGTGCAGTGAACTGGGCCGCGCAACAGGCGCGCGACAACGACGCCTTGAGTTTGGGCGGCGGCGTCGAGATGATGTCTCGCGTGCCGATCTTTGGCGACCAAGCCCCTTACTACAGTGACCGTAATCTGGGCGGCACGATCGGCTTTGTGCCTCCGGCTTGGTCGTCCGACCTGATCGCTACCCGCCATGGTTACAGCCGGCAGGCGTGTGACCGCTACGCCGCACTGTCGCAATCGCGAGCGCTGGCTGCACGGCGGCGCGGGTCCGCGCCTTCCATGGTGCCG
>CANHDQ010000094.1 GCA_947459405.1 Comamonadaceae bacterium
CAACACCGCCTGGCACGAGAAAACCGCCTTTGAAGCCGCACAGGCCCTGCAAGACCGCAGCCTGTCGGCCCAGGCCTATCTGGGCGCCTGCCTCGACCAAATCGACGCCCATGAAGCGCAAGTGCGCGCTTTTGCCTACATCCACCGAGAAGGTGCACTGGCCAGGGCCAAGGCGCTCGACGCCGGCGCGATCCAGGGCGCGATGCACGGCCTGACGATCGGCATCAAGGATGTGTTTGACACCTACGACATGCCCACTGAAGGCGGCTCGCCGGCCTTTGCCGGCCACCAGCCGGTGCAAGACGCTGCTGTGCTGGCCACGCTGCGCCGCGCAGGCGCCGTCATGCTGGGCAAGACGGTCACCACCGAGCTGGCCACCTTCCCCACCAACGGCACGCGCAATCCGCTGAACCTGGAGCACACGCCGGGCGGCTCGTCCTCGGGCTCGGCAGCGGCGGTGGCCGCGCAGATGGTCAGCCTGGCCACCGGCACGCAAACCATGGGCTCGACCGTGCGCCCCTGCGGCTACTGCGGCGTCACCGGCTACAAGCCCAGCTACAACCTCATGCCCCGCCGCGGGGTCTGGCCCAATGCCGATTCGTGCGACACCGTCGGGCTGGTGGCGCGTGACGTGCGCGATGTGGCGTTTTTTGCAGCCGAGATGGCGCGCTACCCAGCGCTGCGATTGCCCGACGATGCGGTGGCGCTGGACCAGGCGCCCGTCATCGGCCTGTGCCGCACGCATGAATGGGAGCGCACCGACGAGGCCATGCGCCGCGCCTTCGAAGACTGTGGCCGCATCTTGCGCGCAGCCGGCGCGCAGGTGCGCGAAATCGTCCTGCCCGAGGCGTTCAAGGGCATGCTGCAGGCACACACCACCGTGGTGCATTTCGAAATGAGCCGGGGCTTTGCCGACCTGGTCGAGCGGCACAGCGATCGCATGCGCCCGGCCCTGCTCGAGCGCACGCTCAAGGGCTTGCAGGTCACGGGCGAGCAGTACCAGCAGGCGCAGACTCTGGCGCGCCAGTGCCGCCAGATGTTGGGCGATGTGCTCGGCTCCTGCCATGTGCTGCTGGCTCCGGCGGCCACCGGCGAGGCGCCGCGCGGGCAAGAGCATTCGGGCGACACCTCGATGAACCAGGTCTGGACGCTGATGCACGGGCCGGCGATCTCGGTGACCGGCGGCTATGGCCCCAACGGCCTGCCGCTGGCCATGCAGGTGGTGGGTCGCATCGACGACGATGCACGCACCCTGCTGGCCGCGCACTGGGTGCACACCCGCCTGCGGGCCCACCACGAAAAAACCCGGGCCTGATGGCCTGAGCCTTGCTTGCTTTACCCTTGCTTTCTTCCCTTTTTTTAACGAAGGATCTCCCCCATGAAACTGCAACGCCGCGACGCCCTCCTGAGCATGGGCGCCATGATGTCCCTGCCGCTGTCGTCCTGGGCTCAAAGCTACCCGAGCCAGACCATCAAGCTGATCATGCCCTTTGTGCCCGGCACCTCGTCGGAAAACGCGCTGCGGGTGGTGCTCGATCGGCTCAGCGAGAACCTCAAGCAGGCCATCGTGATCGACAACAGAGCCGGCGCCGGCTCCACCCTGGGCACCGAGCAGGCCGCCCGCGCGCCCGCTGACGGCCACACCCTGGTGGCCACCTACAACTCGTCGATTGCTCCGGGCCCGCTGCTCTACAACAAGCTCGGCTACGACCCGATCAAGGACTTCAAGCACATCGCGCTGGTCGGCGTGTTCCCGCAGTACATGGTGGTGCGCACCGACCATCCGGCCAAAACGGTGCAGGACTTCCTGGCCATGGTACGGGCCAAACCGGGCGCGGTGAACTACTCGTCTGCGGGCGTGGGCACCTCGGGTTTTCTGGCCGGCGAGATGCTCAAGCAAACGCTCAAGCTCGACATGGTGCATGTGGCCTACAAAGGCCCGGCTCCGGCCATGACCGACCTGCTCGGCGGGCGGCTCGACATGGTCATGACCTCCAGCGCCGCCTCCTTGGTGGCCGCAGGCAAGCTGCGCATCTTGGCCGTGACGAGTGAAAAGCGCATGCCGCTTTACCCCGACGTGCCGGCCCTGTCCGAGGTCGCGCCCAATGTGCAGGCCGTCTCCTGGGTCGGCGTGTCGGCCCCAGCAGCCACACCCGCGGCGGTGACGCAGCGGCTCGAACGCGAGATCCTGTCGATCCTGGCCGAGCCCGCGATTCGCACCCGTCTGGCCGACCCGGTCTTCGGCATGGCGCTCATGCCGCTGGGGTCAGAAAAGTTTCTGGAATTCATCCAGAAAGAGCTGCGTGTCTGGGCGCCGATCATCAAGGCCGGCAACATCCAGATCACCTGAGGCGCTGGAGGCTGCGCGGCTCAGACCGGTGAGCCACGCAGCCGTTCGATCAGGGCGTTGAGCTCGTCGAGCGAAGAAAAAGCGATCGCCAGCTCGCCGACATCTTGCCGACGCCCGCCGCGCTTGATCTGCTTTTTAATGCGCACCTCGACCTCGGCGGTCAGCAGGTCCGAAAGCTCCTCCTCGACCCGGCGCACGTCGCGCGACTTTTCCTTGGTCACTTTGGGCGGCTGCAGCGAAAACTCGGCGGCCAGTTTCTTGACCAGGCTTTCGGCCTCGCGCACCGACATCTTCTTGGCGCTGATCTGGTTGGCCGCGGTGATCTGGGTGGCGCGCTCAAGCGACAACAGCGCACGGGCGTGGCCCATGTCGATGTCGCCGGCCATGAGCATGGTCTGCACCGGCTCGGCCAGGTTGAGCAGGCGCAGCAAATTGGAGGCGGCGCTCCTCGAGCGCCCCACCGCCTGGGCTGCGGCCTCGTGGGTCATGCCGAACTCGCGAATCAGGCGCTGCAGGCCTTGTGCCTCTTCCAGCGGATTGAGGTCCTCGCGCTGCATGTTCTCAATAAGGGCCATCGCGGCGGCCGCCTGGTCGTCCACATCGCGCACGAGCACCGGCACGCTTTCCAGGCCAGCCAAGCGCGCGGCGCGAAAACGTCGCTCACCGGCGATGATCTCGTAACGGCCCGCAGCCGGACCCTGGCTGAGCTTGCGCACCAGGATGGGCGACATGATGCCCTGCGCCTTGATCGACTCGGCCAGCTCGTAGAGCGCGCCTTCGTCCATGTGGGTGCGCGGCTGGTACTTGCCCGGCACCAGATCGTCCAGCGACAAGGAGGCGGGCAAGCCGGCATCCCGGCCCTCGGACGCCGGGGCCTGGCCCAGCTCGGGCCCCAGCAGGTTGTTCAAGCCGCGGCCCAGGCCTTTTGGTTTCTTGGTGACCATCTGCGCTGTCTTTCGGTGGTGGGGGTCTATTTACATTGGCTATCGATTATTGTTAATCGATAGCATTGATTGGCGTCAGGAGGACCAGCGCTCGATGCGCCCGACCATCTCCTGCGCAAAAGCGACGAAAGCCTGCGCGCCCTTGGACGACGCATCGAAGGCCAGGCCGGGCAGACCGTAGCTGGGCGCCTCAGCCAGACGCACATTGCGCGGAATCACCGTGTCGAACACCTTGTCGCCAAAGTGGTCCTTGAGCTGTTCGCTGACCTGCTGCTGCAAGGTGATGCGCGGGTCGAACATGACGCGCAGCAGGCCGATGATCTTGAGGTCCGGGTTGAGGTTGGCGTGCACCCGCTTGATGGTGTTGACCAGATCCGTCAGGCCCTCGAGCGCAAAATACTCGCATTGCATGGGCACGATCACGCCGTGCGCCGCGCACAGCCCGTTGAGCGTGAGCAGCGACAGCGAGGGCGGGCAGTCCACGAGCACAAAGTCGTATTGCGTGTCGACTTCGGCCAAAGCCGCGCGCAAGCGCTTTTCGCGCCTGTCCAGCGCCACGAGTTCGACCTCGGCGCCGGCGAGCTCGCGGTTGGCGCCGAGCACATCAAAACTGCAACCGGCATCGAGCAGCTTCTGGCTGCTCACCCGCGCCTCTTCGATGCTGGCCGACTCGAGCAACACGTCATAGACCGACAGTTCGAGCTCGCGCTTGTCGATGCCCGAGCCCATGGTGGCATTGCCCTGTGGATCGAGATCGACCATGAGCACGCGCTGCCCGAGCTTGGCCAGGCCCGCGGCGAGGTTGACGGTGGTGGTGGTCTTGCCCACCCCACCCTTTTGATTGGCAACGCAAAATATTTTGGCCATGGCTTGAATCAGGAGGAGGGGTCAGCGCGAGAGCGCCAGTTTCAGGCCAAAGCCGATGAGCAAAGTGCCCGCCACCTTTTCGAGGACCGACTTGACCCAGGGGCTGGCACGCAGGCGTTCGGCCAGAAAAAACGTCAGCAAGGTCGCGCCCAAACCATACGCAAAGGTCAGGGCAGCGATGGTGGCGGCCATGACGGCAAAAGTGAACAAGCCCTGATGCTGGGCCGGATCGACAAAGAGCGGAAAAAACGCCATGTAGAACACGATGGCCTTGGGGTTGAGCAAGGTGATCAGCATCGCCTGCCGGAAATACTGGCCCGCCCGGATCTCCAAAATCGGTGCATCGCCCGGCCGGCTGACGATCATGCGCCAGCCCAGCCAAGCCAGGTAGGCGGCGCCAGCCCACTGAATCACGCCAAAAGCCGTGGGCGATGCCATCAGCACGGCCGAAACCCCGGCAACCGCCGCCCACAGCAGCACCTGGTCGCCCGCAATCACGCCCATGGTGGCGGCCAACCCACCGGGGATACGACCCTTGGCCGTTGATGTCACCAGCGCGAGATTGCCCGGCCCCGGGATCGCCAAAAACACGATGATGGCCAATACAAAGGCGCCGAAATCTGCAATCCCTGCGAACGAACCGAGCATCTGAACCTCAACAATCAGGCGGCCAGTGTAAGGGCTGAAGGCCACCACCCAACAGGTTTCACGTGAAACCGGCGCCAAACACGGGGCGGGTGCCCAAGGACCTTGGGCCGAATCAACCGGGCGAGGCTGAATCTGGGCGCATCCAGACGATGCAACGCTCGGCGGCCAAACCGGGCACTTGAAGCGGTTCCACGTGAAACACGTCAGCCGGCACAGCGGCAATTTCATCGGCCGGGTGCTTGCCCTTCATGGCCAGCCACACGCCGCCCTCGGCCAAGGCCTGTGCGGACCCCGCCACAAGATCGGGCAGCGAAGCAAAGGCGCGTGCCGAGATCACATCGAAAGGACCGGTCAGGCTCTCGACGCGCGCGTGCACACCTTTGAGATTCTTGAGCCCCAGGGTCAGCGCCGCTTGCGTGATAAACGCGGCCTTCTTGGCCACGGTGTCGACGCAGCACACCTGCAATTGAGGGCAGCCGATGGCCCACACGATGCCCGGCAAACCCGCGCCCGAGCCCACGTCGAGCAGGCGGCCGCTCTCGGTGAGCCCCGACTGGGCCAAATGGCGCTGAAGCGGGCCGAGCGCCGCCAGGCAGTCAAGCAAATGGTGGGTGAGCATTTGCTCGGGCTGACGCACCGCAGTCAGGTTGTACACCTGGTTCCATTTGCCGATGAGGGCCAGATACGCCAGGCACTGATCGCGCTGAGCCGGCTGCAGCGCCAAACCCAGTTCGGCCAGCCCCTGCTCGAGCGCCAAAGCGGCCGCGCTCATGCCGCCGCCTGTTCCCCTGCAGCCTCTGGTCGCGCCTTCCACAGGCTCTTTTTCAGGTGCACCAGCAGCAGCGAGATCGCCGCCGGTGTGACCCCCGAAATGCGCGAGGCCTGGCCCAGCGTCTGCGGCCGGTGGCGCGCCAGCTTCTGGCGCACCTCCACGCTCAGAGCCGTAACTTGCATGTAGTCGAGCTCGGCCGGCAGCTTGAGATTCTCGTAGTGGGCGGCCCGCTCAACTTCGGTTTTTTGCAGGTCGATGTAGCCGGCGTATTTAGCCGAAATCTCGATCTGCTCGATTACTGCGGCCCTAAGCTCGAGCGGCGCATCGGCCGCGAGCAGCTGGGCGTTGGCATACTGGCCGGCGTCGAGTGACATCAAGGCCTCATAGCCGATGCCCGGTCGCCGCAGCAGGTCGAGCATGCGGTACTCGCGCTCGATGCCCTGCCCCAGCACCCGCTCGGCCTCGGCGGCAGGCAACTTGCCGGGGTGCACCCACACGCTGCGCAGGCGCTCGGTTTCACGTGAAACCGCATCGCGCTTGCGGTTGAACGCCTCCCAGCGCGCGTCGTCAACCAAGCCCATCTGGCGGGCCACCTCGGTCAGACGCATGTCGGCATTGTCTTCGCGCAACATCAGCCGGTACTCGGCACGGCTGGTGAACATTCGGTAGGGCTCGGTCACGCCCTTGGTGATGAGGTCGTCCACCAACACGCCCAGGTAGGCTTGGTCACGGCGGGGCAGCCACGGCTCCTGGCCCCGGCACTGCAAAGCGGCGTTGATACCTGCAAACAGGCCTTGCGCCGCAGCCTCCTCATAGCCGGTTGTGCCGTTGATCTGACCGGCAAAAAACAGACCTTGCAAATCACGGGTCTCGAAGTTGGACTTGAGGCTGCGCGGGTCAAAGTAGTCATACTCGATCGCGTAGCCGGGTCGCAAGATATGGGCGTTCTCGAGGCCGGCCATGGAGCGCACGAGCTCGTACTGGATGTCAAACGGCAAGCTGGTCGAAATGCCGTTGGGATAAAACTCGTGGGTGCTCAGGCCCTCGGGCTCCAGGAAGATCTGGTGACTGTCCTTGCCCGCAAAGCGGTTGATCTTGTCCTCTACGCTCGGGCAGTAGCGCGGACCGACACCGTCGATCTTGCCGGTGAACATGGGGCTGCGGTCAAAGCCCGAGCGGATGATCTCGTGCGTGCGCTCATTGGTGTGGGTGATCCAGCACGGCACCTGGCGCGGGTGGGCGATGCCGTGGCCCATGAAGCTGAACACCGGCACCGAGTCGCCTTCGCCTCCTGGCATGCCATCGCCGGGCTGCTCGGTACACTTTGAAAAGTCGATCGTGCGGCCATCGAGGCGCGGCGGCGTGCCGGTCTTCAAGCGCCCCTGCGGCAGCTTGAGTTCCTTGAGGCGGGCGCTGAGCGAGACCGCCGGCGGATCGCCTGCACGCCCCGCGGCATAGTGGTTCAGGCCCACATGGATCTTGCCATCGAGAAACGTGCCGGCCGTCAGCACCACGGCCTTGGCAGCGAAGCGAACGCCCACTTGCGTGATGGCCCCCACCACGCGGTCACCTTCGACCACGAGATCGTCAACGGCCTGTTGAAACAACCAAAGGTTGGGTTGGTTCTCAAGCCGGTGGCGGATCGCCGCCTTGTAGAGCACCCGATCGGCCTGGGCGCGGGTGGCCCGCACCGCCGGGCCCTTGCTGGAATTGAGGATGCGAAACTGAATCCCGCCTTCATCGGTGGCCAGGGCCATGGCGCCACCCATGGCGTCCACCTCCTTGACCAGATGACCCTTGCCAATGCCGCCGATCGACGGATTGCAGCTCATCTGGCCCAGGGTCTCGATGTTGTGGGTCAGCAGCAAGGTCTTGCAGCCCATGCGGGCGCTGGCCAGCGCCGCCTCGGTGCCGGCATGTCCGCCGCCGACCACGATCACGTCAAATGTCTGTGGATGGGTATAGGCGAGCATGCAAAAGTCCTTGCTGATGGAGGCCTCGCGCCGGCCTGGGCGCAGTCACGCTCTTGACAACCGAGCGCTCTGGTCGGGCTGGCTGCGGTTTAGCATGTGGGCCCGAGGGATTGGCGCTGCGAGCAGGGCGCTGACCCCAAACGGGCCCGACCCGACTGCCACGCTTGGCCAAATGGCCCAACGCCGCGCAAGCCAACGACCGCATGATTGTACGGTCGGCTTGCCCGGCTGCCCGAGCGCGCGGCCCTGTCAGGCTGACGTAGCCCCTGGCTGCGACACTGAAAATCTGCCAACCCATCAGGAGTCAAGTCCCATGAGCCGAGAAGTCGTTGTCGTCAGCGGTGTGCGCACCGCCATTGGAACCTTTGGCGGCAGCCTCAAGGACGTGCCCCCCACAGAGCTGGCGGCCCTGGTGGTGCGCGAGGCGCTGGCGCGCGCCGGCACCGAAGGCAAGGACGTCGGCCATGTGGTGTTCGGCCACGTGGTCAACACGGAGCCCAAAGACATGTACCTGTCGCGCGTGGCGGCGATCAACGGGGGCTGCGCCGAAGGCACGCCGGCCATGAACGTCAACCGCCTGTGCGGGTCGGGCCTTCAAGCCATCGTCTCGGCCAGCCAAGCCATCTTGCTGGGCGACTGCGATGTGGCCATTGGCGGCGGCGCCGAGAACATGAGCCGCGCACCGTTTGCCAGCCTGACCGCGCGCTGGGGCGCGCGCATGGGCGATGCCAAGATGATCGACATGATGATCGGCGCCCTGCACGATCCTTTCCATGGCATCCACATGGGCGTGACGGCTGAAAACGTCGCAGCCAAATACGGGATTACGCGCGAGATGCAAGACGCCCTGGCGCTGAGCAGCCACAACCGGGCCGAAAAGGCCACCGCTGCCGGCTACTTCAAAGACCAGATCGTGCCGGTCATGCTCAAGAGCAAAAAAGGCGACCTCGCCTACACCACCGACGAACACTTCCGAACCGGCGCGACCGCGCAAGACTTTGCCAAGCTCAAGCCGGTGTTTTTGAAAGAAAACGGCAGCGTCACCGCCGGCAACGCGTCGGGCATCAACGATGCCGCCGCCGCCGTCGTGCTGATGGAGGCCGGCGCTGCGCGCGCCCGCGGCGCCAAAGCCATGGCCCGCCTGGTCGGCTATGCGCACACCGGACTCGACCCGAAGTACATGGGGCTGGGCCCGATTTCAGCCACGCAACTGGTGCTCAAGAAGACCGGCCTGCAAGCGGCCGACCTGGATGTGATCGAGGCCAACGAGGCCTTTGCCGCGCAGGCTTGCGCCGTGACCCAAGCCCTTGGCCTCGATCCGGCCAAGGTCAACCCCAACGGCTCTGGCATTTCGTTGGGCCACCCGATCGGGGCGACCGGCGCGCTCATCACGGTCAAGGCCTTGCACGAGCTGCAGCGCATCGGCGGCCGCTACGCGCTGGTGACCATGTGCATCGGCGGCGGCCAGGGCATTGCGGCGATTTTCGAGCGCGCCTGATCGTGCGCGCCCAGGCGCGTTATGCTCTGACCCCCGTCACAAGCCAAGGCCGCGCATGAACCCCACCGCCGCCCCCAGCCTGAGCTGGTCGCAAGACCTCGCCTTGGGTCACGCCGTTCTCGACCAGACCCACCGGGAATTCATCGATCTGCTGGGCCAGGCCGAGGCGGCCGACGATGCCAGCCTGATCGTGCGGCTGCAAGCGCTGTTTGAACACACCGTGGAGCACTTCGCGATGGAGGACGACTGGATGCAGGCCAGCGCCTTCGGCCCCCTGCATTGCCACGGCACGCAGCACCAGGTGGTGATCCAGACGTTGCAAGAGTTGCTGCGCCGCGCCCGCGAAGAAGGCGACTTGGACCTGACCCGCGAGATCCTGCCCGAGCTGGGCAAATGGTTCGCCCAGCATGCGCAAACCATGGACGCCGCACTGACCTGGCACCTTGACCAGGTGGGGTTCGACCCGCTCACCGGTCAGATGAGCCGGGCCCCCACGGCAAGCCCCACACCCAGCGGTGAGGCAGCCACCTGCGGCCCGGCCAGCTGCGGCAGCTAAACCCCAAGACGCTCAGGCTGCGCTACTTGCGCACCGCCGGCGCCTCGATCGCCAGAGACTGGCCGCGCCAGCCCAGGTAAAGCGCCAACTGCCGCATCTCGAGCGCGCCCCAGGGCGGTACTTGCGCCCGCACCCCGACCAGGCAGCTGCGCAGCCTGCGCTCGAGTGAGCCGACCTTTTGCCACTCCATGCGAAACAGCGGGTAGCCGTTGGGCTGGCCCTGGCTGAGCAGATCGGTGTAGAAGCGCTTGCCATGGTTTTGGTCGTGGCAGTGGGTGCAGGCCAGATTGAGCTGGCCGCGCCGCTGCATGAACAAGCGCTCGCCCTGCTGAAAGTGGGGCAAGGCCGCGCCGGCGATGTCGACCTGCAGCGCCATGCCGGCAGACGCCTGGGTGACGAACAAGCTCAGGGCCA
>CANHDQ010000095.1 GCA_947459405.1 Comamonadaceae bacterium
CCAGGGTGAGGGTGGGATTGGCATAGCCGCCGGTGGGAAACACCGAGCTGCCGGCGACATAGAGGTTGTCGACGCCGTGAACCTGGCAGTTGGCATCGACCACGCCCTCGCGGGGGTCGGCATGCATGCGGGTGGTGCCCATCAGGTGGTGGGAGCCCACGGGCCTGGCCAGATGGGGCGAGCCGTCTGCCTCGCGCACTCGCTCGACGCGGCCCAGGCCGGCTTGCTCGAGCGCCCGTGCGAACAGCTCCTGCGCCCGGATCGTCTGCTCGATGTCCTCTTGCGGCCAGTGCCAGTGCAGGGCCAGACGCCTACAGCCGAGCGCGTCGCGCTCTTGGCTGAGCTCGACCCGATTGTCCGGATGCGGACTTTGCTCGATGCTGTGCCACAACTCCAGCCGCGAAAAACGCTCGCCCGGATGCTCGAGTGCAGACCAGCCGCCGTGGCCCAGTCCGTAGGCGGTCGACTGCGTGCCCGCAGCAGCCCGCGCGGCCATCTGGCTCACATAGTCCAGGCCCTTGGCCACCTGCCAGCTCAGCGCCAGCGTCTTGCGCAGACCGAGCGCCGGCGCCGTTTCATCGGCTCTTGGGCGCAGCAGGCGCCTTTGCCGCAGCGTGTTGAAGGCCTCGATCGCACGGTCTTGGCGTTGGGCTGGCCGGGGAAACAAGAAGCAGTTGATGTTGAGCACCCGCTCCCGCGCCTGCAGCTCGGGCGCAAGCTTGAGATAGCCCATCACATAGGCGCCGCGCCGCAGGCGCAGGTCGTACAGCCCCAGCCGCTCCAGCAAATGCGGGTCGCTCGCAATGAGGTAGCCGCTGCGCCCTTGCAGATGGTCGTGGTAATAGCGTCCAACCCGACCGTGTGCGTTGCCCAGGGCCGTGCCGTCGGCGCCCAGTGAGCACAGCAGCAGCCGGGCGTTTTCATAGCCTCCGGCGGCCACCACGAAGTTTCTGGCGCGCAGCGTCCAGCTCCGCTGGCCGGGCCCGCTGACCCGCACTGCCGCCACCGCGGCCTGATCGCTTCGCGGCAATAGCTCTGTTGCGGTGGCGTGGGTGTAGACGGTGATGTTGGGGGCCTGGAGCAGCTGCTCGCGGTAGGACCGGGTGAACAGCTCGAAGGGGCTGAAGTGAAACATGCCGGTGTGCACCCCGTGCTCGTGCAGGGGCAGGGGCAAGGCATCGGGCTCCTGCCAGCTTTTTGGGCCGTAATCGAACTGCCCTGCGCCGCAGACCTGTTGGGCGCGCTGGTAATGGGCGATCAGGTCTTCGCGGCGCAGCGGCCAGCCGCTGTGGCGCACCCAGGGACGCGGCTCGAAGTCGATCTCATCGAACAGCGCGTGGCGCAGACCCTGCTCGGCCGGACCCAGGCCGATACACCAGACATTGGCGTTGCCGCCAAACTGACGGCGGTTGACTTCAAACGACGGCTTGATGTCGCCGAAGGTCGGCCCCTCTGCAAGGGCCTGCACGCGCGCATCGGGCTCGATGCCGCCGCTTTCAAGCAAGGCCACACGCAGGCCCTGACCGATGAATTCGCGCGCCAGGCTGATGCCGGCCGGGCCCGCGCCGATGATGCAAAGGTCGCAGTCCTGTTCCTGCGCGCCAAGCTCGCGCGCGTCGATGTGCATGGCCTTTTCCTTTTGAGTTTTGGGCGCCTTTGGGTGCCTTTGGGTGCCTGGTCGTTATGGGGTGACCGCCGTCAGGGGCGCCTTGAGGCGGTCTTCTTGTCGGCTCGCCCTATTCTTGGCGCCATACCGCTTGCCAAGTGCAACTCGTCTGCAAGTGGCGCGCTGCGCCGACGCGCAAGCGCGCTGCCATCTGGCACGCGGCAGCGGTCTGCGCCGACCTGTCGCGCCGAAGGCGGGCGCTTACAGCCCCATGCCTGCGGCGTGCCCCTCGGCGGTGGCCGCCAGCGCATCGCGGGCGATCTTGCAGTCGCCCACGGCGATGGGGTCGAGGCCGGCGGCCTGCAAGGGGCCCAGCAGTGCGTCGTCGGGTCGGCGAGGCGAGGCGTAGGCAAAAAACGCCACGTTCTCGATGTCCTGGAGCGGCCCGCCGAACACGCTGCGGTATTGCAGGCAGCCTGCGTTTTCAAAGCGCTCGGTCCACACCGGGTCGACCGAGGTTTTGACTTCGATGCCTCGTTCGAAAAAGCGCCGGTGGATACGTTGGCGTGCCACCAGCACCGCCTCTTGGGCAATCGCCTCGCGCGGCGAGAGCACGACCACGCGCTCAAAGCGGTCGCGCAGGTACTCGGCGGCGGCGTAGGTGCCCTCGGTCTGGTCGAGGTCGTAGATCACCGCCGTGCCGTTTTGCGGGCCCTGGGTGCGCAGCAGGTCGGCCATGGCCTGGCGCAGATCGGGCACCACACCTTGCTCTTGCAGCCAGGCGGGCAGGTCCATGGGCCAGGTCATCTGCGCGCCGGTGGCCAGCACCAGCGCATCGGGCTGCCAGGCCAGCACCTGCTCGGCTGATGCGGTCCGGCCGAGCTCGAACTGAACGCCCAGACGCTGGGCCTCGATCCACTGGTGGTCGTAGATGCTCGACATCGACTCGCCCAGCGGCAACTGGGCCAAGAGCCAGGCCTTGCCACCGACCTGGGCCGAGCGCCCCCAGACCTTGACCTGGTGCCCGCGCGCGGCCGCAGTCAACGCCGCCTGCAGTCCGGCAATGCCGGCGCCCACCACGGCCACCTTGCGCGGCTGTGGCGCTGGCTCGAGCGTCTCGTCGAGCTCGTTGGCCTGGGCCAGGCGCGGGTTGTTGTCGCAGCCCATGGGCCGACCCTGGTTGATGGTCTTCCAGCAGGTGTTGCAAGAGACGCAATAGCGGATCTTGCTGGCCTGGCCCGCCTGTGCCTTGAGCGGCCAGGCCGCATCGACGATCAGCGAGCGCCCCAGGCCGATCATGTCGGCATCGCCCTCGGCCAAAATCGCCTCGGCCTCGGCGGGGTCGGTGATGCGACCCAGGCCCATCACCGCCACGCCCGGGGTCAGCGCCTTGAGCCGCGCAATCAGCCCTCTGTAGGTCTGGCGCGGGTAGCTGTCGTCGGGCAGGTGCATCTCCAGGCTGCGGTGGTGCGAGCCTTGGCAGTAGGTGAGGTAGTCGATCGCCACTTGCGCGACCAGCGCTTGCGCGATCTGGCCGGCCTGCTGCTCGTCGATGCCACCGGGCACGCCGTCATCACCGGGCAGCTTGACGCCGATGATGAAGCCTGCACCGCAGCTTTGCCGCATCGCCTGGCAGATCTCGGCCAGCAGCCTGAGCCGCCCGTGCAGGTCGCCGCCGTAGGCGTCTTGGCGCTGGTTGGAGCGCGGTGAGAGGAACTGGTGAAACAGGTGCCCGTGGCCTGCCGACACCTCAATGCCCGAAAAGCCGCAGCGCTGCATGCGCAGACATGACTGCACCGTCTGCGCCACCAAGCGCTCGATCTCGCTCAGGCTCAGTGCCCGTGGCATGGAGTAGCTCAGGTCGTCGGGCAGGGCCGAGGCGCTGTGGGTCTGGTAGGCCCGGCCCGGCACATGCCGGCCGCGGCCCGTGTCTTGCACCTGACCGATGAGCGCGCTGCCGTGGGCGCGTACCCCGTCGGCCAGGCGGCGCAGATCGCCCTCCATGCTCGCATCCCAGGCGCGCAGACGCTCCAGGCCGTGCTGCTCGATGATGCCGATCGGATCGGTCACCACCATCGCAGCGCCGCCCCTGGCTCGGTTGACGTAGTACTGCAGGTAGTTCGGATGCAGCCCCTGGTGCGCGCCAAAGCGCGGCGAGATCGACGCATGCGTGATGCGGTTTTTCAGCGTCTGCCCGGCCAGGACCTGGGGCCTGAAGAGATGCGGGTAAGGACTCGGGTTCATGGCTTGAGTGGGCACTTTATCTTGGACCGAGCGTGCGATGCCGACCTGGCGCACTGCGCGGGCCTGAACCACTGCTTAGCCGGGTCGTCGATCAAGGCTTGGCCACAGTGCCCTCGGGCAGGGCCATCACATGCTCGGCAATCTCCCCGGGCGTGGCAAACCAGATGCGAGAGCGCTGCGCCGCCATGTGCTCGAGCATGCGTCGCAGCTGCTGCGCGCGGTGGGGCTGGCCCATCAGGAAGGTGTGCAGCGAGATGCCGCACACCAGCGGCCATCCGTTGTGCTCGCCGTCGGCCAGTTGCTGATCGAAGCCTTCGGTGACCATGGTGGTGAATTCGCCGTCGCTGGCGCCGCGGTTGATGAAGGCGGGAATGTCGTTGAGCTCCATCGAAGGATACGGCACGCTCAAGATCGGTCCGCGGCCGGTGCGAAACCACTGGGGCTGCTCGTCGAAGAACCAGTCCATCTGGTAGGTGTAGCCGGTCTCGAGCAGCAGTTCCGGGGTTTTGGCGCTTTGCGAGATGAAGGGCCCGAGCCAGCCTTTGGGCGGCTTGCCTTCCTCACGAATGAAGCGCTCGCGCACCTCGGTCAGCATGGCGCGCTCGGTGGCCTCGTCCATGTCGACTTGCCGCTCGGAGTTGGTGCGGCCATGACCGACGAACTCATCACCGCGGCGGCGAAACGGCTCGAGCACCTCCGGGCAGACGTCGTAGACGCTGGTGTTCGTGAGGATGGCCAAGGGAATCTGGTAGCGCTCGAAGAGCTCCAAGATGCGCCAGATGCCCACCCGGTTACCGTAGTCGCGGTAGGCATAGCCGCGATGAAAGGGCGCTGCGGGCAGCGAGGTGAAGTCGGGCCCTGGGTTGCGCCCGAACTCGAAGGCCTCCACATTGAGCGCGAAATACACCGCCAGCTTGCTGCCGTTGGGCCAACTGTAGGTGGGCCGCTTGGGCAGCGCCGAGAAAGGGTAGCGGTCAAATTTATTGTCGAATTTCTTCATGATGATGCGCGGGGCAAGGAGGCAATGTGCTGCATGACCTGGCTGACGGGGATGACCTCGGCGTACTTGGAGGCCATGTCGAACAAATTGACCGCGTGGCTGGTGGCACTGCGGTCATAGACGCACTCGATTGGCACGGTGCATTTGAAGTTGTAGGCAAAGGCGTCGACCACGCTGCCGCGCACGCAGCCGCTGGTGGTGCAGCCCGTGACCACCAGGCTGTCAACCTGCAGATCGATCAGGTAGCTGGCCAGGGGCGTGCCAAAAAACGCGCTGGGATGCTTCTTGGGCAGCAGCACATCACGCTCGCGCGGCGCGATCTCGGGCACAAACTGGTAGCCGTGCGCGGCCACGCCCATCAGGGCCGGCACCTTTTCGGCCAGGCGTCCGAGGTCAAAGCTCTCCTTGGGCGCCACATAGGGGTAGAGCACCGGCAGGTTTTTTTCGCGAAACAGTGCCAGCAGGGGGACGATATGGTCGACCGCTTGCCAGCCGACCTCGCCGCATGACGTTTTGAATTCCTTGATCGACTCCCAAAACGGCAGCCGCGTCGTGCCCACCGTTCGGTACTGCACATCGATGATCAGCAGCGCCGGGCGCTTGCCCTGCGCTTGCGGGCGGCCGAAGCCGGCAGCCTCGTAGGCGGCGATTTCATCGGCGGAAACGATCCCTTCCCAGGGCATGGACATGACGCAAGCCTCCCTTAGCTCTACGGTGATCCTATCAAGGTTTGCCCGCAGAAACGTCGCGCTCGACCCCAGACCCTGTGCGAGCGCAGGCCCCGATTGCAGCGTGCCCTCGCTCGTCTCAAGCGCAAGAGAGCCTACGGTGTTGCAGCAGTTCTGTTTCTGGCCGTTGGGCTCGGCGCTGCAACCACTGGCGCTGCCACCTCGATCGCAGGGCTCAAAGGCCGCCCCAGCACGTCCAGCCAGGCCGCATCGCGCGGCTTGCCGATCGGCGCGGCCGCTTGCCCTTTTTGCACAGCCGCCATGTCCTCTTCGCTGGGGTATTGGCCCAGCAGCAGGTAGTCGAACACGCGCCGCGCGATCGGGGCGGCGTGGGCCGCGCCGAAGCCTGCGTTTTCCACCACCACGGCCAGCGCCACCCGCGGCGCCTCCAGTGGCGCGAAGGCCATGTAGAGCGAGTGGTCGCGCTGGTGCTCTTCGAGCTTGGCGGCGTTGTACTTGTCCTTCTGACCAATGCTCACCGCCTGCGCCGTGCCGGTCTTGCCGGCGCTGAGGTACCCGGCACCAGCAAACACGCGGGCCGAGGTGCCGTCTTGGGTGACGCTGGCCAGCGCCCGCTTGATCAGCGCCACATGCTCGCTTTTGTAGCCCAGATCGAGCGGCGCGGCCGCGGGCGCTGGCCGCAGCACCTGCGAGACGCTGTCCTGGGTGGCCAGCACCAGGCGCGGCTTGTGCTGCACACCGCCTTGGGCCAGCGTGGCGGTGGCGTGGGCCAGTTGCAGCATGGTGAAGGTGTTGTAACCCTGGCCGATCCCCAGCGAGATGGTCTCGCCGGCATACCACTTTTGCTGCTCAGCCCGTTTGTAGGTCCTGCGCTTCCACTCCTGGCTGGGCAGCACGCCGCGCACTTCGCCGTTGATATCGATGCCCGTGAGCTGGCCAAAGCCCAGCGGCTTCATGAAATCGTGAATGGCGTCGACCCCCATTTCGTTGGCCAGGGTGTAGTAGTACACGTTGCTCGAGCGCACGATGCTCTGGTGCATGTCGACCGCGCCGAGCCCCTCGCCGTGGCTGCGAAACTGGTGCCCGCCAAACGTCCATACGCCCGTGTCGTTGATGACGGTGCCGGGCGCGCGCTTGCCCGTGCTCAGCGCCGCCAGCGCCATAAAGGGCTTGTAGGTCGAGCCCGGCGGGTAGGTGCCCCTCAGGGCCCGGTTGAGCAGGGGCTTGTCGATCGACTCGTTGAGCGCGGCCCAGCTCTCGCTGTCGATGCCCTCGACAAACAAGTTGGGATCGAAGGTGGGCTTGCTCACAAAGGCCAGCACCTCCCCGTTGCGCGGGTCGATGGCCACCAGTGCGCCGCGTCGATCGCCAAACAGGTCCTCGACGAGCTTTTGCAGCTTGATGTCGATCGACAGCTTGATCGCATCGCCCGGTGTGGCCGGGCTGCTGGCCAGGCGTCGCACGGCGCGCCCGCCCGCCGATGTCTCCACCTGCTCGACCCCGGTGATGCCGTGCAGCGGTTTTTCGTAACTTTGCTCGATGCCCAGCTTGCCGATGTAGTCGGTGCCCCGGTAGTTGCCCAGCTCGTCTTCTTCCTCGATGCGCTCTTTTTCCTTCTGGTTGATGCGCCCGATATAGCCCACCACATGGCTGCCCGCTTCGCCATAGGGGTAGCTGCGAAACAGGCGGGCCTTGATGTCGACGCCCGGGAAGCGGTAGCGCTGCGCGGCGAACCGGGCCACTTCGGCATCGCTGAGCTTGGTGCGGATGGGCAGCGAATCGAAGCTCTTGAACTCCTCGCGCAGCCGTTTGAAGCGCCTGCGGTCGCGCGCACTGATTTCCACCACTTCAGACAGTGCGTCGAGCATCGGCTCGAGCTGCCCGACTTTCGAGGGCGTGATCTCCAGCGTGTAGGCCGAGTAGTTGGTGGCCAGCACCACCCCATGGCGGTCGACGATCAGCCCGCGGTTGGGCACGATGGGCACGATGGCGGTGCGGTTGTTTTCAGCCTGCTCCTGATAGTGCTCGTGCTTGAACACTTGCAGGTAAATCAGCCGCAGGCCCAGCAGGGCAAAGCAGGCGAGCACCACCGCGCTGGCCACCACGACGCGATGGCGAAAGCGTGCCAGCTCCACTTCGATGTTGCGCAGGGCCGTCATGGGGGCATTCAGAGCGGTCGGTTCTCGTCGGGGTCCGGCGCGCGTCGCTGCGGCATGAGCAGCAGCACGCTGGCCAGCGGCCACAGCAGGGCCTGCAGCAGCGGCGAGAGCCAGGTGGACCAGATCGGAAAGCCATCGCCGGCGATCAGCCGCACGATCAGCTCGAGCACCTGCGTGGCCAGCAGCAGGGGCAGCAACTGCAGCGCCTGCGTGGGCACGGCAAACCAAAGCAAACGCCGATGCACCATGATGCCCAGATAGCTCAAGGCGGTGTAGGACAGCGCGTTTTGCCCCAGCAGGGCCGATTGCTGCACATCCATGACCAAGCCAAAGCAAAAAGCCGCTCCAATCCCCACGCGCAGCGGCTGGTGCACCGTCCAAAACAGCAGCGTCAGCGCCAGCAGGTCGGGCATCCAGGCCTGCTGGCTGATGGGCAGCATATTGAGCAGCAGCGCCGCCAGCAGGCTCGCGCCAATAAACAGGGGGCTGGCCGGCAAGAGCAGTTGCTGGCCGCTGCGCATGATCATGGCCGGCCTCCCTTGGCCCGAGGCGCAGCCTTCTCGGGCGCTTTGGCCGCCGCCTCGGGCGGGCGCTGGGTCTGCAGCGGTGTGAGCACCAGCACATGGCGCGCCGCCGCCACCTGGGCCACCGGCTCGCAGTGGATGCGTGCAAAGGTCGATTCGGCCCGCCGTTCGATGTGGCTGACCCGCGCCACTGGCAAGCCGGGCGGGTAGACGCCATCGACCCCGCTGGTGGTGAGCAAGTCCCCGACCTGGATGTCGGCGTTGCTGGCCATGAAGCGCAGCTCCAGCACGCCCAGTGCGGGCTCTCCGTAGGCCACGCTGCGCACGCCGGTGCGCGGATTGAGCACCGGGATGCTCAGCTCGCGATCAATGACCAGGGTGACCTCGCTGCTCAGTGGGTGCACGCGGGTGACCTGGCCGATGACGGCGTTGGCATCGATCACTGGCGAGCCCCGCTCGATTCCGGCCAAGGCCCCCTTGTTGAGCACCACTTTGCGCGAGTAGGGATCAGCGGCCTCGTAGACGATCTCGGCGGCGCGCGAGGAGGGCGCCAGTTGCTCGCGCAACTCGAGCAATTGGCGCAGCTGCCGGTTTTCCAGGCTCAGTTGTTCAACCTGGCCGGCGCGCAGCAGTTGCCGGGTCAGCTCCTGGCGCGCTGTCTGCGCCTCCTTTTGCGCCTGCTCCAGATTGGCCAGATGATCGCCTAGCGCCTGCCCCGCGCGCCCGGGCTGCAGGCTCAGCCACTGCAGCGGGTACAGGACGCTGGCCAAGGCCGAGCGCGCTGGCCCGCTCAGACCGAGGCGGGCGTCGGCGACCATCATGAAGACGGCCAGCGCGCTGAAAAAGACCAGCTTGGACAGCGCCGAAGGCCCTTGCTTGAAAAAGGGCGGCGGCGAGCGGTCGAGCGTTCCGAGTGGCATGGGTCAGGCAGTCTGCGAGCTGCGGCCGCCGCAGCCGCGGCCCGGCCGCTTACTCCGAGGTGAAGATGGGGCCCAGGCGCTCCATGCGCTCGAGCGCAATGCCGCAGCCGCGCACCACGCAGGTCAGCGGGTCTTCGGCCACCAGCACCGGCAGGCCGGTTTCCTCGCTAAGCAGGCGGTCGAGGTCGCGCAGCAGGGCGCCGCCGCCGGTGAGCATCATGCCGCGGTCGGCGATGTCGGCGCCCAGTTCGGGCGGCGTTTGCTCCAGCGCATTCTTGACCGCCGAGACGATGTTGTTGAGCGGGTCGGTCAGCGCCTCCAGCACTTCATTGCTCGAGATGGTGAAGCTGCGCGGCACGCCCTCTGAGAGGTTGCGGCCCTTGACCTCCATCTCTTTGACCTCGCTGCCCGGAAAGGCCGAGCCGATGTTCTTCTTGATCGCTTCGGCCGTTGGCTCGCCGATGAGCATGCCGTAGTTGCGGCGGATGTAATTGATGATGGCATCGTCGAAGCGGTCGCCGCCGACCCGCACACTGCCCTTGTAGACCATGCCGCCCAGCGAGATCACGCCGACTTCGGTGGTGCCCCCGCCAATGTCGACGACCATGGAGCCCGATGCCTCCGACACCGGCAGGCCGGCGCCAATGGCTGCGGCCATCGGCTCTTCGATCAGGTAGACCTCCGATGCGCCCGCCCCCAGGGCCGATTCGCGGATGGCGCGGCGCTCGACCTGGGTCGAGCCGCAGGGCACGCAGATGATGATGCGCGGGCTCGGTTTGAAGATGCTGCGCGGGTGCACCATCTTGATGAACTGCTTGAGCATCTGCTCGGTGACGGTGAAGTCGGCAATCACGCCGTCCTTCATGGGACG
>CANHDQ010000096.1 GCA_947459405.1 Comamonadaceae bacterium
AAACGGTCCAATCAGCGTGGTGTGCAGGGACTGGTAGCCATTGATTTTGGGGATGGCGATGTAGTCCTTGAACTTGCCCGGCATGGGCTTGTAGAGCTGGTGCAGCACGCCCAGCGCGCTGTAGCAGGTAATGACCTGATCGACGATGACGCGAAAGCCATAGATATCGGTCACCTGTGCGAACGACAGGTGCTTGTCGTTCATCTTGCGATAAATCGAGAACAGGGTTTTTTCGCGGCCGTCGATGCGCACCGACAGGCCGGCGGCAGCCAGCGCGGCCTGCACCTCGCTTTGCGCCCGGTGAATGACGTCGCGCCGGCGGCCGCGTGAGCGGGCCAGTGCCTTGGCCAGGGTCGCGTAGCGCCAGGGATGCAAGTGTGCAAACGACAGATCTTGCAGCTCGCGGTACGTGGCGTTCAGACCCAGGCGGTGCGCGATCGGCGCGTAGATGTCCAGCGTCTCCTGGGAGATGCGGGCCCATTTGGCGCGCGGCAGGTCACCGAGCGTGCGCATGTTGTGGGTGCGGTCGGCCAGCTTGACCAGAATCACGCGCACATCGCGCGCCATGGCCAGCAGCATCTTGCGAAACGACTCCGCCTGGTTTTCCTCGCGCGTGTTGAAGGCGAGTTTTTCCAGTTTGGTCAGGCCATCGACCAGTTCGGCCACCGGTGCGCCAAAGCGCTCGATCAGCTCGGGCTTGCTCACGCCGCAGTCTTCAATGGCGTCGTGCAGCAAGGCGGCCATCAGGGCCTGCGCATCGAGCTTCCAGTCGGCGCACTGGGCGGCCACCGCGATCGGATGGGTGATGTAGGGCTCACCGCTGCTGCGCAGTTGGCCCAGATGGGCCTCGTCGGCAAAGCGGTAGGCCTTGCGCACCAGCGCGATGTCTTCCCGGCTCAGATAGCCGAGCTTGGCCGTCAGCGCAGCAAAGCTCGCTGCTGCGGCATTGGCGGCTGCGGGGCTCGATCGGGCGGCCGTCAGCACGGTCGGTTGCAAGGCGCTCATGCCCCAACTTTAGCGCGAGCCGACCGTCTCTGGCGGCAATGGGGCTGGCTCAATTCAGGCCAGATACAAAAAAGCACCGCCTTGGCGGTGCTTTCGGTTGGCTCGGCGCGGTGAAAACCGAATCAGCCGGGCACCTTCTTGAGCATTTCCAGGCCGACCTGGCCGGCCGCGATCTCGCGCAGGGCGGTCACCCCAGGCTTGTTTTTGCTCTCGATGCGCGGGGTGTGTCCCTGGCTGAGCATGCGGGCCCGGTAAGTTGCGGCAAGCACCAGCTGAAAGCGGTTGGGGATCTTTTCCAGGCAGTCTTCAACGGTGATGCGGGCCATGGCACAAACTCCAGTCGGTGGTCAATTTAGGGCAGATTGAGGGCTTCAAAAGTGGCAGCGCGGCTGCGGCGCTGGGCTGCGTATTTGAGCCGCTGAGCGTGCACGATGCTCTTGAGGTCAAAGAGCGCCCGCTCGAAAAGCTCGTTGATTATAACGAAGTCGAAATGCTGGATCTGGGCCATCTCCTTGGCGGCATTGCGCAGCCGAAGCTCGATCACCTCGGCGCTGTCCTCGCCCCTGCGCTGCAGGCGGGCGCGCAGCTCTTCCCAGCTCGGTGGCAGGATGAAGATCAGCACCGCGTTGGCGAAGATCTTTTTGATGTTGATTGCGCCCTGGTAATCGATCTCGAGCATGACGTCGGCGCCGGCCTTGATGCGCTCTTCGATGGCCTGGCGCGAGGTGCCATAGCGGTGGCCGTGCACATGGGCCCACTCCAAAAAGGACTGTCGCTCGGTCATCCGGTCAAACTCCTCGTTTGACAGAAAAAAGTATTCACGTCCGTGTTTTTCCTGGCCACGCGGCGGGCGCGTGGTGTGCGAGACCGAGGGCGCCACGCCCGCGTCGATCTCC
Organism: Comamonadaceae bacterium; assembly: GCA_947459405.1. Taxonomy (GTDB): domain Bacteria; phylum Pseudomonadota; class Gammaproteobacteria; order Burkholderiales; family Burkholderiaceae_C; genus Polaromonas. The sequence continues at coordinate 1,902 of CANHDQ010000096.1, forward strand.
ATCAGCGCCTTGACCAGACTGGACTTGCCGGCACCACTGGGCGCGGCTACAACGAAGAGGTTTCCTGGGTAGTCCATGGGATCTGGGGTTTATTCGATGTTTTGGACCTGCTCGCGCATCTGCTCGATCAGCACCTTCATGTCCACCGAGATGCGGGTGAGCTCCAGTGCCGCCGATTTGGAGCCCAGGGTATTGGCTTCGCGGTGCAATTCCTGGATGAGAAAGTCCAGGCGCTTGCCCAGTTCGCCGCCGCTGTTGAGCAAGGCGTCGACTTCCTCTAGGTGCGAGCCCAGCCGGCCGAGCTCTTCGGCCACATCGATGCGGATGGCAAAAGCGGTCGCCTCGGTCAGCGCCCTTTCCTGCGCGGCCTGCGTGCTCACGCCAGCATCGCTCAGGGCCATGGCTTCTGCCCAACGCTCGAGGAAGCGTTTTTTCTGCTGCTCCACCAGCAAGGGCACCATCGGCGCGGCCTGTTGTGCCAGCGCACGCAGCTGGGCAGTTCGCTCGCGCAGCAGGTCTGCCAGCCGGGCCCCCTCGCGCTGGCGCGCATCGGACAGCTGCTGCAGCGCCTGCCGGGCCAGCTCCAAAGTCTGAGCCTGCAGCTGCGGGGCTGGCTGCGCCGCCGGTTCGCTCAGCCGCAGCACCTCAGCGACGGTCAGCGGCGCAGCTTCGGGCAGCCGCGCCTGCACCGCCTGTTGCAGCTGGCGCAGCTGCAAGAGGGTGCGCTCTGACGGAGCGGCTGGGGTCTGGCTGCCCGTGCTTTCGAGACTGGCGCGCAACTCCACTTTGCCGCGCTTGAGTTGGCGGCCGATGAGCTCGCGCAAGGCCGGCTCGGCCTGTCGCAACTCGTCGGGCAGGCGCAGGCTCAGGTCCAGGAACCGGCTGTTGACCGAGCGCAGCTCCAGGCCCAGCGTGCCGCCGCCGAGGGCATCGGCGCCCTGCAGCGGCCCCTGCACGGCAGCGTAGCCGGTCATGCTGAAGACAGCCACGTTCAGCTGCCTTCTTGTTCCAGGTAGCGCTGGGCGTCGAGCGCGGCCATGCAGCCGGTGCCGGCGCTGGTGATGGCCTGGCGATAGACATGATCCTGCACGTCGCCGGCGGCAAACACGCCTGGCACGCTGGTCATGGTGGCCATGCCCTGCAAGCCGCTGCGGGTGACGATGTAGCCGTCCTTCATGTCGAGCTGGCCCTTGAAGATGTCGGTGTTGGGCTGGTGACCGATGGCAATGAAGCAGCCAGTCAGCGCCAGGTCCTCGGTGCGCTGGCCGTCGGTGCTGCGCAGCCGCACGCCGGTGACGCCCGAGGCATCGCCGAGCACCTCGTCCAGGGTCTGATTGACCTTCAGTTCAATCTTGCCGGCGGCCACTTTTTCCATCAGTTTGTCGACCATGATGGGTTCGGCCCGGAACTTGTCGCGCCGGTGCACCATGTAGACCTTGCTGGCAATGTTCGACAAGTAAAGCGCTTCCTCGACGGCCGTGTTGCCGCCGCCGACCACGCAGACCACCTGGTTGCGGTAGAAGAAGCCGTCACAGGTGGCGCAACCCGAGACCCCTTTTCCCATGAAGGCGGTCTCGGAGGGCAGCCCCAGGTATTTGGCCGACGCGCCGGTGGCGATGATCAGGCTGTCGCAGTTGTAGGTGTCGCTGTCGCCGGTCAGGGTGAAGGGCCGCTGGCCGAAATCGACCCGGTTGATGTGGTCGAAGATGATTTCGGTCTTGAATCGCTCGGCGTGGGCCAGAAAGCGCTGCATCAGATCGGGCCCCTGCACGCCGTCGGCGTCGGCCGGCCAGTTGTCCACATCGGTGGTGGTCATCAGCTGCCCGCCCTGGGCGATGCCGGTGATCAGCACCGGGTTGAGGTTGGCGCGCGCCGCATAGACGGCCGCGGTGTAGCCGGCGGGGCCGGAGCCCAGGATCAGGACCTTGCAATGTTTCATGGCGTAGGGGGAGGCGTTGGGTGTCGTGGAAAGAGGAGGGTGTGTGTGGCCTGTGATCGCGGCGGCCGTGCCGCCCTCGCGGCTCGACTGTGGCGGCGCGGGCCTGCTCGGACGCGGAGCCTATGTCGGGGCCGGCTTCAGAGCTTATTGTAAGAAGGGGCCAAAACTTGGGTTGTCCGGGCTGCCCGCAGCCGCTTGCCCCGGCCGGCTGGCCTTGTGCGATGCGCTGATGTGGTGCCCTGATGTAGCACGCTTGTGCGGTAAGCTACGCCCCTGCGCATGACCTACTCACTTGACACGCTACGAACGACCGGCGAGCGCTCGCAACCGAGCGCCGGGCTGGGCCGTTTTGCCCATGAAATCAGCCTGCTGCTGGGCCTGCTGGCCTTGCTGTTTTGGTTCATCTGTCTCATCAGCCATTCGGCCTTGGATGCGGCCTGGTCAACCACCGGGAAGTCTGACGCAGGCTCTGCCGTGGGGCCGCACAACTGGGGCGGACAGCTCGGTGCGTGGCTGGCCGATGGCAGCTATTTCCTGCTGGGCCTATCGGTCTGGTGGTTGCTGGCGCTGGGTGTGCGCGTCTGGTTGACCGGGCTGCAGCGCTGGCTGCGGGGCGAGCCGTCCGCGCCGCCCATGATGCGCGAGCGTCTGGTGCGTGTGGGCGGCTTATTGCTGCTTTTGCTGGCCAGCACGGCACTTGAGTGGAGCCGCCTGTACCGGTTTGAGCCGGGCCTGCCCGGGCATGCGGGCGGCGTGCTGGGGTTTTGGATCGGACCGCTGGGCGTCAAGTGGCTGGGCTTTGCCGGCTCGACCCTGGTGTGGATCGTCGCCGGCTTGTTGGGCTTGGCCCTGGCGTTTTCCTTTTCTTGGGCGCACACCGCGCAGAAGTTGGGCCAGTGGATCGACGAGTTCGTGCAGGCCAGGCGTGAAAAGCGCGAGTTGGCGCAGGACTTGGCGGTCGGCCGGGCCGCGGCCCGCGAGCGCGAAGAAGGTCTCCTAGAGGAGCGCTTTGAAATTGAGGAGCAGCACCCGATTGCGGTGGTGATCGAGCCGCCCCGAATGGAAATTCCCAAGAGCGAGCGGGTGGCCAAGGAGCGTCAGAAGCCTTTGTTTAACGAGCTGCCCGACTCGAACCTGCCGCAGATCGATTTGCTTGACAGCAGCGTGGCCCGGCAGGAGGGTGTGTCGCCCGAGATTTTGGAGATGACCTCGCGGCTGATCGAGAAAAAACTCAAGGACTTCGGCGTCGAGGTGCGTGTGGTGGCAGCAGCCCCTGGGCCGGTCATCACGCGCTACGAAATCGAGCCGGCCACCGGCGTCAAGGGCTCGCAGGTGGTCAACCTGGCCAAGGACCTGGCGCGCGCGCTCAGCCTGGTGTCGATTCGCGTCATCGAGACCATCCCGGGCAAGAACTACATGGCCCTGGAGCTGCCCAACGCCAAGCGGCAGTCGATCAAGCTCTCGGAAATTTTGGGCTCGCAGACCTACAACGAGGCCAAGTCCATGCTCACCATAGGGCTGGGCAAAGACATTGGCGGCAGTGCGGTGGTGGCCGACCTGGCCAAGATGCCTCACTGCCTGGTGGCCGGCACCACCGGCTCGGGCAAGTCCGTGGGCATCAACGCCATGATCTTGAGCTTGCTCTACAAGGCCGATCCGCGCGATGTGCGGCTCTTGCTGATCGATCCCAAGATGCTCGAGATGAGCGTCTATGAAGGCATCGCCCACCTGCTTGCGCCGGTGGTCACCGACATGAAGCAGGCCGCGCACGGGCTCAATTGGTGCGTGGCCGAAATGGAAAAGCGCTACAAGCTCATGAGCAAGCTGGGCGTGCGCAACCTGGCCGGCTACAACGCCAAGATTGACGAGGCCAAGGCGCGCGGCGAGTTCATCTACAACCCCTTCAGTCTCACGCCCGAGCAGCCCGAGCCGCTTGAGCGCCTGCCCTTTATCGTGGTGGTCATCGACGAGTTGGCCGACCTGATGATGGTGGTGGGCAAGAAGATCGAGGAGCTGATCGCCCGACTGGCTCAGAAGGCACGCGCTGCGGGCATCCACCTGATTTTGGCCACGCAGCGGCCGAGCGTGGATGTCATCACGGGCCTGATCAAGGCCAACATTCCCACCCGCTTGTCCTTTCAGGTCTCCAGCAAGATCGACAGCCGCACCATCCTCGATCAGATGGGCGCCGAGAGCTTGCTGGGCATGGGCGACATGCTTTATCTGCCCAGCGGCACCGGCCTGCCCATCCGTGTGCATGGCGCTTTCGTCAGCGACGACGAGGTGCACCGGGTGGTGGCCTACCTCAAGAGCCAAGGCGAGCCGCAGTACGTCGAGGGTGTCCTTGAGGGCGGCACGGTCGATGGAGAGGGTGCCGATCTTGGTGGCGAGGGCGCAGGCGAGAAAGATCCGATGTACGACCAGGCCGTCGAGGTGGTGCTCAAGCACCGCAAGGCGTCCATTTCGCTGGTGCAGCGCCATCTCAAGATTGGCTACAACCGCGCTGCCCGCCTGCTCGAGGACATGGAAAACGCCGGACTGGTCAGCTCCATGTCTGGCGCCGGCCAGCGCGAGATTTTGGTGCCCCCGCGCGCCGAATGAAGGAGCCGTCTGCCATGCGCCGTCGCCACAGCCTAGCCCTTCTCGCCAGCCTGGCCGTGGGCACGGTGCAGGCCCAAAGCCCAGCCGACGGCTTGCAGCTGCTTGGCCAATTCATCCGCTCGGTGCAGGCCGGACGTGCGCAGTTCACGCAGGCCGTCACTTCGCCGGCGCGTGAAGGCCAGGCCGCCCGCACGCGCACCTCAAGCGGTGTGTTCGAGTTTGTTCGGCCCAACCGTTTTCGCTTTAGCTACACCAAACCCTTTGCGCAGACCCTGGTGGCCGACGGACAGACGCTCTGGTTGCACGATCCTGAGCTCAACCAGGTCACGGCCCGCAAGCTCAGCCAGGTGCTGCAGGGCACGCCCGCTGCGGTGATTGCCTCGGCCACCGATCTGCGCGGCCTGCAAGCCGAGTTTGATTTGCGCGCGCAGGCGCCTGCCGACGGCGTGCAGTGGGTGCTGGCCATCCCGCGCAGCCGCGACGGCCAGCTGCAGAGCATCCGTGTGGGCTTGCGCGCCACGGCGCAGGGGGTCGAGCTGGTCACGCTCGACATTCTTGATGCCCTGGGCCAGCGCTCGCTGATGCAGTTCAGCCGTTTTGAGGCGCAGCCCGACTTGGCGCCAGCCCTGTTTCAGTTCACGCCGCCTGCGGGCGCTGACGTCCTGCGGCCCTGATCCATGGACGATCCGTCGCCGGCCAGGCCGCAGGCGCCCTTGCCCGAATTGCTGCGCCCTGCAAGCTTGCAGGAGGTCATCGGCCAGTCGCACCTGCTCGGCCCGGGCAAGCCTTTGCGGCTGGCCTTTGAGTCCGGGCAACCGCACTCGATGATCTTGTGGGGCCCGCCTGGCGTGGGCAAGACGACCCTGGCACGGCTGATGGCGGGGGCCTTTAGCCACGAGTTCATCGCCTTGTCGGCGGTGTTTGCCGGTGTCAAGGAAATTCGGGCCGCCATGGAGCAGGCCCAGCACCATCTGGCGCGGGGCGTCCGCACCTTGCTGTTTGTCGACGAGATCCATCGCTTCAACAAAAGCCAGCAGGACGGCCTGCTGCCCTTCGTTGAGTCGGGCCTGGTGGTGCTGATCGGTGCGACCACCGAGAACCCGTCCTTCGAGGTCAACTCGGCCCTGCTCTCGCGCGCGCAGGTCTACCTGCTCAAGTCGCTCGATTCGGCCGAGCTCAAGGCTTTGTTGCAGCGCGCCTGTGAACTTGCACTGACCGATCTGCAACTCGATGCGGCCGCCGCAGACGGCCTGGTCGAGCTGGCCGATGGCGACGCCCGGCGCTTGCTCAATTTGCTCGAGCAGGTGGCCACTGCTGCGCGCCTGGCGGGCCATGCGCGCGTCGATGCCGCCTTTGTGCAGCAAAGCCTGAGCCCATCGCTGCGACGCTTTGACAAAGGCGGCGATCACTTTTATGACCAGATCTCGGCCTTGCACAAATCGGTGCGCGGCTCCCATCCGGATGCCGCGCTGTATTGGTTGTGCCGCATGCTCGATGGAGGCGCCGATCCGCGCTACCTGATGCGGCGGGTCGTGCGCATGGCCTGGGAAGACATCGGACTGGCCGATCCGCGCGCGCTGCAGTTGGTCAGCGAGGCGGCCAGCACCTATGAACGACTGGGCTCCCCCGAGGGTGAGCTGGCCATCGCGCAGGCGGTGATTTATTTGTCGCTGGCGCCCAAAAGCAATGCCGGCTATCAGGCCTATAACGCCGCGCGCGCCTTCGTCAAGAGTGACCGCTCACGCGAGGTGCCAGCGCATCTGCGCAATGCCCCGACGCGCCTGATGAAAGATCTCGGGCATGGCCAGGCCTACCGTTACGCCCACGATGAGCCTCACGGCTACGCGGCCGGGCAGACTTACCTTCCCGAGGGCATGGCCGAGCCCAACTGGTACCGCCCCACAGACCGTGGCCTGGAGGGCAAGATCGCCGAGAAAATGGCTTTTTTGCGCCGGCTCGATCAGGACAAGACTGGAGGCTGAGGCCGGCCGTCGGCCCTGGCCTGGCTCAATCGCAAAAAAACGTGTCATGCGGGTTTTTTATGGGGCCGTTGAATCGCTCATCGAGCCACCCTGGTGCGGGCGCATTCCCAATAGCGTGCGGGTAAACCCCGCTCATATGCGCGCAGCACCCGGACCCCAGTTCATACAATCTTGACCGAAGGCTCGCCCGAGGCGCCTGCCCATGCGGGCGATCTCTGGGCGGGCTTTTTGCCAGGCACGGGGCGACGCTCACGAGGCGTCGGCGCAAGGCCGGGTATCGCGCACACCCCTCGGAGAAGATTTCTATGGAAGTATTGCTACAGCAGATCATCAACGGTCTGGTGCTCGGCAGCATGTATGCCCTCATTGCCTTGGGCTACACCATGGTCTACGGCATCATCAACCTGATCAACTTCGCCCATGGCGAGGTGCTCATGGTCGGTGCCTTGACCAGCTGGACCATCATTGTCTGGATGCAGGAGTCGATGACCGGCACGCCGGGCTGGATCATCCTGCTGATCGCCCTGCTCATTGCCTGCGTGGTCTGCGCCGCGCTCAATTTCGCGATCGAGAAGATCGCCTATCGGCCCCTGCGCAATTCGCCCAAGCTCGCGCCGCTGATCACCGCCATCGGTATGTCCATCTTGCTGCAGACGCTGGCCATGATGATCTGGAAGCCCAATTACAAGGCCTATCCGACCTTGCTGCCCAGCAGCCCAATTGACTTGGGCGGCGCGGTCATCACCGTCACGCAGATCTGCATCCTGGCCGTGACCGTGATCTCGCTGGCGGTGCTGATGTATATCGTCAACCATACGCGCCTGGGGCGGGCGATGCGCGCCACGGCCGAAAATCCGCGGGTGGCCGCGCTCATGGGCGTGCGCCCGGACACGGTGATCTCGGCCACCTTCATCATCGGTGCGGTGCTGGCGGCCATTGCTGGCGTGATGTATGCATCGAATTACGGCACGGCCCAGCACACCATGGGTTTCTTGCCGGGTCTCAAGGCCTTCACCGCGGCGGTGTTTGGCGGCATTGGCAATTTGCAGGGCGCGGTGATCGGCGGCGTGCTGCTCGGCCTGATTGAGTCGATCGGTGCGGGCTATATTGGCCCGCTGACCGGTGGCTTCCTGGGCAGTCAGTACGTCGACATCTTTGCCTTCATGGTCCTGATTCTGGTGCTCACCCTCAGGCCCTCGGGGCTGATGGGCGAGCGTGTGGCCGATCGGGCGTAAGGAGAGCAGACCATGATGAAGCAACATCGCCTGCTGACCTTTCTGATTGCCGCCATCGCGCTGATGGTGCTGCCGCTGGCTTTGCAGCCGTTTGGCAACGCCTGGGTGCGCATTGTCGACATGGCCCTGCTCTACGTGCTGCTGGCCCTGGGCCTGAACATCGTGGTGGGCTATGCCGGCTTGCTCGATCTGGGCTATGTGGCCTTCTTTGCCGTCGGCGGCTACCTGTTTGCCTTGCTGGCCTCGCCCCACCTGGCCGATGCCTTTCCCTTGATTGCCGCGACCTTTCCTAATGGCTTGCATCTGCCGATTTGGGCCGTCATACCGCTGGCTGCATTGCTG
>CANHDQ010000097.1 GCA_947459405.1 Comamonadaceae bacterium
CATGTTGACGATGCGCCGGCTCAGGCCGCCCGCATTCATAAACTCGCCGGCAAGCAGGAAAAACGGCACTGCCAGCAGTGGGAAATTGTCGGCACCGTCAACAAAACGCTGCGCCAGGATCTGGCTGTCAAAGGACGCGATCACGCCGGTGGCGGCCAGATAGGCCATGAGCGACAGGCCGCAAACCAGCAACGCATACGCAATCGGCATGCCCAGGGCCATGGCGCCGAGCAGGCTCAAAATGAAGATGCTGACGGTCATTTGCGCACCCCGCCTGCTTCAACAGCCGCAGCCTCGGGCAGGCCTTCCGATTCAATGACCACCACCAGATCGTTTTCTTGGAGTTGGCCCGTCAAAAGCTTGTAGAGCATGTGCAAATTGATCAGGGCCATGACCACCGACACCACATAGCCAACGCCATAAATCCAGATCATGGAGATGCCCACCACCGGCGAGACGTTGGTCACCTGCAGCTCGTGCATGCGCCAAGTGCCCTGCAAAAACAGCAGGTTGCAAGCGAGCATGAGGACCTCACTGAGGAAAAGGCAGACCTTTTTACCCAGCAGGGGCAAACGCCTGACCAGCGTGTCCACGCCCAGATGGCCTTTTTCACGCATCGCCACCATGGCGCCGATGTAGGTCAGCCAAATGAAGCAGTAGCGCGACATTTCCTCCGAGATCAAAATCCCGGAATTCATGGTGTAGCGCAGCACCACGTTGCCAAACACCATGACCACCATCGCCACCAAACAGGCGACGATGATGGCTTCTAGCGCCTTGAAAAACCAATCAATCAGCCTTTGCACCCAGGGTCTCCCTTCAAGCGGCAAGCAAGCGCTTGGCCGCACCGGCCACCCGCGGCAACTTGCGCCGCGTCGCCAGCACATGGTCAATGTCGTCGTTGGCCGCTTCAATGAGCACCATCAAGGCGCGCTCGGCCTGGTCCGGCGCATGCGCAATCACCGCATCGAGTACCGCGCGGTGCAGCGGCAACGACCCGCGCGGACCGTCTTTGATGCGGGTGGAAATCTCAAAGCTCATGCGCAGCAGCGAGCTGAGCGCACGGCCCATCTGCACCATCATGCGGTTGTGCGAGGCCAGCAGCAAGCCCTGGTGAAATCGCAGGTCATGGACCACGTAATCGCCGCCAAATTCGACGGCCTGCTTCATGCCGCTGTAGGCCTGCTCCAGAAAAACAAGGTCTGCCGAGTTCGCCTTGGCCGCAGCCATGCGCACCGCAGCAGGTTCGACCACCAGGCGCAACTCTTGCAAATCGCGCACGAACTCGGGCGTCAGGCCGGCCTGCGCCTGCCAGGCGATCACGTCCGGGTCAAACCAGTTCCATTCGTCGGCCGGGCGCACGCGCGTGCCCAGCTTGGGGCCAGTGACCAACAAACCCTTGGCCGCCAAGGACTTGATCGCCTCGCGCACCACCGTGCGGCTCACGCCCATCTGTTCGCACAACACCGGCTCGGGCGGCAGGCTTGCGCCGACCGCGTGCCGACCCGAAACGACGGACAAACCCAGTCGTTCCAGTGTGTGTCCGTGGATGTTCTTGACCATGACGTTCAGAGCCTTGCCGGCAATCATATGATGAATGACGCACCCCGCCCCACTCAGGAAAACCCTTGATCGCATGACCCGCCGGCGCCAATGCCTTGTGGGCCCTCGGGTTTTCCGGGAGTCCCGGGGGCATCAAACATCATATGATTAAGCCCCCTTGTTTTGCCGTTAAAGGACGCATCGACCATGAGCTCGCCCGCCCGCAAAAAACCCTCCGAATTGCGCTCCCAGCAATGGTTCGGCCGCCAGGACCGCGACGGCTTTGCCTACCGCAGCTGGGTCAAGGGCAAGGGCGTGCCGCACGACCAGTTTGACGGCCGCCCGGTCATCGGCATCTGCAACACCTTCAGCGAACTGACCCCCTGCAACTCGCACTTTCGCTCCCTGGCCGAACAAGTCAAGGTGGGGGTGTATGAGGCCGGCGGCTTCCCGCTCGAGTTTCCGGTCATGTCGCTCGGTGAAACCCTGCTGCGCCCCACCGCCATGCTTTATCGCAACCTGGCGAGCATGGATGTGGAAGAAAGCATCCGCGGCAACCCGCTCGACGGCGTGGTGCTGCTCATGGGCTGCGACAAAACCACCCCTTCTCTGCTGATGGGCGCATCGAGCGTGGGCCTGCCCACCATCGGCGTCTCCGGTGGCCCCATGCTCAACGGCAAATGGCGCGGCCAGGAACTCGGCTCGGGCACGGGCGTGTGGAGCATGAGCGAGCAGGTGCGCGCCGGCACGCTCATGCTCAAGGACTTCTTCGAGGCTGAAAGCTGCATGCACCGCAGCCACGGCCACTGCATGACCATGGGCACGGCCAGCACCATGGCCAGCATGGTCGAGGCTCTGGGCATCGGCCTGCCAGGCAACGCCGCCTTCCCGGCGGTTGACGGCCGGCGCAATGTGCTGGCAAGGCAAGCCGGACGGCGCATCGTCGAGATGGTCCACACCGACCAGACCATCAGCAAGGTGCTCACCCGAGAAGCGTTCGAGAACGCCATCCGCACGCTCGCGGCCATCGGCGGCTCGACCAATGCGGTGATCCACCTCATTGCGATTGCCGGCCGCCTGGGTATCAAGCTCACTGTGGACGATTTCGAGCGCCTGGGCAGCGAGATGCCCTGCCTGCTCAATCTGCAGCCTTCGGGCGAACACTTGATGGAAGACTTCTGCTACGCCGGCGGCCTGCCCGTGGTGATGAAGGAGATCGAGCACCTGCTGCACCGCGACATCGTCACGGCCAGTGGCAAGACGGTAGCCGAGAACATCGCCGACGCGGTCAACTACGACCCGCGCGTGATCAAGACCTTCGAGGCCCCGTTCAAAGAAAAAGCAGGCATTGCGATTTTGCGAGGCAACCTGGCGCCGCGCGGCGCGGTCATCAAGCCCAGCGCGGCCACACCGGCGCTCATGGTGCACACCGGCCGTGCGGTCGTCTTCGAAGACAGCGACGACTTCCACAAACGCATCGACGACGAAAGCCTCGACGTGGACGAGACTTGTATCCTGGTGCTCAAGAACTGCGGCCCCAAAGGCTATCCGGGCATGGCCGAAGTCGGCAATATGCCCCTGCCGCCCAAGGTGCTGCGCAAGGGCATCACCGACATGGTGCGCATCAGCGACGCGCGCATGAGCGGCACAGCCTACGGCACGGTGGTGCTGCACACCGCGCCCGAGGCCGCCGCTGGCGGGCCGCTGGCCGTGGTCAAGAACGGCGACCTGATCGAGCTCAACGTGCCCGAGCGCAAGCTGCAACTGCTCATCAGCGACGAGGAATTGGCGCGGCGATTGGCCCTGTGGGAAAAACCTGCTCCCGCCATGAACTCAGGCTACTGGAAGCTCTACATCGACCATGTGCTGCAAGCCGACGAGGGCGCCGATCTGGACTTTCTGGTGGGCCAGCGCGGTGCGGCCGTACCCAAAGACAACCACTGAATAAGGACTCATCCATGCGGATCTTGGTCACCGGCGGAGCCGGCTTTGTGGGCGCGCGTCTTGCGCGCGAGATTTTGCGCCGCGGCCATCTCGGTGGACAGGAGGTCAAAGAACTGGTCATCGCCGACCTGTTTGCGGCGCCGGCCGACCTGCTGGCCGATGCGCGCGTGCGCGGGCACGCCGGGCCCATGCTCGCGCAAGGTGAACTGCTGGCCAGCGGCTTTGATGGCGTCTTTCACCTGGCCTCGGCCGTCTCGGGCGAGTGCGAGCTGGACTTTGACCTGGGCCTGCGCTCCAACCTCGACAGCACGCGACTGCTGCTCGACAGCATCCGTGCCTCGGGCAAGGCCAGCCGCTTCGTCTTTGCCAGCTCGGTGGCCGTCTTTGGACCCGAGCAGGGCAACCCTATGCCCGAGCGGGTCAGCGACACCCACCTGCCCTCGCCGCAGACCTCGTACGGCACGCACAAGCTGATGCTTGAATACCTGATTGCCGATCACACCCGCAAGGGCTACATCGACGGCCGATCGGCGCGCCTGATGACCGTCACCGTAAGACCGGGCAAGCCCAACGGCGCTGCCTCGTCCTTTTTCAGCGGCATCATCCGAGAGCCGCTGGCCGGCGTGGCCACCGCCTGCCCGGTCGATGCGAGCGTGTCGCACCCGGTCTCATCGCCGGGCAACACAATTGCCGGCTTGATCCGGGTCTTCGAGGCCGACCGGCAAGAAATCGGCGCGCGGCTGGCCCTGAACCTGCCCGGCCTGAACGTGACCGTCGGCCAGATGCTGGCTGCCCTCGAAAAAGTCGCAGGTAAGGCCGTGCGCGAGCGGGTGCGTTTTGAAAAAGACGAGCGCATTGCCGCCATCGTAGGCAACTGGGCCAAGGGGTCGAGCGCTGATCGTGCGGGCGCGCTTGGGCTGCATCCGGATGCATCGTTCGAGGCCATCATCGAGCAGTACATCGACGATTGCCGCAACCGACCGGGTTACCCGGCCGATGCCCTGAGCGGACTTTAAAGCGGCTGCCGATCTTGTTGGCATGTCGGCATCGCCCACGCGCCTGCAAAGACATCGCATCTCATGAGCGAGCAAAAGCGCTTTGATGTGGTGGCCCTGGGCGAGGCCATGCTGGAGTTCAACCAGGTGCAAAGCGAGCCGCCGCTTTACCTGCAAGGCTACGGCGGCGACACCAGCAATGCGGCCATTGCCGCCGCCCGCGCCGGGGCGCGCGTGGCCTATCTCACGCGCCTGGGTCAGGACCACTGGGCCGAGCGTCTGCTCGCCCTCTGGCGTGACGAAGGGGTCGACAGCCAGGCGGTGCTGCGCGATCCGCAGGCGCCCACCGGCGTGTACTTCGTCAGCCACGATGCCAAGGGCCACCACTTCAGCTACGCCCGCGCAGGCTCGGCGGCCAGCCGCATGCAGCCGCAAGACCTCGAGAGTCTCCAGGGGGCTTGGCAGCGCTGCATCGCAGACGGCCAATGGCTGCACGTCTCTGGCATCTCGATGGCGATTTCGGCCAGCGCCTGCGAGACCGTGCTGGCCGCCATGCAACAGGCCCGCGCCAGCAGCACCCGGGTCTGCCTCGACTCCAACTTGCGGCTGCGCCTGTGGACGCTGGAGCAGGCACGCGCGGCGTTCGCGCAGGCCCTGCCCCTGTGCGATCTCTTCCTGCCGAGCCTGGAGGACATGCAGCCGCTGACCGGGCTGACCGAGGCCGACGCCATCATCGACTGGAGCCATGCCCACGGCGCGCAGCGCGTCGTGCTCAAACTCGGCGATCAGGGCGCGCGCTGCAGCGAGGCGGGACAGCGCACGAGCATCGCCGGCTTGCGCGTGCAGGCCCTCGATGCCACCGGTGCGGGCGACTGCTTTGCCGGCAATCTGCTGGCCCGGCTGACGGCCGGCCAGAACCTGATCGAGGCGACCCGCTATGCCAATGCAGCGGCAGCGGTGTCGGTGCAAGGCTACGGCGCCGTCGCGCCGCTGCCACGCGCGCAGCAAGTGCTGGCGCTGTTGAACGCCGCCTGAGCCGACATGCCGGCGGCCCCTGCCCTATTGCAGAAAAGGATGACACGATGAACCACGCCGCTCAATTGCTGGCCCAGGCCATGCAGCAATGCCCTTTGGTGGCCATCTTGCGCGGCCTGACCCCGCAGGAGGCGCCGGCCATCGGACAGGCCCTCGCCGATGCCGGCCTGCTCATCCTCGAGGTGCCGCTGAACTCGCCCGATCCGCTCAAAAGCATCGCACTTTTGTCGGCAGCCCATCCGGATCGGCTGGTGGGTGCGGGCACGGTGTACAGCGCCGAGCAGGTGCGCGACATCCATGCGGCCGGCGGACGCCTGATCGTCTCGCCGCACTGGGACCCGGCAGTGGTGCGGCAAGCCTTGGATTTGGAGATGGCCTGCATCCCCGGCGTGGCCACGCCGAGCGAAGCCTTTGCTGCCTGGCAGGCCGGCGCGCATGCGCTCAAGCTTTTTCCGGCTGAAATGATCGCGCCGCCTGTGGTCAAGGCCGTGCGGGCGGTGCTCCCGCCGGCTCTGCCCTTGCTGCCGGTGGGCGGCATCGGCCTGGGCAATATGGCCGCTTACTGGCAAGCCGGCGTGCAAGGCTTTGGCATCGGCTCGGCACTTTACGCGCCGGGCCGATCGGCCGATCAAGTGGCCGCATCGGCCCGCGACTTTGTTCAAGCCTGGCGGGCCTGCGCCGGGCGGCGCTGAACCCAAGCGCTCAGGCCTTGAACGCCACCACCTTCTGGCGCTGCTCGCCCAGGCCTTCAATGCCCAGGGTCATCACATCGCCGCGCTTGAGGTAGACCGGCGCACTCTGGCCGTCTTTCTTGATGCCCATACCCACACCGGGCGGGGTGCCGGTGGTGATGATGTCGCCGGGCTCCAGGGTCATGAACTGGCTGACGTAGCTGACGATCTTGGCCACGCCGAAGATCATGGTCTTGGTCGAGCCGGTCTGCATGCGCTGGCCATTGAGATCGAGCCACATGCTCAGGTTCTGCGGGTTGGGCACTTCGTCACGCGTGACCAACCAGGGGCCCACCGGACCGAAGGTGTCGCAGCCCTTGCCCTTGTCCCAGGTGCCGCCGCGCTCGATCTGGTATTCCCGCTCGCTCACATCGTTGACCGTGCAATACCCGGCCACGTAATTGAGTGCGTCTTTTTGCGAGACATAGCGCGCGCGTGTGCCGATGACCACACCGAGCTCGACCTCCCAGTCGCTCTTTTTCGAGCCCTTGGGCAGCATCACGTCGTCGTCCGGGCCCTGGATGCAGCTGTTGGCCTTGAAAAAGATGATGGGCTCTTTGGGAATCGGCAGGTTCGACTCGGCCGCGTGGTCGGCGTAGTTCAGACCGATAGCGACGAACTTGCTGATGCCGTTGACCGGCGCGCCCATGCGCTTGGTGCCGCGCACCAGCGGCAGGGAATCGGTCTTGAGCTTGGCCAGCTTGGCCAGCGCCTTGTCCGACAACTGCGCGGGCGTGATGTCGGGGATCACGCCGCTGAGGTCGCGCAGCCGGCCTTGGGCGTCGATCAGACCGGGTTTTTCCTTGCCGGCTTGGCCATAACGTACGAGTTTCATGTTTTCCTTTCGGTGTTGAATCAGTAGGTGGAACGGCCACCGGAGAGGTCAAACACCGCGCCGGTAGAAAAAGAACAATCGTCGGTGCACAACCAGCTGACCAGGGCCGCGACCTCCTCAGGCAGACCAAAGCGCCCCATGGGGATCTTGGAGAGCATGAACTCGATGTGGGCCGGCGTCATCTGGTCAAAGATCGCCGTCTTGACGGCAGCCGGCGTGACGCAGTTGACGCGCACGCCCGTCTGCGCCAACTCCTTGCCCAGCGACTTGGTCAGCCCGATCACGGCTGCCTTGCTGGCGCTGTAGGCGCTGGCGTTGGGATTGCCGTCCTTGCCCGCCACCGAGGCGATGTTGACGATGCGGCCCCAGCCCTGCTTTTGCATCAGGGCCGCCACTTCGCGGCAGCAATAGAAGGTGCCGTTGACATTGACCTGCATCACCTGCTGCCAGTCGTCGACCGGATAGTTGCACAGCGTGGTGTTGGGCCCGGTGATGCCGGCGCTGTTGACCAGCGCATGGATGGGCTGGACCGTCTGCGCCACGGCCGCCACCACGCTGTCGTGGCGCGCCACATCGACCTGCACCGCGCGCGACTGCGGGCCCAGCTGGGCACAGGCGGCATCCAGGGCGGCGCGGTCGCGGTCCCACAGTGTGACGGTCGCGCCCGAGGCGATCATGCGCTGGGCAATGGCCAGCCCCAGGCCGGCGGCACCGCCGGTGATGACGGCGTGGCGGTCACGCAAATCGAGCTGGTTCATATGGTCATGCCTCCGTCAATCGAATAGGCCTGGCCGGATACGAAACGCGACTCGTCACTGGCCAGGAACACCAAGATGGGCGCGATTTCCTCGGCCTGCGCGATGCGACCCATGGGTTGACGCGCCACAAATGCCTTGCGTGCAGCCACCGGATCGTCGTGGGCGTTGATGCGATCGGCCAGCGAGGGCGTGTCGACCGTACCCGGGCAAATCGCATTGCAGCGCACGCCCTGGCCCACATAGTCGGCCGCCACGCTCTTGGTCAAACCGATCACCGCCGCCTTGGTCGTGCCGTACACGCAGCGGTTGACGATGCCGCGCACACTGGAGGCCACGCTGGCCATGTTGATGATGCTGCCGCCGCCCTTGGCGATCATGCCAGGCAAGAAGGCCTGGATCATGTGCAGGTGCGCGCGCACGTTGAGCCGAAACGCAAAGTCCAGGTCGTCGTCCTTGGCTGAAAGCGCGGTGTCGCTGTGCACGAAGCCGGTGCAATTGAACAGCACATCGACCGCGCCCACACGGGCGGCAAGCGCGGCAATGGCCGACTTGTCCAGCGCATCGAGCACTGCCGTTTGAACCCCCTGCGTGCCCTCAAGCGACTGCAGCAGCTTGCCGTTGACGTCGGTGGCCCACACCTTGGCACCTTCGGCCGCCATGGCCAGCACACTGGCCCGCCCGATTCCCGCCGCAGCGGCTGTAACCAATACCGTTTTGCCTTCAAGTCGCTTCATTTTTTGAACTCCATAAAAACACATTGTCGGGCCACGATCGCATCCCAATCCCAGGCGATACCCAGACCCGGATCCTCCGAGGCGATCGCATGTCCGTCCTCTACCTGCATCCCGACAAGCGTGATGTCATCGAGCTGCGGAATATATTCGACCCAGGGTGCGTTGGGCACGGCCGCGCACAGGCTGACATGCAGCTCCATCAGGAAGTGCGGGCACACCGGCACGTCAAAGGTCTCGGCCAGATGGGCGGTCTTCATCCAGGGGGTGATGCCACCAATTCGGGCCACATCGGGCTGCACGATGGAGCAAGCACCCTGCTCCAGGTACTCGCGAAACTGCATCGGGTGGTACATGGACTCGCCCACGGCCACCGGGATCGGGGTGCTCTGGCGCAGCTGGCAATGACCCGCAACATCCTCGGCAGGCAAAGGCTCTTCAATCCAGGCCAGATCCAGTCCATCAAAGGCGCGCGCCCGCCGCACGGCCTCTGGCCGGCTCAGCCCCTGATTGGCATCGGTCATGAGGTCAAAACCTGGGCCGACCGCATCGCGCACCGCGCTCAGGCGCGCCACATCTTCGCTCACATGCGGGCGGCCGATCTTCATCTTGGCTCCCTTGAAGCCCTGCTCACGGGCCTGCAGCGCCTGCTCGACCAGTTCTTGCGGCGACAGGTGCAGCCAGCCGCCTTCGGTGGTGTAGAGCGGCACGCGCGAGCGGGCGCCGCCGAGCAGCTTCCAAAGAGGCAGGCCCTGGCTGCGCGCGCGCCAGTCCCACAAGGCCGTGTCGACGCAGCACAAAGCCAGACTGGTGATGGCGCCCACGGCGGTGGCATGGGTGTGAAAAAACAGGTCTTTCCAGATGGCCTCAATACACACCGGATCGCGGCCAAGCAAACGGGGCACCAAATGGTCGCGCAGCAAAGCCACCACCGAGGAGCCGCCAGTGCCTATGGTGTAGGCGTAACCCGTGCCCTCGATGCCATCGCTGCAGCGAATCGTCAGCAGCACCGTCTCCTGCGTCACAAAGGACTGGATCGCGTCGGTACGCACCACCTTGGGCGGCAGGTCGACCTGACGCAAACTGACGCCCGTGATGACCGGATGGGCAGAGGACATAGCAGAAACTATCGAGGCTGCGGTGCTAGGGGTTTCCTCGGAGCCCAGTGAGCTTGACCCGCCAGATCCGACCATGGGATGATTCTCAACTGGTCAGACCACTTGTCCAATCCGAGTAATCCCTGAGCACCATGCCCATCCAAGCGATTGAGCCTCAGCGCCTGTACCGGCAGATCGCCGAGCAGCTGCGCCAGCTCATGGCCGAGGGCGA
>CANHDQ010000098.1 GCA_947459405.1 Comamonadaceae bacterium
CTGGTTGGCCAGCAGCTGCGGCATGAGCTTGTCGAGCTGCTCGACGCTGTGCGCCGCATCGACGCCCAGTGCGGCCGGTGCGGCCTTCGGTCCCAGCCGGATGCCATCCCAGATCTCGCGCTCCAGGTTTTTGGGCCGGCACAGCAAAGTGCTCTTGCCGCTGGCATCGATCAGCAGCCAGCTCTCGGGCTCGTCAAAGCCGGTGAGGTAATAAAAGTAGCTGTCGTGCCGGTACAGGTAGTGGCTGTCGCGGTTGCGGCTTTGCTCAGGCGCAGTGGGCAGCAAAGCCACGCCGCCGCCAGCGGCCTTGAGTGCGCGGGCCACCGCAGCGCGGCGGCGGGCATAGATCGTCGGTGAGGTGCTCATGCGGTTCATTGTAGGAGCGCCGCCCCGACGCAATGGGGCTTGAAAACCACCTGTGCCCGTATTGAGGCCCCATCGTTGTTGAGGCCCCATCGCTGCGACGGCGCAGATCCTACAAAGCCTGGGGCCTGGATGGATCGCCACGCCCCGCCATGTCGCAAGCGCCTCGCGGCCAAAGGCCGCTCCTTGCGATGACGGGGTGGTGCCGCCCTTCCTTCGGCTCAAATCGGGTTGAGTTCGGCCAGCCGCTCGGGAGTGCCCACATCGGTCCAACGGCCGGCGTAGACCTCGGCGCTGACTTGGCTTCGGTCTATGGCCTGGCGCAGCATGGGGGCCAGAGCCAGTTTGAGGCCTTGCGGGTTGCCCGCTGGCACGCCGGAGAAGAATTCGCGCCGGTACAGCGCGATGGTGCTGAAGGTGTAGCGGCGCTCGGGATGCCCGGCTGCCAAGTTGAGTGCGCGCCCCGAGCGGGCGTCCAGGCCGAAGTCCCCGCCCGGGTTGTGGGCCGGATTGGGCACCAGATAGAGGTGGGCGAGCAGGCTGCTGGCCGCGAACTGATCGAAAGCCCGGCGGCTGAACACAAACTGCGGCGCATACACGTCGCCGGCGACCACCCAAAACACGTCGGCCAGCTCGGGCAGGGCGCGGGCGATGCCGCCGGCCGTCTCGAGCGCCCCGCCAAAGTCTCGCCCTTCATGCGAATAGCGGATGCGACTGCCCACTTGCGCGGCCAGCGGCGCCAGCGCGGGCTCGATCTGCTCACCCAGCCAGGCGGTGTTGACCATCAAGTCGGTAAAGCCACCGGCGGCCAGGGCCCGCACATGCCAGGCCAGCAAGGGCTGGCCCTGCACCTTGAGCAAAGGCTTGGGGCAGTGATCGGTCAGCGGCCGCATGCGCTCGCCGCGACCGGCGGCCAGGATCATGGCGCAGGTCACCGGGGGCTGGGTTGGGGTCGAGGTGGACACCTTCGGCAGTTTAGGCCAGGCGGCCGACGCGGCGCGGGGTCGCGGTCGAGCCACGGCCTTGGCGGCCCTGCCGGTAAACTAGGGGGTTTCCCCAGCCGCCCACCCCTCCCCGGAGTCTTCATGGCCTATCCCCAGACGATGGCAAACGCGATTCGCGCGCTTGCAATGGATGCAGTTCAGCAAGCCAATTCCGGGCATCCCGGCGCGCCCATGGGCATGGCTGACATGGCCGTGGCTTTGTGGGGCCGTCACCTCAAGCACAACCCCGCCAACCCGCTGTGGGCAGACCGCGACCGTTTCGTGCTGTCCAACGGGCACGGCTCCATGCTCATTTATGCGCTGCTGCACCTGACGGGCTACGACCTGCCGATGCAGGAGCTGCGCAACTTCCGCCAGCTGCACAGCAAGACCGCGGGCCACCCCGAGTACGGCATCACGCCCGGCGTGGAAACCACCACCGGCCCGCTTGGGCAGGGCATCACCAACGCAGTGGGCCTGGCGCTGGCCGAAAAGCTGCTGGCCAGCGAATTCAACCGCCCGGGTCACGCCATCGTCGACCACCACACTTATGTGTTCATGGGCGACGGCTGCCTGATGGAGGGTATCTCGCACGAGGCCTGTGCGCTCGCTGGGGCCTGGAAGCTGGGCAAGCTCATTGCCCTGTACGACGACAACGGCATTTCCATTGACGGCCAGGTGGCGCCGTGGTTCATCGACAACACGCCGCAGCGCTTTGCTGCCTACGGCTGGAACGTGATCGGCCCGGTCGACGGCCACGATGCGGACGCGGTCGATGCTGCCATCGCCCAGGCCAAAAAGAGTGCCGACAAACCCACCCTCATCGTCTGCAAGACGGCCATCGGCAAGGGCTCGCCCAACCGCGCGGGCACGGCCAAGGCCCACGGCGAGCCGCTGGGCGCCGAGGAGATCAAGCTCACGCGCGAGGCCATCGGCTGGTCGCACGAGCCCTTTACCGTTCCCGCCGACGTGTACGCGCACTGGAGCGCCCGGGCCGCCGGAGCCCAGCGCGAGGCCGCCTGGCAAAAACGCTTTGCGGCCTACGAGGCGGCTTTCCCCGCACTGGCTGGCGAGTTCAAGCGCCGCATGGCCGGCGAATTGCCCAAGAACTTTGCCGATGTGGCCGTGGCCTCAGTGCACGATGCGCACAGCAAGGCCGAGACCGTGGCCAGCCGAAAGGCCAGCCAACTGGCCCTCGAACACTTCACCGCCGCCCTGCCCGAGATGCTGGGCGGCTCGGCCGACCTCACCGGCTCGAACCTGACCAACACCAAGAGCACGCCCAATCTGCGCTTTGATGCGGCCGGCAGCGTGGTCAAGAACGAAGCGGGTCAGGGCGGGCGCCATATCAACTACGGTGTGCGCGAGTTCGGCATGGCCGCCATCATGAACGGCGTGGCGCTGCATGGGGGCTACATTCCTTATGGCGGCACCTTCCTGACCTTCAGCGACTACAGCCGCAATGCGATCCGCATGGCCGCGCTCATGAAGATCCGCGTGGTGCATGTGTTCACGCACGACTCCATCGGCCTGGGCGAGGACGGCCCGACGCACCAATCGGTCGAGCATGCGGCCAGCTTGCGCCTGATTCCCAATCTGGACGTCTGGCGCCCAGCCGACACCACCGAAACCGCCGTGGCTTGGAGCGTGGCCCTGGCCAACAAGCACAAGCCCACCGCGTTGCTGCTGTCGCGCCAGAACCTGCCCTATGCGCCCAAGCAGGACGCTGACCTGATCACCCGCGGCGCTTACGTGCTGGCCGAGCCGACCGAGGTGGGCCTCAAGAAAAAAGCCCAGGCTGTGATCATCGCCACGGGTTCGGAGGTGCAGCTGGCGCTCAAGGCGCAGGACCTCTTGGCCCGTGACCACAAGATCGCGGTGCGCGTGGTCTCCATGCCCAGCACCACCACCTTCGACCGGCAAAGCAGCACCTACAAGAGCGCTGTGCTTCCGGCGGGCCTGCCGCGCATCGCCGTGGAGATGGGCAGCACCGACGGCTGGTGGAAGTACGGTTGCGCCGCCGTGGTTGGCATCGACAGCTACGGTGAATCGGCGCCCGCGCCGGTGCTGTTCAAGCACTTTGGCTTTACGCCCGAGAACGTGGCCGACACGGTGCGGGCTGTACTGGGCAAGTAAGCTCTGTGCGTGTACATGTGGGCCACTTGCGGCTTTGCACACAAGAGGCGAGCGGAACTGACCACCCCAGCGACCCCTGCGTCATTGCGAGCGAAGCGAAGCAATCCATGACCCTGCGCCGCCACCGCTGGATCGCCACGGCCCTGCGGGCCTCGCGATGACGGGCGGACGCGGCAGATTGCGCAGGCTTGTTTTTCAATCTCAGACCTTAACCCCAGGAGTTTTAAGACCATGACCATCAAGATCGGCATCAACGGCTTTGGCCGCATCGGCCGCAACGTGCTGCGCGCCGCGGTGCAGAACTTCAGCGACATCCAGGTCGTTGCGATCAACGACCTGCTCGAGCCCGACTACCTGGCCTATATGCTGCGCTACGACTCGGTGCACGGCCGTTTCAAGGGCGAGGTTTCGGTGGAGGGCAACACGCTCATCGTCAACGGCCACAAAATTCGCCTGACGCAAGAGCGTGACCCGGCTGCGCTGAAGTGGAACGAAGTCGGCGCCGACATCGTGCTCGAGTCGACTGGTCTGTTCCTCGACAAAGCCAGCGCGGCCAAGCACCTGACCGCCGGCGCCAAGAAGGTGGTCATGTCGGCCCCCTCCAAGGACGATACGCCCATGTTTGTGTTTGGCGTGAATCACAAGACCTACGCCGGCCAGGACATCATCTCCAATGCGTCGTGCACCACCAACTGCCTGGCCCCGGTGGCCAAGGTCTTGAACGACAAGTGGGGCATCAAGCGCGGCCTGATGACCACGGTGCACGCCGCCACCGCCACACAAAAAACCGTCGACGGCCCGAGCAACAAAGACTGGCGCGGCGGCCGCGGCATTCTGGAAAACATCATCCCCTCGAGCACTGGCGCGGCCAAGGCGGTGGGCGTGGTGATTCCCGAGCTCAACAAAAAGCTCACCGGCATGAGCTTTCGTGTGCCCACCTCGGACGTGTCGGTGGTCGACCTGACGGTGGAACTGAACAACGCCGCGACCTATGCCGAGATCTGCGCTGAGATGAAAGCCCAGAGCCAAGGCGTGCTCAAGGGCGTGCTCGGCTACACCGAAGACAAGGTGGTGGCCACCGATTTCGTCGGCGAGACCTGCACCAGCGTGTTCGACGCCGACGCCGGCATTGCGCTCGATGGCACCTTCATCAAGGTGGTGGCCTGGTACGACAACGAGTGGGGCTACTCCAACAAGTGCCTGGAGATGATCCGGGTGGTGGCGCGGTAAGGATCAGCGGGCCTGCGCCCTCCCGCCGATGCGGCCGCCGCCACTTACCGCACTCCAGCCGGTGGCGCAATGCGGTGCAGCAGCGCCTGGCCCGACTGAAGGCGCCGGGTGTTCTCGATCGCCACCGCAATGGCCCTCTGGAACATGTCTTGCGTCAGCCAGGCCATATGGGGCGTGCAGATCACATCCTCGCGTTGGAGCAGCTGGTGATCCTTGGCAATCGGCTCGCTGGCGAACACGTCCAGACCGGCCATCGACAGCTGTCCACGGTCGAGCGCATCACAAAGCGCTTGCTCATCGACAAGCTCGCCTCGCGCGGTGTTGATCAGCACCGCGCCGGCTTTCATCTTGCTTAGGTTTTTTCGATCCAGCAGGTTTCGGGTTTGCTCGGTCAGCGGCACATGCAGGCTGACCACGTCGCTTTGAGACAGCAGCTCGTCGAGTGAACAGCATGGGTAAGGCCAATCGGGCTTGGGCTGGCGGCTGTGGCTGATCACCTGGGCTCCCATCGCGCTGAGCCAAGGGCCCAGGATGGCTGGGACATGGCCGGTGCCAATCAGGCCGACGGTTTTGCCGCCGAGCTCGAACAGGCGCTCCTGGGTGGCCTCGGGGATAGACCAGACGCCTTGTCCTAGCGCTTTCGACAGCGAGCTGACGCGGCGCGTGGCCATCAGCATCAGCATCAAGGCCATCTCCGCAACCGCTCTGCTGTTGACCCCGGGCATGTTGCACACTGCGACGTTCTGTTGGGCTGCCCAAGACACATCGATCGTGTTGACGCCCACCCCGATTTTCTG
Source organism: Comamonadaceae bacterium (assembly GCA_947459405.1). GTDB lineage: Bacteria > Pseudomonadota > Gammaproteobacteria > Burkholderiales > Burkholderiaceae_C > Polaromonas. Next base: position 5,510 of record CANHDQ010000098.1, read on the forward strand.
GATCAGCGCCAGCGCCGGGTTGGCTCGGATCATGCGCTCGCTCACCGGTCGCAGAACATGCCACAGCACCTGCGTGCCCGGCCAGTGGGCCTCAAAGCGCGCAGGGTCGTCTTCCGGACAACACACCACCTCCCAATCGGGGGGAATACGCTGGTTGAGCCATTGCATCAACGAGGGGCTGACATTGAAATGAAACAGGACTTTCAATGCGCTGCTCCGGCCTTCTTGATCCACGGGAAAAGACTCGGGCTGGGGAAAGGCAGTGTGCGGGCGGCTGTCTGCTCGATGCGCAAGCCTTCGTTCCATTTGGCCATCCGCTCTGACCGCGCAAAGCTGCCGACCTTGAGCTGCGCCACGCCCCAACCGACGGCCAGATGAACAATGCTGACATCTTCCGTTTCACCGGATCGAGCGGAGATGATGCAGTCCATGCCCAGGCGCCTGGCTTGCTCGACGGCTTGCCGTGTTTCCGTGATGGTTCCGACCTGATTGGGCTTGATCAAGACCGCATTGCAGGCCCCGCGACCGGCCCGCTCGGAAATTCGGGGGGCATGGGTCACAAAAAAATCGTCGCCAATGATTTGCATCTTGTGTCCCAGCAACTGCGTCATGGCGCACATGCCCTCGACGTCATCTTCTGCGAAGCCGTCTTCCATCGAAATGATGGGGTAGTTGTCGGCCCATCGGGCATAGGTGGCCAGCAGTTGGTCGCGGTCGAAAGAGCGGCCCTCGCTGCGCCAGTGGTAGCGGGTACCGTCAAAGTATTGGGTCGAGGCCAGATCCAGGGCGATGCTGACCTCTTTGCCGGGGGTAAAGCCGGCCATCACGATGGCATCATGCAGGGCCGCTATCGCGGCCTCGTTGGACCCGAACTGGGGCCAAAAGCCGCCCTCATCGGCCACGCCCAACATCTTGCCTTGCTGCGCCAGCATCTTGCCGGCGGCCAGATAGATTTCGGCCGTCCATTCCAGGGCTTGCTCAAAGCGCGTTGCGCCGTTGGCCACCACCAGAAAATCCTGCAGGTCGACACTGCCCTTGGCATGGGCCCCACCGCCGAAAATCTGTATCTCTGGCAGGGGAAGCGCTGCCACGCTGTCGGCGCGCAGATATTGCCACAGGGGCTGGCCCGCCTGCTTGCTGGCCGCCCACAGGCAGGCTAAGGACACGGCGATCATGCTGTTGCCCCCAACGCGCGACTTGTCGGGCGTCCCATCGGCCGCTTGCATGGCCCGATCGATCCCCGCCTGGTCAGTGATGTCCATCCCCACAATCGCGGGCGCAAGAATTTGATGGGTGGCTTCGACGGCCGCCTTGACGCCCAGGCCCTTGAGCGCGGTGCCGCCGTCGCGCAGCTCTCTGGCCTCGCCCGATCCGGTCGATGCGCCGGCAGGCGCGATGGCACTGGCCTGGGTGCCGTCGACCAGTGTGACCACGGCCTCCACCGTGGGGCAGCCCCGCGAGTCCCACACGGAGCGCGCTTGGACGGACTTGATTGGGCTCATGCGTTCAATGCTTTCATGGTTAACTCGAGCACCCGCTCGAGCTCGCCTGTCGGCTTGAGCAGGCCGGCTCGGGCGATGTGCCGGACGGTTTGGTGCTGGTGTGCTTCGCGCAAATACTCCACCGGAGACTTGCCGTCGACTCGGGCCAGCAGCAAGGCGGGCAGCAGCTGCGCAGTGCGCTGCTCGAATGATGCCAGGCTTTCCCATTGGACCCGTCCCAGATAGGCCTGAGTGAGCCGGGTAAAACTCAGCGCAAGTGCCTGTTGCCGGTCGGGCCGATGGATCATCTTGAGCAGCAGGTGATTGAGGCAGAAGGCCAGGTCAAAGGCCGGGTCGCCGTACCAGGCGCATTCGGCGTCGAGAAAGATGGGGCGGCCGGGTGCGCACAGAATGTTTTTGGGGCTCACGTCTCCATGAACCAAGGCCAGACGTGTGTGGGCGCATGTTTCGCAAAGGGCTTGAAGCACCGCGGCCAGCTCGGGGTGCTTCTGTGCGGTTGCCAGCAGATAGGGCTCAAGCCGGAGGGAGTAAAACTCCGGATCGCTTTTGAAGCGCTGTGCCAACTCTGCGCTGTTGGCGCTCAGTTGATGAATCCGCCCAAGGGCATCGCCCACGCTGGCGGCAAAGTCCGGATCGATCTGGCCTTGCAGCAGACGGTCTTTCCAGACAGGATGCTGCGACGGCTCCAGGTAAGACATGAAGAAAACGCCGTGCTCCTCATCGCGGCCCAGCATCTGCGGCACATGCTGGGGAAAATGCGGAGCCACAACCTGGTACCAGTCGTATTCGAAGGCGTTTCGTGACAGGGGGGCTTGCCAGAGCGCGCTGACCTTGAGCTGAGCCAGCGCCCGCTTGGCACAAATGCTGTGAGTCTCGAAATCGATGCGCCAAATATCTGACGACACGCCGCCGGTCAGCGGAGCCATGGCCGCAATCTGCCGGCCTTTTGAAAGGCCCAGCTTGTGCATGGCCTGGAGCAAGATCTCGGCGGTGTTCTCGGTCATAGCGCGATGTCAACAGGCTTGCTTGGGGCGGTCTCAGCGGCTCTCGGCAATCACCGGATTTCTTAGGATGCCAATGCCCTCAATCTCAATCTCGACGGTATCACCGATGTTCAGTGGACCGATTCCCTCGGGCGTGCCTGTGATGATGACATCTCCGGGCCTTAGGGTAATGGCTTGGCTGATATAGGACACGAGTTCATCGACGCCAAAGATCAGGTCAGACGTGTTGCTGCTTTGTCGCACCTGACCATTGACGCGGGTGCTCAGCTTGAGCTGACGGTGGTCCAGGCCGGTTGCAATCACAGGCCCCAGAGGGCAAAAGGTGTCGAAGCCTTTGCCGATGAGCAGACAGCCCGATTCCATTTCCGAAAACTGTATCGGTCGTTCGCTGATGTCGTTGGCGCAGGTCACCCCGAAGATGTGTTGGTGTGCCATGGCGACCGGAATGCGGCGCCCTGGTTTGCCAATCACGACGGCCAGCTCGCACTCGAAGTCCACGCGCGTGCCTTCAAGGGGGTAGACGATGGGCTCGTCCGGCCCGATGGCACACCCATCGGGCTTCATGAACATCGCCGGCCGCGACGGCAGGGGGTGCCCGGTTTCCTTGGCGTGGGCAGCGTAATTGAAGCCGACGCCGAAGATCCTGGGGCGATCGATCGGGCAGAGCAGGCGAAGCTGGCGGCTCTCGTCCATCACACCGGTTTCTTCAAGCCTCCCAAAGGGCAGGCCGCGCAAGCGCCGCCATGTTGTCGGCGACTCTTGTATTCCGTAGTGAATTTCAGAGCCGAGTGCGTAGCGGGCGATGAGCATATCAATGGGGTCCTGTAGGAGATGTGTGGAGTCGATGGCCTTGCCGGGCTGCAACCCGCTTGCGTTCAGGGCGCAAGCCAGGCGGCGATTTGATCGTCGCTGGGCGATCCATCGGCGATGAGCAGCCGTGCTTTCAATTCGACGGGAGGGCCTTGCTCGGGGATCTCAAGGCTGTCGTTGCGGCACGGATTGGCCGTGATGACGCCCCATGGGCTGACATACCAATCGTGCTTATGCTGCGATGAGTCCGGTGCGAGCACCAGTGTGGCCTTATGGCCGGCGCCGACGGGGGCGGTGCATCCGTGCCAGTCAGCCGGAGCTCGGCTGCCCAACCTTGATCCTTGGCGCAGCGTCCCGCCATGCTGCTGCCCCATGCCAGGTCCGACGCGCAGGTTGAACCATGCATGGCGCGTGGGACCGATGCTGACTCGGTGTCCTGGCGCGCGCAGTTGCGAGCAGATGTCCAGGGTGATCACTGAATCCTTCGGGTCGACCTTGATTCGGGTGGTGCGGCGCTCATGCAGGATTTCGCGCCCTTGCGAGGCGCCCCATTCTCTGGGCCCGCGCCATTGCATCACCTGCTCAATCGCCGCATGGTCTGAATGCACGGTCGCATCGAACGATTCTTCTTCGATGCGGCCGGGCGCGCGGCCTTGGAACACCTCATTGACGTAGAAGTTGTAGCTGTAGACCTCGACGCCACCGGCTGCCGGCACATGCAGGTTGACATGGTCGGCGGCGGCCCAGATGGATTGGTGATGCGGATGATCGGCCGGGCTTTCGCTGGTGACGGCAAAGCCCTGCGGCGTGAAAACGGGGAAAAGATAGGGCCTCAATGCCCCCTGCGTGAACCCGATCAGCGGCCGATCCGCAAGATAAATCATCTTGCGCACCGACGCAGCCCAGGCCCCCGCGGGGAGGGCGATCTCCTCGCTGCTCAGGCTCAGCCCGGTCATCGTGCTGCCAAGATGCGCCCCACCATGGCCCGGGTCTCGGCGCTCTTGTTGCTGAACTCGTCAAACAGCGGCCGCGCTGTGTTGAACCAACGGCTGGCCTCGTCGTTGGGA
>CANHDQ010000099.1 GCA_947459405.1 Comamonadaceae bacterium
AAACACCAAAAACAGCCACCTCCGAGAGTGATGGCCTCGCTCGATCCAACCGCATTCATGAGATCTCTCCTTGAGGGCTGCCGCATGACAGAGCTGGCACTGTATCGCGTCGACGGCCAGTCTGCTCGGGGGCAACTGAGGTCGGACAAACGGAGCGAAAAGCGCAACACAAAACGAACCGAAAGACGAACAGGTAAACGGGCAGAAAATCGAGCGCACAATCAGGCACACAATCGGGCAGATATGAGCTTGGGCGAACTCAAACCCGTACTGACTGGCTTGCTGCTGCCGCCGGCAGGCCCTTTGCTGGCCATGGCACTCGGTGCCGCCCTCTTCTTGGGCGCCGGCCGCAGCGCCATACGCAGGCGCCTCGGTGGCGTGCTGGCTCTGGCGGCGGCGCTGCTGCTGTGGCTGCTGAGCTGCAATGCGGTGGCGGTCTGGCTGGCGCGCAACGCCTTGCCGCAGGTGGCGGTCATCGATCCGTCCCAGGCGAGCACGCTGCGCGCCCAAGGGGTGCAGGCCGTGATCGTGCTCGGCGGCGGCGTGCTGGCCGTGGTGCCCGAGTATGGCCAGGCGCAGCCCAGCACGAGCACGGCCGCACGCCTGCGCTATGGGCTCATGCTGGCGCGCCAAGCCGGCCTGCCCTTGGGGTTTTCGGGCGGGGTCGGCTGGGCGGCCGCAGGGCAAGGGGCCCGGCCCAGCGAGGCGCAAGCGGCCCTGTTCATGGCCCGGGAGGCGGGCCATGACATCCGCTGGCTCGACGGGCAATCGCGCGACACCTTCGAAAATGCACGGGCAATGCGTGCTTTGCTGCAACCAGCGGGCGTCCACAAGATCGCGCTGGTGACCCAGGCCTGGCACATGCCGCGCAGCAGGATCCACTTTGAGCGGGCGGGCTTTGAGGTGCTGCCCGCGCCCATGGGGCTGGTCCTGCCGAGCAGCCGACCCTTGCTTGAATGGTTGCCATCGACGCATGGCCTGCAGGCCAGCACCTGGGTGCTGCGCGAATGGCTGGCCCTGCGGCTGATGTGAAGCCGCGCCTGCTCGACGGCCGCGGCGGTTGACGGCTGAGCCTTGACCGACTACATTAATAACCGGCTGGTCAGTAAATAACCGTCAAATTCCGCCTGAACATGGCCTCCCCTCACCTGCTTGAACGAGCTGCGCACGCGCCCCGCCGCGAACGGCGCAAGGACGAGCGCCCAGCTGAGCTGCTGGACGCCGCGCTCGCGCTGTTCGTCGAAAAAGGCTACGCGGCCACCCGGATGGAAGAAGTGGCCGCCCGCGCCGGCGTCTCAAAAGGCACGGTGTTTCTGTACTTTCCGAGCAAGCTCGAGCTGTTCAAGCAAGTGGTGCGGCGCAATATTTCAGGTCGCCTGGCCTTGTGGGACGGCCGCTTTGCCGAATTTGCCGGCTCGAGCGCCGAGTTGCTGCGCCTGACCATGCTGCTGTGGTGGGAGCGCATTGGCTCGACGCCGGCCTCGGGCATCAGCAAACTGATGATCAGTGAAGGGCACAATTTTCCCGAAATGGCCGAGTTCTTTCATCATGAAGTGATCGTGCCGGGCCAACTGATCCTGCGCCGCCTGATCGAACGCGGCATCGAACGCGGCGAGTTTCGCCGCGTTTGCGTCGAGCACGCGGTGCAGGGCGTGGTCTCCGTCATGGTGTTTCTCGCCCTTTCACGCCAAAGCGGTAACGCCTGTACCCAAAACTTCATGACCCTCGATCCTGTGACCTACCTTGATCACCATGCCGAACTGATCGCCCGTGGTCTGGCCGCCACGCCGGCTCAACCGAAGAAAGAAGTCCGATGACCAAACGCCGCCTCATCGGCTTGCTGATCGCCCTGTCTTTGGCGCTGATTTTGGCCGCCGTGGGCGTGCGCTGGCTCGGCAAGTCCCGCGCGCCGCAGGCCGCGGCGGTCCCGCCTGAGGCCGTGGCAGAACTGGCGTCCACCGATCTGGTGGCTGTGGCGCCGGTGGACCTGAACCTGGGCTGGCCGGTCTCGGGCACGCTGCGCGCCGTCAACACGGCGCTGGTCAAGGCACGCGTGGCTGGCGAATTGCAAGGCCTGCGCGTGCGTGAGGGTGACGCGGTCAAGGCCGGGCAAACGCTGGCGCAAATTGACGCCACCGAATACCGGGCACGCCTGCAGCAGGCGCAGCAACAAGCCGATGCGGCCAAGGCCCAGGTGGACATCGCGCAGCGGCAGTTGGACAACAACAAGGCGCTGGTGGCGCAAAACTTCATTTCGCAAACCGCACTGCAGACGTCGCTGTCGAACCTGGAGGCTGCGCACGCGCAGCACCGCGCAGCCCTGGCCGCGGCCGACGTGGCGCGCAAGAGCCTGGACGACACGGTGCTGACGGCGCCCATTTCAGGGCAGGTGTCGCAGCGACTGGCCCAACCGGGTGAGCGGCTGGGCGTCGATACGCGTGTGCTCGAGATCGTCGACATCAGCCGCCTAGAGCTCGAAGCGAGCGTGGCGGCGGCGCAGTCGGTGCAGCTCAAGCTGGGACAGAGCGCACAACTGCAAATCGAGGGCAGCCCGCAGCCGGTCAACGCCCGCTTGGTGCGCATCAATCCCAGCGCGCAGGCGGCCAGCCGCAGCGTGCTGGCCTATTTGGTCATTGACAACAAAACGGGCAGCGGGCTGCGCCAGGGCTTGTTCGCACAAGGCAGCCTGGGCACCGGCAGCACGCGCGTGTCGGCCGTTCCGCTGTCGTCGGTGCGCACCGATCAGGCCACACCCTATGTGCAAATGCTGCGCGAAGGTCGGGTGGTTCACCAGCCCGTCGAGCTCGGCGCACGCGGCACCGTCGGCGACGAGGTCATGGTGGGCGTGGATTTGCCGCCGGGCACCCAGGTGCTGCGCGCCTCGGTGGGGCTGCTGCGCCCGGGGCTGGCCACCCGCATGACCGAGGTTGCCGCAGGGGCCCCAAAGCGCTGAGGCGCTTGCCTCAGGCCCCCCGCTTTTCAAGAACCCAGCGACCATGTGGTTTACCCGCGTCAGCCTGCACAACCCCGTCTTTGCCACCATGGTCATGCTGGCCATCGTGGTGTTGGGGCTTTTTTCATACCAGCGGCTGCGGGTCGACCAGTTTCCCAATGTCGATTTCCCGGTGGTGGTCATCACCGCCGAGTACCCCGGCGCCTCGCCCGAGATCGTTGAAAGCGAAGTCACCCGCAAGATCGAAGAGGGCGTCAATTCGATCGCCGGCATCAATGCCCTGACCTCGCGCAGCTACGAGGGCACCGCAGTGGTGCTGGTGGAGTTTCAGCTGCACATCAATGGCCGCAAGGCTGCCGAAGACGTGCGCGAGAAGATCGCCGCCATCCGCCCGAGCCTGCGCACCGAAGTCAAAGAGCCCAGGGTGCTGCGCTTCGATCCGGCCAGCCGGGCCATCTGGGCGGTGGCCGTGGTGCCGCCGCAGGCCGGTGGCGCCGATCCGGTGGCGCTGACCAGCTGGGCCGAGCAGGTGCTCAAGAAACGGCTGGAAAACGTGCGCGGGGTCGGCTCGGTCACCCTCGTCGGCGCCAGCCGACGCGAAATCAACATCTACCTCAGGCCGCAGGCCATGGAGGCGCTGGGCGTCTCGGCCGAACAGGTGGCCAACGCCCTGCGCAGCGAGAACCAGGACTTGCCCCTGGGCGCAGTGCGGTCGCTGACGCAGGAGCGCACCGTCAAGATCGAGGCACGGGTGCAGCGGCCAGAAGATTTCGCCAAGCTCATCGTCGCGCGCCGGGGCGGCACCGCCATCACGCTGGGCCAAGTGGCCCAGATTAAGGACGGCGCGCAAGAAACCGAGACCCTGGCGCTGCGCAACGGACAGCGCACCCTGCTGCTTAATGTGCAAAAAGCGCAGGACGAAAACACCATCGATGTGGTCGATGGGCTCAACAAGACGCTCAAGGAAATCTCCGCGCTCGCGCCGCCGGGCGTGACGCTCGAGCCGGTGCTCGATGCATCGCGGCCGATCCGCGTGGCGGTCGACAACGTGCGGCGCACGCTCATCGAAGGCGCCTTCCTGACCGTGCTGATCGTCTTTCTGTTCCTCAATTCCTGGCGCTCGACGGTCATCACGGGGCTTACGCTGCCCATCTCCATCATCGGCACCTTTTTGTTCATGCACGCCTTCGGCTTTACGATCAACATGATCACGCTGATGGCCCTGAGTCTGTGCGTGGGCCTGCTGATCGACGATGCCATCGTGGTGCGCGAGAACATCGTGCGCCATGTGCAGATGGGCAAGAACGCCTACCAGGCCTCGCTTGAAGGGACGCAAGAAATCGGGCTGGCGGTGCTGGCCACCACGTTTTCGATCGTGGCCGTGTTTTTGCCGATCGGCTTTATGGGCGGGATCATCGGCAAGTTCTTCCATGAGTTTGGCATCACCATCGTGGCGGCGGTGCTGATCTCGATGTTCGTCAGCTTCACCCTCGACCCCATGCTCTCGTCGATCTGGCACGACCCGGCCATCGACGCGCACGGCAAGCCGCCGGGCTCAAGCCTGTACGACCGCAGCATCGGGCGCGTCACCGGCTGGTTCGATCGCGCCACCGATCGCTTGGCCGACGGTTACCAGGCGCTGCTGCGCTGGTCGCTGGCGCACAAGCTCGCGACCCTGCTGATGGCGCTGGCCGTCTTTGTCAGCAGCGTCCTGATGGTGCCGCTGCTGGGCACCGAGTTCGTGCCCAAGGCCGACTTTTCCGAAACCACCGTCAACTTCCATACCGCAGTGGGCTCCTCGGTCGAGCACACCGAAGCCAAGGCGCGGCAGGTCGACGCCATCGTGCGCCAGTTCCCCGAGGTGCGCTACACCGTCACCACCATCAACAGCGGCAGCGCGCAAGGCAAGATGTACGCCACGATGTATGTGCGACTGGTCAACCGGGACCAGCGCACGCGCAACGCCGACCAGATGTCAGCCGCACTGCGAGAACGCCTGCGCCAGGTGCCAGGCATCACCGTGACCCAGGCCGGACTGACTGACAGCGTCGGGGGCAACAAGCAGATCGAGTTCTCGCTGCAAGGAGCCGACCTGCGCGAGCTTGAGCGGCTGTCGCAGCAGGTCCGCCAGCGCGTGGCGGGCATCGCGGGTCTGGTCGATCTGGACTCCAGCGTCAAGCCCGACAAGCCGACGCTCAACGTGGTGGTTGCGCGCGAGGTCGCCTCCGACCTGGGCTTGTCCGTGGGCCAGGTCGCCAACCACCTGCGCCTGCTGATCGCCGGTCAGAACGTGGGCACTTGGCGCGCTGCCGACGACCAGACCTACGACATCAACGTGCGGCTCGAGCCGAGCGCCCGAGATGCCGCCGCCGACCTCGAGAGACTGCCTTTGCTTGTCAGCGGTGCCGACGCCCGCATCATCCGCCTCGAGCAGGTGGCGCGCGTCGAGGCCTCGACCGGGCCGAACCAGATCAACCGGCGCGATCTCGCGCGTGAGGTCGCGATCAGCGGCAACGTCTATGGCCGCTCGGTTGGCGAGGTGTCGGCCGACATCACCGCTGCGCTCAAGCAGATCGAATTCCCGCCCGGTTACAGCTGGCGCTTTGGCGGCTCGACCAAGAACATGCAAGAGTCTTTTGGCTATGCGCTTTCCTCGCTGTTTTTGGCCGTACTCTTCATCTACATGATTCTGGCCAGCCAGTTCAAGAGCTTTTTGCAGCCCATGGCCTTGATGACCTCGCTGCCGTTGACGCTCATCGGGGTGGTGCTGGCCCTGCTCATGTTCGGCTCGACCCTGTCGATGTTTTCGGTCATCGGCGTGGTCATGCTCATGGGGCTGGTGACCAAGAACGCCATCTTGCTGGTCGATTTCGCGATCCGCGCGCGCGAGCAGGGCATGGAGCGCAGCCAGGCCTTGCTGATGGCAGCCAAGGTCAGGCTGCGGCCCATCCTCATGACCACCTTGGCGATGATTTTTGGCATGGTCCCGCTGGCATTTGCGCTGACCGAAGGCTCGGAGCAACGCGCGCCGATGGGGCAGGCCGTCATTGGCGGCGTCATCACCTCCTCTTTGCTCACGCTGGTCGTCGTGCCCGTGGCCTACTGCTACCTCGATGACCTGGCCCAATGGTTGCGCCGCCGCTGGCGCGCTGCTGCGCCCGGCGATGGCATCAAGGGCTAAAATTCACAATCGCATCCCACAACACCGACTGCACCGCGCCCCGGACTTTGGCCATGAACCTGGAACAAGCACGCTTTAACATGATCGAGCAGCAGATCCGCCCCTGGGAGGTGCTCGACACCCAGGTGCTGTCCCTGCTGGCCATGGTCAGACGCGAAGACTTCGTGCCCAAGATACACCGCGACCTCGCGTTTGCCGACCTCGAGATCCCGCTGCCGCCGCACAGCCATCCCAGCCAGTGCATGCTCTCGCCCAAGGTCGAAGCGCGGCTGCTGCAAGACCTGGCCGTCCAAAAGCATGAAAAAGTACTCGAGATCGGCGCTGGCAGCGGCTATATGGCCGCGCTGCTGGCCCATCGGGCCGCGCAGGTGATCACCCTGGAGATCGAGCCGAGTCTGGCCACGATGGCGCGCGAAAACTTGCAGCAAGCGGGCATCCACAACGCGCAGGTGCTTGTGGCCAACGGCGCCAAGCCGCTGGCCGACGCGCAGCTGGCCGGCCCCTTCGACGTGATCGTGATCAGTGGCTCGGTCGCCGAGCTGCCCGAACACCTCAAAGGTCTGCTGGCCCCGGGCGGGCGCCTGGCAGCCATCATCGGAGCCGAACCCGTAATGAGTGCCACCTTGCTCACCCGCGTCGGCGAGCAGGCCTGGCGCACCGAACAACGCTGGGAAACCGTCGCGCCACGGCTGCAACATTTCCCGCAACCCTCGGCCTTTCGCTTCTAGCATTTATGGTGATGCAGCTTCATCCCAGCGACTTCGAGCAGTGGCGCCAAGGCCACGCCGAGCCGATCGTGCTCGATGTGCGTGAGCCCTGGGAGGTCCAGGCGGCGTCGGTCAAGGCCAACGGCTTCGAGCTCAAAGTCATCGCCATGGGCGAGGTTCCGACCCGCTGGCAAGAGCTCGACCCGAACCGTCCGATCGCCTGCCTTTGCCACCACGGCATGCGCAGCCTGCAGGTGGCCCGCTATCTGCAGCAGCAGGGATTTGCCGAAGTGGTTAATCTACAGGGTGGAATTGATGCGTGGTCGAGCGCGGTCGATCCGACCGTACCGCGTTATTGATCCGCAACCCAAGCCAGGATGCCCATGAAACACTCCCGACGCTCGCGATCCGGATTCGCACCTCTGGCCTTGCTGTGCGCCGCCGTGATCGGCAGCTGGGGCAGTGCGGCGCAAGCGCAGTCGCTGCTCGAGCTCTACGAGTCGGCACGCGGCTACGATGCCGGCTATCTGTCGGCCAAGCTGCAGTTCGAGGCCACTCTGGCCAGTGCTGAACAAAGCAAATCCGGTGTGCGCCCCTCGGCCAATTTGTCGGCCGGGGTGACCTACACCGACCAGAATCTAGGTGCCAACTCCTCGGCCACCGCGGCCCAGGTGGCTGCATTGCAAGCCAGCAACCGGGGGTTTCAGACCCAAAGTCTGAGCGCAAGTGCCAGCCAACCGCTGTACCGACCCGCCAACCGGGCTGCCTACGACCAGGCGATGCAGCGGGTCGAGTTGGCCAAGGCGCAGCTGGAAGTGGCCGAGCAGGAGCTGATCTTGCGCACCAGCCAGGCCTACTTTGATGTGCTGGCGGCTCAGGACAATTTGACGGCGGTGCAGGCCCAGAGGACGGCCGTCTCCGAGCAGTTGGCGGCCGCCAAGCGGCGCTTTGAAGTGGGCACCTCGACCATCGTTGACACGCGCCAGGCGCAGGCTGCCTTCGACCGCATCCAGGCCGCGCAGATTCAGGCTGAGAACGATCTGGCGGTGCGCCGCTTGGCGCTCGACCAACTGGTCGGGCGTGCGGGCACCCGGCCCCAGCCCCTGGCCACGCCGGTGGTGCTGCCGGTCGTCGAGGGCGACGTCAACGGCTGGGTGCAGGACGCCCAGAACCAGCACCCGAGCGTGCGCGGCGCCCAAACAAGCCTCGAGATCGCACGGCTTGAAGTGGTGCGCGCCCAAGCCGGCCACAAGCCCACCTTGGATGCCACGGCCAGCCAAAGCTTTACCCAAACACCCAACGGCACCGCCTCGAGCACGGTGACCCGACGCTCCAGCGCGACCGTGGTGGGTCTGAGCTTTAACCTGCCGCTGTTTGCCGGCTATGCCACCGAAAACCGCATCAAGGAAACCCTGGCGCTCGGCGAGAAGGCCAGCAGCGACCTGGAAAACGCCAAACGCACGGTGGCGCAAAGCACCCGGGCGGCGTTTTTCAACGTGATGTCGGGGCAAAGCCGGGTCAAGGCCTTGCAGGCCGCTGAAACCTCGTCGCAAAGCCTCGTAGATTCGACCAAGCTGGGCTATCAGGTGGGCGTGACCATCAACCTCGACGTGCTCGATGCCCAGAGTCAGTTGTTTCAGACCCGGCGCGATCTGGCCCTGGCCCGTTACGACGTGCTGGTGGGTGTGCTGCGGCTGCGTCAGGCCTCAGGCGGCCTCAATGTGGGCGATCTGCAGACCATCAACAAGATTCTGGCCCGCCCCTGAGCGACGCGGCAGGATGCAGCAAGGCCAGCAGATGGCCGACGCTTGAGCGCGCCGCGCCCTGATGTCGCAGGGCAAACTCACGAGCCCGAGTCACCTTCTCGCCGTGGTCAGGGCCGAGGAGATCGCTGGCCTGTTGCAGCGCCTGGTGCCAATCCTCCGCGCGCCAGGCCGCCCCTTCAGCCAAAGCCTGCTCAGCCACCTCGGCAAAATTGAAGGTGTGCGGGCCCATCACCACCGGGCAGCCACAAGCGGCCGCCTCGATCAAGTTCTGCCCGCCCAGGGGGGCAAAGCTGCCGCCGAGCAGCGCCACACTGGCCAGGCTGTAGTAAAACGCCATCTCGCCCATAGAGTCGCCCAGCCAAATGCGGCCTTCGCCCACCGGCGCGAAGGCCGACAGGTCTGCACCCCACTGCGATCGGCGCGAACAGTCAAAACCGTGGGCTTCAATTGCAGCGGCGACCTCTTCAAAGCGCTGCGGGTGGCGCGGCACGATCAGCACCTCAAACGCCCAAGGCCTGGGCAGCCGCGACAAAGCCTGGAGCAGCGCCCTCTCCTCTCCCTCGCGCGAGCTGGCCAACATCAGCACCGGCCGGCTCAGAGCCGCACGGCGGCCCAGACCGAGCTCGCACTGCGCCCGATCCGGATCGGCATCAAACTTCAGATTGCCCAGCACCGCCTGCACCGGCGCGCCCAAGGTGCGCAAACGCTGCGCGTCGGCCTGGCTCTGCGCCAACACCAGGCTCAGCTGGCCATAGGCCGGGCGCGCCAGAGCGGCCCAACGCAAGGCGCTCCGCAGAGAACGCTCGGACAGGCGGGCATTGACGAGTGCCATCGGCACACCTGCAGCGCCAGCCTGGGCCATCAGGTTGGGCCAGACCTCCGTCTCCATCAGCACGCCCAGGGCGGGGCGAAAGTGGGCCAGAAAGCGCCGCGTGGCCTGCGGCGTGTCCCAGGGCTGCCAGACTTGCACGTCGCCCTCGCGAAGCAGCGCCAGGCCCTCGGCCCGACCGGTGGCCGTGCCATGCGTGAGCAGCAGGCGCAGGTCTGGCCGCTGCTGGCGCAAAGCCTTGATGAGCACCGCAGCGGCGCGTGTCTCTCCCAAGGACACGGCGTGGATCCATATCCGCTGGCCGACGGTCTCGGGCGGCTGCCTGTAGTGACCGAAGCGCTCGGGAACATTCTCCAGATAACCGGGCTCGACCTTGCCGCGTCGCCTGAGCTTGAGCGCAAGCAAGGGCTGGACAGCCACGGT
>CANHDQ010000100.1 GCA_947459405.1 Comamonadaceae bacterium
AAGCGCCGCTCCCTGGCCGCGGGTCTGGCCACCCCGGTGCATCCGCACATGCTGCGCCATTCTTTTGCCAGCCATGTGCTGCAGTCCAGTGGCGACCTGCGTGCGGTGCAGGAGCTGCTGGGCCACGCCAACATCAGCACCACCCAGGTTTACACCCGGCTCGATTTTCAGCATCTGGCCAAGATCTACGACGCGGCCCATCCGCGGGCGCAGGCCAAGAAGTAGCGCGCCTGCACCAAGTGGGCTTGAGGCGGCCGCGTGCCGCGCCGGGGCGCGACAATGGCGCCATGAAATCCATACGACTGCATGCGGGCAAAGAAAAGTCTTTGCTGCGCAAGCACCCCTGGGTGTTTGACGGGGCCATCGCGCGCGGCGGCGCCGACAGCGGCGAGACGGTGCGCATCGAGTCGCACGAGGGGCGCTTTTTGGCCTGGGCCGCTTTCAGCCCGCGCTCGCGCATCCGGGCGCGGGTGTGGAGCTTTGACGAGGCCCAGCGCATCGACGCGGCCTTTGTCGCCGGGCTCATCGACCGCGCGGTGTCTGCGCGCGATCTGTTCGATATCCAAAGCGACGGTGTGCGGCTGGTCCATGGCGAGTCTGATGGCCTGCCCGGTCTGGTGGTCGATCGCTACGGTGATGTGCTGGTGGCCCAGTTCACCAGCTGCGGCAGCGAGCGCTGGAAATCGGTGATTGCAAGCGCCTTGCTCGAGCGCACTGGCCTGCAGCACCTGTACGAGCGATCTGACGCCAGCGTGCGTCAGCTTGAGGGGCTGGAGGAAACCTGCGGCTGGCTGGCCGGCGAGGGTTCGACGCAGCGCGTGATCCGCGAGCATGGCTGGCGCTTGGGCCTCGACATTGCGCGCGGTCACAAAACCGGCTTTTACCTGGATCAGCGCGACAGTCGGCAACGGTTTTTTCAGTGGACGCGCCAGCGCGGCTTTGCCTCGGTGCTCAACTGTTTTTGCTACACCGGCGGCTTTACCGTGGCGGCCCTGGCCGGTGGCGCCGGCCATGTGCTGTCCATCGACTCGTCGGCGCCGGCGTTGCAGCAGGCGCTGGCCAATGTGCAGCTCAATGGTCTGCCCCTTGAGCGCGCCGAGATGCTCGATGCCGATGTCAATGCCAGCTTGCGCCAGTTTATGCAGCAAGGCCGGCGCTTTGACGCCATCGTGCTCGATCCGCCCAAGCTGGCCCCGACCGTGGCCCATGCCGAGCGGGCGGCGCGGGCCTACAAGGACCTCAATCGCCTGGCCTTGCAACTGCTGCAACCGGGGGGCTTGCTGATGACGTTTTCCTGCTCGGGCGGCATCAGCGCCGACTTGTTTCACAAGATCGTGGCCTCGGCTGGCGCCGATGCGGGCGTCGATGCGTTCATTTGCGAGCGCCTCGGTGGCGCCCCCGACCATCCGATGACGCTGCGCTTTCCCGAGGGCGAATACCTCAAGGGCCTGACGGTGGTGCGCAAGCCTTAAAGGCCAAGGCCGGCGTCAGCGGCCTCAAGGCTGAGCTGGGCGGCCCGCGTCAGCTCGCACTACACTGGCCCCTTTGCGAGGGGGGCGCTCGCCGGGCACCGGCTTGGCCCATGACACGGGCCGCGCAGGCGACCCCACCCGAACGCCCAGAAAATACTCCCAACATGAGCCTCATCCCTGTCACCATCCTCACCGGTTTTCTGGGCTCGGGCAAGACCACGCTGCTCAAGCGTGTGCTGACCGAGACCCACGGGCACAAGATCGCTGTCATCGAAAACGAATTCGGTGAGGAAAACATCGACAACGAGATCCTCGTGTCCGACACCCAGGAGACCATCGTGCAGATGAGCAACGGCTGCATCTGCTGCACCATCCGCGAGGACCTGCGGGCCACCTTGCAGCTGTTGGGCGCCAAAAAGCGCAAGGGCTTGCTCGACTTCGAGCGGGTGGTGGTCGAGACCACCGGTTTGGCCGACCCCGGTCCGGTGGCGCAGACCTTCTTCATGGACGAGGAGATTGCCGAGCAGTTTTTGCTCGACGCCATCGTCACCTTGGTGGACGCCAAACACGCGCAGACCCAGCTCGATGAGCGCCAGGAGGCGCGCCGCCAGATCGGTTTTGCCGATCAGGTTTTCATCAGCAAGAGCGATCTGGTCAGCGCGCAGCAGTTGCAGCAGCTGCAGCACCGTATCTCGCACATGAACCCGCGCGCGCCGCAGCGCACGGTGCATTTTGGCGAGGTGGCGGTCAGCGAGGTGTTTGACCTGCGCGGCTTTAACCTCAACGCCAAGCTCGACATCGACCCCGACTTTCTCAAAGAAGACGGCCATGACCACGACCATGATCACGATCATGGCGAGCACTGCGACCATCCCTCGCACGCCCACCATCACCGCCATGACGATGATGTCAAGAGCTTTGTGTTCAGGTCCGAGCGCGCCTTTCACCCGGCCAAGCTAGAGGACTTTCTGGGCGCGGTCGTCAACATCTACGGCCCCCGGATGCTGCGCTACAAGGGCGTCTTGAACATGCAGGGCACCGAGTCCAAAGTGATTTTTCAGGGGGTGCACCAGCTCATGGGCAGCGACCTTGGGCCTGCCTGGGGTGCCGGTGAGCAGCGCCAGAGCAAGATGGTGTTCATCGGGATCGACCTGCCCCGTGATATTTTTTTGCAGGGTCTGGAGCAGTGCCTGGTTTGAGCGCCTGCCCGTTCGCGCTGTGGGCCACGCCTGGAGCCAAGGCGGCGACATGGGGCGCCATTGCGCCGCTACAATCGCGCCCCTACTCGGACACCCGTCCTGGTTTTCGCAGCGCCGCGCTTGCGCAGCAAGCCGGCCCAAGTCGCACAGGCGAGCAACGCACCATTGAGCAAAGAGAGGCTGGCCATGCATGAGCAGATGTTTCGGCGTCATCTGGCTGAGACGTCCACGCCTGGCAGCGTGGGCAGATCGCTGACGATGCCCTGTCATGCCCCAGCCTGCAGCACAGGAGACCGCCCATGAACGCTCCCGCACACTCCAAACAGCCCCACGCCGTGGCGGCCCCCGGCCTCTCAGAGCGCCCAATGGCAGCGGCTTCGTCGGCCAAGGCCAAGGCCAAGGCCAAGGCCAAGGCCAAGGTCAAGCCTGCCTCAAAGTCGGCCTCAAAGTCGGCCTCAAAGCCCAGTTCGAAGCCTGCTCCCAAGGCTGCCTCCAAGCCCGCCGCCAAGCCATCGCCTAAGGTATCGTCCAAAGCCGGGACCAAGGCGACCGTCAAGGCATCAGTGAAGGCATCAGTGAAGGCATCGGTCAAGGGGTCGGCCAAGGCCGCCAAGCCTGTCAAGCCTGCGGCCAAGTCAGTTAAGCCAGCCGCCAAGCCGGCCTCGAAAGTTGCGGCCAAGTCTGTGCCCAAGACTGCCACCAAGTCTGCTGCCAAGGCGGCGTCCAAGCCCGTGCCCAAACCCGCGTCCAAGGCACAAGCCAAGCCGACGGCCAAGTCAGCGGGCGCCAAACCTCCCATCAAGCCTGTGGCCAAGCCACCGGTCAGGGCTGCGGCCCAACCAGCGGGCAAGCCAGTTGCGAAACCCGCCGCCAAACCAGCTGGCAAGCCAGTGGCCAAGCCCGCCGCAAAGGCCGGGGCCCCGGTGGTGGCCAAGCCCGTTGTGGCCGAGCCGGCGCCGCAAGCGCCGACTGCAGCGCCGGCAGCACCGACCCGTAAATCCAAGAGCCGCGCCGCTTTGGTGCCGGCTCCCACGCCGGTGGTCCCGACCCATTCGCCTGATGCCGCCAAGGCCAGCTATGTGTCGGCCACCGAGCGACTGACCGCACCGCCGCCCGCCGCGGCGGTCATACGCAAGGACCCGAAATTGGCCAATAACTGGAAGACCAAACGCCCTGAAGAGTTGAGCGACGAAGAAGTCAAGTCCATGCCCGACAGCGAGTACATGAACGATGCGCAGCTGGCTTTTTTCCGACTCAAACTGTTCAAGCTCAAACAGGACATTCACAACAGTGCCGGCGAGACCACCGAGCACTTGCGTGAAGACACGGTGGTGGTGCCCGATCCTGCTGACCGCGCCACCATCGAAGAAGAGCATGCGCTAGAGCTGCGTACCCGCGATCGCGAGCGCAAGCTGCTCAAAAAGATCGAGCAGTCAATCGCCCGCATCGATGCGGGTGACTACGGTTACTGCGACGAGACAGGGGAGGCCATCGGTGTCGCCCGGCTGATCGCCCGTCCGACCGCCAGCTTGTCCCTTGAGGCCCAGCAGCGGCGCGAACTCAAGCAGAAAATGTTCGGCGACTGAGGCCGGGCGGGCGGGCAGGCAGGCGTTTGCCCGTTTTTTGAGGTCTGGCGCCCCGGGGCCAGGCGCCGCAGGACCTGTCGGCTGCTTGGCCGACCGCCGCGCGCTGCCGCGCCTGCCAAAAAAGTACCCCAGAACAAGCGCGGCAAGACCAGCCCCGGGAAAAACCCTGGAACAAGCCCGACGACAGTGTCCTCGAAAGGGCCTTTGTCAAGGGTTTCGTCTCGCAAAGCACTTTCATTGACTTCGCTAAGTACTTCATTTAAAACAACTTTTTAATGTAAAAGAGTGTCTAGGACTGGCTCTAAGTACTTGATTTCATTGAAAAATTTTTGTTCTTAAACCCTTGTGGACCGCCGCTTTCCTGTTAAAGTGGTGAAAAGTGCATTTTTGTGGGAAAAATGCTGAACTGAGGGTTGGTCTGGTGTTTCAGGGTGCGTCGTCCATCGTTCTTGACAGCAAGGGTCGCCTGGCTGTGCCCACCCGGCACCGCGATGTGCTGGCGGCCACTGCGGCGGGGCAGTTGACCCTGACCAAGCACCCCCACGGCTGCCTGATGATCTTCGCCCGCCCAGAGTGGGAAAAGTTTCGCGAGCGCATCGCGGCGCTGCCCATGCAGGCGCAGTGGTGGAAGCGCATCTTTCTGGGCAATGCCATGGACGTGGAGATGGATGCCAGCGGCCGCGTGCTGGTCTCACCCGAGTTGCGCGCCGCGGCCGGCTTGAGCCGCGAGACGGTGCTGCTGGGCATGGGCGGGCATTTTGAGTTGTGGGACGCTGCCACCTATGCGGCCCAGGAGGCCGAGCAGATGAAGGCCCAGATGCCCGATGTTTTCAAGGACTTCTCTTTCTGAAGACGCGACGGTGCAAGGCCCATGGGAACATCAAACCGTCTTGCTCAACGAGGCCGTCGAGGCCCTCGCTGTGCATCCGCACGGGCACTACATCGACGCCACCTTCGGCCGGGGCGGGCATGCGCGGCGCATCCTCTCGATGCTCTCGAGCACCGGTCGCTTGCTGGCCTTCGACAAGGATCCGCAGGCCGTTGCGGTGGGCGCGCAGCTGGCCGCGCAGGATGCGCGGTTTTCCATGCGCCACGAAGGCTTTGTGCAATTGGCGCAATTGCCCCCGGCCAGCGCCGATGGGCTGTTGATGGATCTGGGTGTGAGCTCGCCCCAGATCGACGACGCCAGCCGCGGTTTTTCCTTTCGCCAAGACGGGCCCCTGGACATGCGCATGGACCCTACGCGTGGGCAGAGCGTGGCGCAGTGGCTCGCGCAGGCCAGTGTGGCGCAGATGACCGAGGTGATTCGTGATTACGGCGAAGAACGGTTTGCTGGGGCGGTTGCAAAGGCGATTGATCGTTGGCGGCAGCAGCACGGGCCCTTGGAGCGCACCGCTCAATTGGCCCAGGTCGTGGCTGGCGCGGTCAGGACCCGCGAGGCTGGCAAAGACCCGGCCACGCGCACGTTTCAGGCTTTTCGGATTTTCATTAACGCCGAGCTGCAAGAGTTGCAGCAAGCCCTAGAGGCATCGCTGCAGGTGTTGAAACCACAAGGTCGACTGGTCGTGATCAGCTTTCACTCTCTCGAAGATCGCATTGTCAAGCAGTTCATGGCCGCCCATGCGCGCCAGGTGTTCGACCGCCGCGCGCCCATGGCAGCGCCCCAGCTCATGCGTCTGCGGTTGATCGATCGCATCAAGCCGTCGCAGGCCGAAATTGCCACCAACGCGCGCGCACGAAGTGCCGTGATGCGTGTGGCCGAACGCACGGAGACGCTCTGATGCGGCTCAATCTGGCGTTGACCCTGGCGGTGCTGGCCACGGCCCTGTACCTGGTGCATGTGCAGTACGAGTCGCGCCGTTTGTACGTCGAGCTCGAGAAGGCCGCTGCCCAGACCTACAGGCTTGAGGCGGCCCACGAGAGTCTGCAGGCCCAGACCCGCGGCCAGGCCACGCCCTTGCGGGTCGAGCGCCTGGCAAAGGAAAAGCTGCAGATGCGCACCGTCACGCCGGCGATCACCCAGTACGTGACGCTGCCCAACACCACGGCTGGGGTTAAGCCATGAGCAAGAGCGTGCGCTACAGCGCCAGTCCCCTGTTGGCCGCACCGACTCCGGTGTGGCGCAGCAAGTTCATCGTCGCCGGCATTGCACTGGGCTTTGTGGTCCTGGCCGGTCGGGCGGCGTACATCCAGGTGGTGGGCAACGATTTCTATCAAAAGCAGGGGCAGGTGCGCTTTGCCCGCACCCTGGAGCTGCCGGCCAGCCGGGGCCGCATCATGGACCGCAACGGCTTGGTGTTGGCCTACAACGTGCCCGCGCCCAGTTTCTGGGCCATCCCTGAAGATGTGCAGGCCAGTCCCGCTCAGCTGGCCGAACTGGCGCGCTTGCTGGAGGTGCCGCTGGCCGATCTCAAGCAGCGCCTGTCCGACGAGGACAAGACCTTTGTCTGGCTCAAGCGCCAGGTCGACGAGCCGGTGGCCAAGCAGATCGCGGCGCTGGGCATCAAGGGCATCTACCAGCGCGCCGGCTACAAGCGCCAGTACCCCGATGGCGAGGCTGCCGCCCATGTAGTGGGCTTTGCCAATGTCGAAAACATTGGCCAGGAAGGCGTGGAGCTGGCCTTTGACAAGCAGCTGGCCGGACAAGCCGGCTCGCGTCGCGTGATCAAGGACCGCCTCGGGCGGGTGGTCGAGGACGTGGGCGAGCAGGTGCCGCCGGTGGACGGGCGCGATCTGCAGTTGTCCATCGATTCGAAGGTGCAGTTTTTTGCTTACCAGAAGCTGCGCGATGCGGTGCTCGAGCACAAGGCCAAGGCCGGCAGCGTGGTGGTGCTCGATGCGCAAAGCGGCGAGGTGCTCGCGCTGGCCAACTACCCCAGCTACACCCCTGACAAGCGCGTTCACCTCAGCGGTGCGCAGCTGCGCAACCGGGCGCTGACCGACACCTTCGAGCCGGGCTCGACCATGAAGGCTTTTGCGGTGGCGGCAGCGCTCGAGCAGGGTCTGGTGCAGCCCGAAACCATGATCCAGACCGCGCCAGGCCGCATGACGCTGGCCGGCTCGACCATCAGCGATACCCACCCGCAGGGGCTCATCAGCGTCTCGCAGGTGATTCAAAAGTCGAGCAATGTGGGCACCGTCAAGATGGCCATGCAGCTGCCGGCGCGCGACATGTGGGAGTACTACGCGCGCGCGGGCTTTGGGCAAAAACCGCAGCTGCCCTTTCCGGGCGCGGTCAGTGGCCGCCTGCGCCCCTACAAGACTTGGCGCCCGATCGAGCAGGCCACGATGAGTTACGGCTATGGCCTGTCGGTGTCCCTGTTTCAGCTGGCGCACGCCTACACCGTGTTCGCCCGCGATGGCGACTTGGCACCGGCGAGCTTGCTCAAGGTGAGCGAGCCTGTGGCGGGGGTGCGGGTGTTCAGCGAGAAAAATGCCTTGGCCATGCGTCAGATGCTCCATTCGGTGACCCAGCCGGGCGGCACGGCGCAAAAGGCGCAGACCATCGGCTACTCGGTCGGCGGCAAGACCGGCACCACCCACAAGCAAGAAGGCAAGGGCTACGCCACCAACAAGTACCGTGGCTTCTTCGTGGGCCTGGCGCCCGTGGAAAAGCCGCGCATCGTCGTTGCGGTCATGATCGATGAGCCGGGCAATGGCCGCTACTACGGCGGCGATGTGGCCGCGCCGGTGTTTGCCCAGACAGTGCAGCAGACGCTGCGCATGATGGGGCTGCCGCCCGATGTGGCGGTCAAGCCGCAGATCATCGCCAAGGCGACTGGAGAGTCGTTTTGAACAGTGTGCTGCACACTCCGCAGCAGGCGGCCGACTGGCTGCGCTTGCGCGGTGCGGGCGCACTGCACGCCGACAGCCGGCGCGTGCGCAGTGGCGATGCCTTCCTGGCCTGGCCGGGCGCTGCCACCGATGCGCGGCGATTCGTGCCGCAGCTGCTGGCCGCAGGTGCCAGCGCCTGCCTGATCGAGCAGCAGGGCAGCGCGGCCCTGGGCCTGGACCTTGAGGATGTGCGTCTGGCCCGCTACGACGGCCTGAAGGCTCACGCCGGCCCGATCGCGGCGACGTTTTATGGCCAGCCCAGCGCGGCCATGCCGGTGCTGGCGGTCACGGGCACCAATGGCAAAACGACCACCGCCTGGTGGCTGGCGCAGGCCCTGTCTGCTGCGGGCCGTCGCTGCGCAGTGGTGGGAACCCTGGGCATCGGCGAGCCGGGGCGCATGGCCTCAAACGGCCTGACCACGCCCGACCCGGTCTTGCTCCAAGGCGAGCTTCGGCGCCTGGCCGATGAGGGCTGCGCCGCTTGCGCGCTGGAGGCTTCCTCCATCGGCCTGGCCGAGGCGCGGCTGGCGGGCCTGGCCATTCACACGGCGATCTTCACCAATTTCACGCAGGACCATCTCGACTACCACGGCACCATGGAGTCGTACTGGCAGGCCAAGGCGCAGCTGTTTGACTGGCCCGGTCTGCGCGCTGCTGTGATCAACGTCGACGATCCCAGGGGGGTCGAGCTGGCCCGCCAACTGGCCCAGCGCACCGGCTTGCAGCTGTGGACGCTTTCGTGCCGTGGCGATGCCCGCTTGCGTGCCAGCCAGATTCGCGCTCAGGGCAGCGCCATGGCCTTCGATCTGCACGAAGGCCAGCGCAGTGCCACTTTGTGCGTGCCGGCCACTGGCGGCTACAACGTCGGCAATGTGCTCGGTGTGGTGGGCGCCTTGCGCAGTCTCGGCTTGAGCTTTGACCAAGCGCTTGCCGCCTGCGCCGCCATTTCGCCTGTACCCGGCCGGATGGAGTCGTTCGGTGGCTCGGGCCAGCCTTTGGCAGTGGTCGATTACGCCCACACGCCCGATGCGCTGGAGCAGGCCTTGCTGGCCTTGCGGTCGGTTGCCACTGAGCGCGGTGGGCGGCTGTGGGTGGTTTTTGGATGCGGCGGCGATCGCGACCGGCTCAAGCGGCCCTTGATGGCGGCGGCGGCCCAGCGTTGCGCCGATCGGCTGGTGCTTACCAGTGACAACCCGCGCAGTGAGCCGGCGCAGGCCATCGTGCAGGAGATGCTCACCGGTTTGTCTTCGCAGGCCCACGTCCTGATTGAGACCGATCGCGCGCGGGCCATCGGTCAGGCCTTGGAGCAGGCCAGCGATGGCGATGTGGTGTTGGTGGCCGGCAAGGGCCATGAGGACTACCAGGAGCTCGGTGGCCAGCGCCTGCCTTTTTCGGATCGCCAGCAGGTCTTGCTGGCGCTGCAGGCGCGGCGCAGCGCAAAGGCGGCCCCACAATGATGTCGCTGGCCCAGGCCCACGCGCTTTTGCCCGGCTCGCTGCTCCTTGGCGACGGCCAGATTCGCATTGCGCGGGTGCATACCGACAGCCGCAGCCTGCAAGCGGGCGATCTGTTTGTGGCTCTGCGCGGCGAGCGTTTTGATGCGCATGATTTTCTGCCGCAGGCCCGGGCGGCCGGTGCGGTTGCTGCGCTGGCCGAGCAGGGCTTGCAGGCTGCCGGCTTGCCGGGACTGCAGGTGGCCGACAGCCGCGCCGCCCTGGGCGC
>CANHDQ010000101.1 GCA_947459405.1 Comamonadaceae bacterium
GCCGGCTTGACGGCCCAAACCTCGCCCGCGGCCGCGGGCTCTGCCTATAATCGACCGTTACCACCTCAAGGAACTTGCGGTTCCTTCCTGACATGACCAAATTTGTCTTCGTCACCGGCGGTGTGGTGTCCTCCCTGGGCAAGGGAATCGCCTCAGCCTCCCTTGCTGCGATTCTTGAATCGCGAGGCCTCAAAGTCACTCTGATCAAGCTCGATCCCTACATCAACGTCGATCCGGGCACGATGTCGCCGTTCCAGCACGGCGAGGTCTTCGTCACCGACGACGGTGCGGAAACCGATCTCGATCTGGGCCACTACGAGCGCTTCATCACGACGCGCATGCGTCGCACCAACAACTTCACCACCGGCCAGATTTACAAGAGCGTGCTCGAAAAAGAGCGCCGCGGCGACTACCTGGGCAAGACGGTGCAGGTCATCCCGCACATCACCAATGAGATCCAGGAGTTCGTCAAGCGCGGTGCGGGCGTCGGCACGGCTGACGCGGTCGATGTGGCGATCGTGGAGATCGGCGGGACGGTAGGCGACATCGAATCGCTGCCCTTCCTGGAGGCCGTGCGCCAGATGAGCCTCAAGCTCGGGCCCAACAACACCGCCTTCGTGCACCTGAGCTACGTGCCCTGGATTGCCGCGGCAGGCGAACTCAAGACCAAGCCGACCCAGCACACCGCGCAAAAGCTGCGCGAGATCGGCATCCAGGCCGATGCGCTCTTGTGCCGGGCCGATCGCCGCATCCCCGACGAGGAGCGCGCCAAGATTTCTCTGTTCTCCAACGTGCCCGAGTGGGGCGTGATCTCGATGTGGGACGTCGACACCATCTACAAGGTGCCACGCATGCTGCACGAGCAGGGTCTGGACGGCCTGATCTGCGACAAGCTCAGGCTCAACACGCCGCCGGCCAACCTTTCGCGCTGGGACGAGCTGGTCTATGAGACCGAGCACCCGCAAAACGAGGTCAAGATTGCCATGGTCGGCAAGTACGTCGACCTGTCAGACAGCTACAAATCGCTCAACGAGGCGATCCGCCATGCCGGCATGAAGAACCACGCCCGGGTGGTGATCGAATACGTCGACTCGGAAACCCTCACGCCCGACAACGCCTCTCAGCTGGCACGGTTTGACGCCGTCTTGGTGCCTGGCGGCTTTGGCAAGCGGGGCATTGAGGGCAAGATCTGCGCTGCGCGTTTTGCGCGTGAAAACAAGGTGCCCTACCTGGGCATCTGCCTGGGCATGCAGGTGGCCACGATCGAGTTTGCGCGCCATGTGGCCGGACTGGCCGATGCCAATTCAACCGAATTCGAACCGCAAAGCCCGCATCCGGTCATTGCCCTGATCACCGAGTGGCAAGACGCTGATGGCACGATCAAGACCCGCAGCGAAAAGTCTGACCTCGGCGGCACCATGCGGCTGGGCGCCCAGAGCTCGGACGTCAGCGCCGGCACGCTGGCCCACCAGATTTACGGCAGCGTGGTCACTGAACGCCATCGCCACCGCTACGAGGCCAACGTCCACTATCTTGAGCAGCTGCGCGCAGCGGGTCTCGTGATTTCGGCGCTGACCCAGCGCGAACAGCTCACTGAAATCGTCGAGTTGCCGCAAAGCCTGCACCCCTGGTTCATGGGTGTGCAGTTCCACCCGGAATTCAAGTCCACCCCCTGGGACGGCCATCCGCTGTTTAACTCCTACATCAAGGCGGCGCTGGACCACCGCGACAGCGGCAAGACGCTGAAAGTGGTGGCATGAAGCTGTGTGGCTTTGAGGTCGGCCTGCAGCAGCGCTTTTTTCTTATTGCAGGCACCTGCTCGATCGAGGGCCTGCAACTGTCGCTGGACGTGGCCGGCCAACTCAAGGACAGCTGCACCGCCCTGGGCATCCCGCTGATTTACAAGGGCTCCTTCGACAAGGCCAACCGATCCTCCGGCACCAGCCAGCGCGGTGTCGGCCTCGAGGCTGGCCTGAAGATACTCGACGAGGTGCGCCGCCAAATTGGCGTGCCGGTGCTCACCGATGTGCATGAAGCCGATCAGGTGGCCGAGGTGGCCAGTGTGGTCGACGTACTGCAAACGCCCGCCTTTTTGTGCCGGCAGACCGATTTCATTGCCGCCGTGGCACGATCGGGCAAGCCGGTGAACATCAAGAAGGGGCAGTTTCTCGCGCCCTGGGACATGAAGAACGTGATCGACAAGGCCCGTGCGGCAGCGCTCGAGGCCGGCCTGTCTGCCGACCGATTCCTGGCCTGCGAGCGCGGCGTGAGCTTTGGCTACAACAACCTGGTGGCCGACATGGCCAGCCTGGCCCAAATGCGCAGCAGCGGCGCGCCGGTGGTGTTCGATGTCACCCATTCGGTGCAAAAGCCCGGCGGTCTGGGCAGCAGCAGTGGCGGCGCAAGAGAGATGGTGCCGGTGCTCGCCCGCGCCGGTGTGGCTGCCGGTGTGGCGGGCCTGTTCATGGAGACCCATCCGCAACCCGAGCAAGCCTGGTCCGACGGCCCCAATGCAGTACCGCTCAAACACATGCCTGCCCTGCTTGAAACTCTGGTCGCGCTCGACCGCGTGACCAAGCAGGCCGGCTTTCTGGAAAACCACTTCAACACTTAATGACTATGCCCAGCGCCTACATCATTGCCCACGTCAGCATCACCAACCCGACGCAATACGAAGAATACAAAAAGCTCTCCTCGGTGGCCATGCAGACCTATAACGCCGAGGTGTGCGTGCGCGGCGGTGCCATCGAGGTCATCGAGGGCGACTGGCAGCCCGAACGCCTGGTGATCCTCAAATTCACTTCAGTCGAACAGGCCCGTCGCTTCGAGGCCTCGCCCGAATACGCCAGCGCCCGAGCGGCCCGCCAGGGCGCGGCCGTCATGCGCATGGTGCTGGTCGAGGGCACTTGAGTCCGTCTGTACGCTTCATCGATCTGTTTGACAAGAAAGAAAGTTTCATGAGTGCCATTGTTGACATCGTCGGCCGCGAAATCCTCGACAGCCGCGGCAACCCCACCGTCGAATGCGACGTGCTGCTTGAGTCGGGCGTCATGGGCCGCGCCGCCGTGCCTTCGGGTGCTTCGACCGGTTCGCGCGAGGCCATTGAACTGCGCGACGGTGACAGCTCGCGCTACCTCGGCAAGGGCGTGCTCAAGGCGGTTGGACACATCAACACCGAAATTTCCGAGTCGGTGCTCGGCCTGGACGCCAGCGAGCAAGCCTTTTTGGACAAGACCCTGATTGAGCTCGATGGCAGCGACAACAAGTCGCGTCTGGGCGCCAACGCCACCCTGGCCGTCTCCATGGCCGTGGCCCGCGCTGCAGCCGAAGAAGCCGGCCTGCCGCTGTACCGCTACTTCGGCGGCTCGGGCGGCATGCAGATGCCCGTGCCCATGATGAACGTGGTCAACGGCGGCGCGCACGCCAACAACAACCTCGACCTGCAAGAACTCATGATCATTCCGGTCGGCGCCCCGAGCCTGCGCGAGGCGATCCGCTACGGCGCCGAGGTGTTTCATGCGCTCAAGAAGATCCTGCACGACAAGGGCATGAGCGTGGCCGTCGGCGACGAGGGCGGCTTTGCCCCCAACGTGCCCAGCCATGCTGCGGCCATCGAGATGATCCTTCAAGCTATCGAGCGGGCCGGCTTTGTTGCCGGCGAGCAGATCGCGCTGGGCCTCGATTGCGCGGCCAGCGAGTTCTACCGCGACGGCCAATATCACCTCGAGGGTGAGGGCCTGAGCCTGTCGGCCTCGCAATGGACCGACATGCTGGCCGGCTGGGTCGACCAATACCCCATCATCAGCATTGAAGACGGCATGCACGAGGGCGACTGGGACGGCTGGAAGATGCTGACCGAGCGCCTGGGTAAAAAGGTGCAACTGGTGGGCGACGACCTGTTCGTCACCAACACCAAGATCCTCAAGGAAGGCATCGACAAAGGCATTGCCAATTCCATCCTGATTAAGATCAACCAGATCGGCACGCTGACCGAGACCTTTGCCGCCATCGAGATGGCCAAGCGCGCGGGCTACACCGCCGTCATCAGCCACCGCTCGGGCGAGACCGAAGACTCCACCATCGCCGACATTGCCGTGGGCACCAATGCCGGGCAGATCAAGACCGGCTCGCTCTCTCGCTCGGACCGCATGGCCAAGTACAACCAGCTGCTGCGCATCGAAGAGGACCTGGGCGAGATCGCTCGCTATCCGGGCCGTGAAGCCTTCTACAACCTGCGCTGAACGCACACCCTGCTGCGCCATGGAAAAACGCACCCTCACCATCGTCTTGCTAGGCCTGCTGCTGATTTTGCAGGCTCAGCTGTGGTTCGGTCGCGGCAGCATTCCCGATGTGAGCCAGATGCGTGTGCGGCTCGACGAGGCGAAGGCGCGCAACCTCAGCGCCCAGACCGAAAACGACCGCCTCGCAGCCGAGGTGCGTGACCTCAAAGAGGGCTTGGAGATGGTCGAGGAGAAGGCACGCGGCGAATTGGGCATGGTCAAGCCCAACGAGATCTTCGTCCAGTACAACCACGGCAAGTAGCCTGGCGGTGGACGGCAAGCGCCCTGTCGATGCTGGCCGGCCCGAGCGGGTGGCCATCCTCAGCCATCAGGCTTGGCTCTCCCAGGACTTCCAGGCGCGTCTCGAAGCCACGATTGCCGGCATCGGCGGAGCCGATCCCCAGGCCTTCAGCTGGATCGCCGACTCGCAGGCGCAAGCGGCTCAGGGCGCCAGCGTGTGCCTGCTGCTGGCATGGGACAGCGCGGGCCAGCCTACGCCACCGCTGGGCACTCAGGTGATCCCACAGTTGCCCCCAGAGTGGGACGATCTGCAGGCGCATCAACAGCTGCGACAGGACTTGCAAGCCATGGGCCAGACCTTTGCCGTGCTGCGCGGCCCGGTGTCACAGCAGCTGCAGCAGGCGCTGGCGGCCCTGTCTCGGCTTCAGGCGGCACTCAAGCCCGCCGGCGCGCAGACGCTGGCTCGCCCGGGCTGGCGCAGCGCCTGCGAGTCGTGCGATGAGCCCGAATGCGAACACCGGCTGCTCACCGGCCTGCTCAAACCGGGCTAAGGTCGGGCTGATGAGCGCAGAGCAGCTTACTGCAAGGACGACGAAGGCGGCTGATCGAAGGTGCCGGCAAACAGCTGGGCCGCATCGACCGCGTCAAAGCGGTACTTGATCCCACAAAAGTCGCAGCCCACCTCCACCCGCGTCTGCTCGGCAATGATGGATTGCACCTCGGCCTGCCCAAGGCTGCGCAGCATCTGGGTCACACGCTGGCGCGAGCACTTGCAGGCAAAGCGTGGGCGCAACGGCTCGAAGCGGGTGATGGGCTCTTCCCAGAAGAGGCGATGGAGCACCTCGTCGGCGCTCAGTCCGAGCAACTCCTGCGGCTGCAGGGTGGCCGCCAGCATGGCGATGCGATTGAAATCCTCGCTGCGACCAATCTGGTCCTCATTGGCATCGCGGTCCAGGCGACCTGCCAGATTGCCCTGCCCGAGCACCGGCAAGCGCTGGATCAGCAGGCCCGCCGCCAGATTGCGGTTGGCCGCCAGCACCAGGCGCGTGTCGAGTTGCTCGCTTTGCAGCATGTAGTGTTCGAGCACCTCGCTGATTTTTTCGAGCTTTTCCTGCCGGTCGCCAAACAACGGCACCACGCCCTGATAAGGCTGCTGGCCCGGCTGGCGATCCTGCGGATCGAGCGTGATCGCGCAACGCCCCTGGTTGTTGACGTTGACCATCTGACTCAGGCTCGCGCCGGCCTGCACACCGGCTGCGCCCTGTGGGCCCAGCGTGGCGGTGGCGCGCACGCTCAGGTCGCTTTGGACCTCGACCACGGCCAGCTTGAGCGGCCCATCGCCCGAAATCTGCAACACCAAGGCGCCGTTGAACTTGATATTGCCCTGCATCAGCGTGCCGGCCGCAGTCATCTGGCCCAGCAGCTGCTCGACCTCGGGCGGATAGGCACCCGCGGCCTCGCGCCGCGCGAGGATCTCCTGCCAGGCATCGGTCAGGCGCACCAGCATGCCGCGCACCGGCATGCCGTCAAAAATAAATTTATGGAGTTCCGACATCGGCACCCGATCTTGCATAAAAAAGCCGGAGGCATCAAAGCGGCCGGCCGGCGAGCCGAACACGCGCTCAAGCGATCCGCTTGAGGCCTGACTTGAACTGCCGGGCATTGTCCACATAGCCCAGCACGTTGCGCCGGATACCGGCAATCTGCTCGGGCGTCAGTGAGCGCACCACCTTGGCAGGGCTGCCCAGAATCATGGAGCCATCGGGAAACTCCTTGCCCTCGGTGACCAGGGCACCCGCGCCCACCAGGCAGTTCTTGCCGATGCGCGCGCCATTGAGGATGATGGCGCCGATGCCGATCAGGCTGCCCTCGCCGATGGTGCAACCGTGCAGCATGGCCTGATGGCCCACGGTCACATAGGGCCCCACAGTCATCGGCTGACCCATGTCCGAATGCAGCACGCTGCCGTCCTGGATGTTGCTGCCCCGCCCAATATGGATGGGCTCGTTGTCACCTCGCAGCACCGCACCAAACCAGATGCTCGCATCCTGGTCGAGTTGCACCCGGCCCATGACCTGGGCGCTTTCGGCCACCCAGGCGCTTTCGTGGATCTGCGGAACGGCATCGCCGAGTTGATAGATGGCCATGGCTTTCCCTTGTGCACAGAAGGCGCGATTGTAGGTTCCCCACTGCGCCCGAACGGTGCCGCACAAGCGCCCCTTATCATCGCGGCCATGACCTGCCTGCGCCGCCACGCCCTCGACGTGATCCGCATCTGCGATGCCGATGACAAGTCATATGCGCTGCGCCACTGGCCACAGGGCTTGGCGATCGAGCCGGCTGCGCAATGGGACGAGCCGGCGGGCCTGCCGGGGCGGCCCAAGCGCCCGGTGCTGCGTCCGCCGCGCGAGGTGCCTCTGCGGGCGATGGGCACGCCCGAGGGGCGGGCCAGTCTGATCCATGCGCTGGCTCATATCGAATGCAATGCCATGGATCTGGCACTCGACGCCATTTGGCGCTTTGCCGGCATGCCAGAGACGTATTACCTGGACTGGCTGCGCGTGGCGCAAGAAGAGGCCCTGCACTTTGACCTGCTGCACCGTCACTTGCAGTCCATGGGGTACCGCTACGGGGATTTCGATGCGCACGAAGGCCTGTGGGACATGGCCCGGCGTACCCAGGCCGACCTGCTGGCCCGACTGGCCGTGGTGCCGCGCATCCTGGAGGCCCGCGGCCTCGACGCGTCGCCCGCGGTGCGCCACAAACTGCAGTCGGCAGGCGACCGCGCGGGCGCCCAGATCATCGATGTGATCTTGCGCGATGAAATCGGCCACGTGGCCATCGGCAACCAGTGGTTTGGCTGGTTGTGCGCGCAGCGTGGCCTGCTGCCCGGCGAGCAAGGCCGGCTGCTGGCCCGCCAGTACGGCGCGCCCGCGCCCCGGGGGCCCTTTAACCTACAAGCGCGCCAAGCCGCGGGCTTTGCACCCGAAGAGTTGGCCGAACTCGGCCGCTGAGCCACGGAGCTGAGCCACGGAGCTGAGCCACGGAGCTGAGCCACGGAGCTGATGCCTCGGAGCCAAAGCCTGGTGCTGCAGCACCCTCCCACGGCCTTCTTGTAGGACCCGACGGCTCCCACACCAGCGCCACCAGCGCAAAGTGGTGCCGGTGTACCTCGACACCTGCTGACCCCGCCCCGGCCGCGCTTTTCGAAGTGCCCCCTGGGCCCTTATCCTGGACCCCTCATCTGCGCCCAAGGCGTGGCTTGGCTTGCGGTCAATGCACCCCACTTCGCAACCGCCACCGCCTGCTGCCCCAATCGGGGTGCCTTGGCCTGCATTTTTCTGGAGTCCCAGCCATGCTCTTGCGCCCCTTTCTGCTGCAGCCGGCACCGTCTGGCCCCATGCCTGCCCACCTGCGGGTGGAGTTGCCCTCCGGCCTTTCGATCGGCGCGCCAGATGCGCCGGTTCGGGTCCGGCTCAACAGCTGGTCGGCCCTGCCCCGCCTCAAGGCCGGGCGTGTCGGTGCGTTGGCCCAAGACTATGTCGAGGGTCGCCTGGACTTGCAAGGCAGCATGCGCGAGATCATGGTCAGCGTGCTGCATTTGCTGCGCGACAACCCAGCCCACACGCCCGACCCCTGGTGGAGCCGATGGCGCCAGCAGGCCCGCGCCCTGTCGGCGCACACGCGCGACAAAGACGCCGCGCAGATTGAGTTTCACTACGACGTCTGCGACGACTTCTACGCCCTGTGGCTCGACCCGCGGCGGGTCTATTCCTGCGCCTACTACCGCGAAGACACCATGAGCCTGGCCCAGGCACAAGAGGCCAAGCTCGACCACATCTGCCGCAAGCTCATGCTCGGCCCGGGCGAGCGGCTGCTCGACATCGGCGCAGGCTGGGGCGGCCTGCTGCTGTGGGCAGCCGAGCACTACGGGGTCGACGCCACCGGCATCACCTTGTCGAAAAACCAGCACCAGCATGTCCGGCGTCTGATCGAAGAAAAAGGCCTACAGGGCCGCGTGCGCATCGAGTTGCTCGACTACCGGCAGCTCCAAGAGAGCCAGCCCTTTGACAAAATCGCCTCGGTGGGCATGTTCGAGCACGTGGGGCAGGTGCAGCTACAGGCCTATTTCCGCAAAATTTGGCGTTTGCTGCGCCCGGGCGGCTTGGTCATGAACCACGGCATCACCGCCGGTGCGACGCACAATCACCAGCTTGGCGCAGGGCTGGGCGAATTCATCGAGCAATACATTTTCCCCGGAGGCCAGCTGATGCACGTCAGCGCAGTGCTCGCCGAGATGGCCCAAGCGGGCCTGGAGATGGTCGACACCGAAAATCTGCGCCCACATTACGCCCGCACCCTGTGGGCCTGGTCCGACGCGCTGGAGGGCCAGCTCGGGCATGCGCGGCGGGTGCTGAGCGCCGATCACGGCGCCCGGCAGGCCGAGAAGACGCTGCGCGCCTATCGCCTGTATCTGGCGGGCTGCGCCATGGGTTTCGAGCAAGGCTGGACCTCACTGCACCAGATGCTGGCCACCCGCCCCTCGGGACAGATCGACGAGGGACCGCTGCGCGGGGGCCAATCGGCCTACCCGTTTCGGCGCGACCATGTCTATGCCGGCGCCGCACAGCCCTAATTAGATGCAGTGATCAAGGGGGGTGATCAAGCGCCGCGCGGATGGTGCGCCGCATGCAAGACCTTCAGACGCTCACGCGCCACATGGGTGTAGATGGTGGTGGTGGAAATGTCGCTATGGCCCAGCAGCATCTGCACGGCGCGCAGGTCTGCGCCATGGTTGAGCAAGTGCGTGGCAAAGGCATGGCGCAGGGTGTGCGGCGACAGCGGCACGGTGATGCCCGCCCTGAGCGCGTACTTCTTGACCAGCATCCAGAACATCACCCGGCTCATGCCCGCGCCGCGCGCGGTGACGAACAAGGCCTCGGTCTGCTGGCCCGCCAAGATGTGCGCCCTCGCACCGACCAGATAGGCCTGCAGATGCTCGCGCGCCACCGCACCAAAAGGCACCAGCCGCTCCTTGCTGCCCTTGCCCATGATGCGCAGCACACCCTCGTTGCTGCCGACCTGGAAGGTCTTGAGTCCCACCAACTCGCTCACCCGCAAGCCGCTGGCATAGAGCAACTCGAGCATGGCCTTGTCGCGCAGGCCCAGCGCTGTGTTCAGGTCCGGCGCGGCCAGCAACTGGTCGACCTGCGCCTCGCTCAGTGCCTTGGGCAGGCGCAAGGGTTGGTGCGCGGCCAGCATGCGCAGCGTGGGGTCGCTGCTCACCCGGCC
>CANHDQ010000102.1 GCA_947459405.1 Comamonadaceae bacterium
GGGTCAGACCCCAATTTCTGCTGCTGACCCCAATTTCTGCTGCTGACCCCAATTTCTGCTGCTGACCCCAATTTCTGCTGCTGACCCCAATTTCTGCTGCTGACCCCAATTTCTGCTGCACTCCCACGCGCTGACACGCCGCGCCTGACGCAGCGAAATAAAGGAGGAGAGGCAGCGCAGCTGCCTCGGGGGACATTCGCGAAGTCAGGTGCGACGGGGCAGTGCGCCACCGAAATTTGACGTTTTTGAAGGAGACCAAGACATGGCAG
This sequence comes from Comamonadaceae bacterium, assembly GCA_947459405.1. Classification (GTDB taxonomy): domain Bacteria; phylum Pseudomonadota; class Gammaproteobacteria; order Burkholderiales; family Burkholderiaceae_C; genus Polaromonas. The sequence continues at coordinate 270 of CANHDQ010000102.1, forward strand.
AACTGACCATCCTCACCGGCGCCTCGCGGGGCATGGGCCTGGCCATGGCCGAGCAGCTTTGCACGCCTGGGCGTACCATGCTGTGCATCGCGCGGGGCCAAAGCGATAGCCTGAGTGCGCTGGCGCGCAGCCACGGCACCGCGCTGACGCAATGGCAGGCCGACTTGTCGCGGCCGCAAGCGGTGGCCGAGCGACTGACCGCCTGGCTGCAAGCGCTGGACGGGTCGTCGTTTGAGACGGCGACCCTGATCAACAACGCCGGCGTGATTGGCCACCTCGGGCCCTTCGAGCAGGCTCGCGCCAGCAGCGTCGAGCAGTCGCTGGCCATCAACCTGGCCGCGCCGATGCTGCTCACGCAAGTCTTCCTGCAGCTCACACGCCCCTGGCCGGCAAGGCGCCGGGTGTTGCAGATTTCCTCCGGGCTGGGCCGTCGGGCCATGGCCGCCAGCGCGGTCTACTGCGCCACCAAAGCCGGCCTGGACCACTTCAGCCGCTGCGTGGCGCTCGACGAAGCCTTGCTGCCCAACCCCGCACTGACCGTCTGCCTGGCCCCTGGCGTGATCGACACCGACATGCAGACCGATCTGCGCAACGGCCAGCCTGAGGGCTTTCCGGACCGAGGCAACTTCGTCGCGCTCAAAGAAAGCGGCTCGCTCGCCTCGCCGGCCGCCGCCGCCCAGCGGGTGCTCGCTTACCTGGCCCGAGACGACTTTGGCAGCAAAGTGGTGGCCGATGTGCGCGACTAGAAAGCCCAAAGACCCAGAGGCCTACCGACCCAAAGTCACAAACCCACTGCCTCGCGCCATGCCGCCATTGCCTACCCTGACCCACCTGCTCTACCTGCACGGCTTTCGCTCCTCGCCGCAGTCGACCAAGGCACGCAAGATGGCCGCCTGGGTGGCTGAGCACCGGCCCGCACTGAATTGGTTGTGCCCACAGCTGCCGGCCTCGCCGCGCCAGGCGGCACGGCTCATCGACGAGGCCACTGGCAGCTGGCCGGCGGCCACCATGGCGGTGATGGGCTCGTCCCTCGGCGGCTTCTATGCGACTTGGCTGGCCCAGCGGCGCGGTGCGCGGGCGGTGCTGCTCAACCCGGCGGTCGATCCGGCGCGCGACTTGGCCCGGCACGTGGGCGAGCAGACCTCTTGGCACAACAGCCAGGAGCGGTTTTACTTTGAGCCGCAGTTTGTCAACGAGCTGCAGGCACTCGATGCCGGCCCCCTGAGCCAGCCCGAGCGCCTGATGGCAGTCGTGGCCACAGGCGATGAGGTGCTCGACTGGCGCGAAATGCGGGCGCGCTACGCTGGCTGCCACTTGCGCATCGTCCAAGGCAGCGACCACGCACTGAGCGACTTCGAACAGCACCTGCCCGCGATCTTGGACCACCTGGGCTTGACGGCTTGATGGCTAAATGGTCTGGGGCCGCGCTCGGCTCGGCCTCAGAGCAGCGCCCTGTGGCACGCCCCCGCCACTACACTAGCGCCTCCCCCTAAAGGTGCTCATTTGTACGTATTGTTTGAAGACGCCGGCAAGTTCCTGGCCGGTCGCATCCTGACGCAGGCCGACGCTTCGCTGCAGGTCGAGCTCGACTCGGGCAAACGGGTCAAGGTCAAGGCCGCCCATGCGCTGATCCCCTTTGACAAGCCGTCGCCGGCGGAGTTGCTCAAGGCAGGCGCGCTGCTGGCCGCCGAGATCGACCTGAACCTGGCCTGGGAGTTCGCCAGCGAGGAGGAATTTGGCTTTGGCGATCTGGCGCGCGAGTATTTCGACCCTGGCCAAACGCCCACCGCGGTGCAGCAGGCCGGGGCACTGATGGCTTTGTACGAAGCGCCGCACTACTTTCGCCGCGCGGGCAAGGGCCGTTTCAAGAAGGCGCCAGCCGAGATCTTGCAGCAGGCCCTGGCGGCGATCGAAAAGCGCAAGCAAGTGGCGGCACAGATTGACGGCTGGGCCGGCGAGCTGGCCGCGGGCCGCTGCCCGGCGCCGATCGCCGAGCAGCTCTACCGCATCTTGTTCAAGCCGGACAAGAACAGTCCCGAGTACAAGGCTGTCGTGCTGGCGGCTCAGCAAACGCACAAGAGCCCGCTCGATTTGCTGCAGCAAGCCGGCGCCATCGCCTCGGCTTACCAGTTTCATTGGCGGCGTTTCTTGTTCGAGAACTTTCCCAAGGGCGTCGATTTTCCCGCCGTCCAAGCCCCAGCTGTTGGGCTGGACTTGCCGCTGGCCCCGGTCCAGGCCTTCTCGATCGACGACTCGAGCACCACCGAAATCGACGATGCCTTGTCGCTCCAGGGTCTGGGCTCGGGCACCGTCACGCTGGGCATCCACATTGCAGCGCCGGGCCTGGCCATACAAGCAGACAGCGCCGTGGATTTGATCGGACGCGCGCGCTTGTCGACCGTCTACATGCCGGGCCACAAGCTCACGATGCTGCCCGATGCGGTGGTGCAGGCCTACACCTTGCAGGCAGGCAGGCCCTGCCCGGCAGTCTCGCTTTATGTGACGTTCGATGAGGCCACGCTCGAAGTGCGCAGCAGCCAAAGTCGCCTGGAGCAAGTGCCGATTGCCGAGAACCTGCGCCACGACCAGCTCGATGCGGTGTTTGGCGAGGCTTTTTTTCAGGCCCCGGTGCAAGCCGACGATCCGGCCTGGAGCGCCGAGCTGCGCTGGCTGCACCGCCTGGCCCTGCACCTCAAAAGCGGGCGCGAACACGTGCGCGGCAAGCCCGAGAATTTCAGCCGGCCCGACTACACCTTTCGGCTCGACAACTCCGCCGGGGCCGAACCTGCGGGCCAGGAGACGGTCTCTATCAGTGTGCGGGCAAGGGGCGCGCCGCTCGATCTGATCGTGGCCGAGGCCATGATCCTGGCCAACAAGACCTGGGGGCAGTGGCTGGCCGAATTGGGCGTGCCCGGCATCTACCGCAGCCAGGCGAGCATGGCCCCGGGCGTGAAGGTGCGCATGTCCACCCGCGCGCTGCCGCACGCCGGCCTGGGCGTGCCCGCCTACGCCTGGAGCACCTCGCCGCTGCGCCGCTATGTGGATCTGGTCAACCAGTGGCAAATCATCGCCTGCATCCAACACGGCGCCACCGCGGCGCTGGCCGCACCGTTCAAGCCCAAAGACACGCAGCTGCTGGCCATCATCTCGGCCTTCGATGCCGCCTACACCGCCTACAACAGCTACCAGGCCAGCATCGAGCGCTACTGGACCTTGCGCCACCTGCAGCAAAACGGCACACAACAGCTGCGCGCCACGGTGATCAAGGACGACCTGGTGCGCGCCGACGATTTGCCCCTGGTGCTGCCGGCCGCCGGTGCGCAAGGCCTAGCACGCGGCGCGGCCGTGCGCGTCAAGCTCGGTCAGATCGACGAGATCACGCTGCATGTCAGCGCCACCGTGATCGAACACCTGGACCAAACCGCCGGCGAGCCGATGGACGAGGACGATTTCGAGGGCGGCGAATCCGAACTGGCGGCCGGGCCGATTTCAATTGCAGTGGACGTGGCCGACGCACAAAGCGAGCCGCCCCCCGATGCAGCAGCCCACACGCCCGCGACCCCGTGAGACCGTGAAAGGCGCTGCGATGGATCAATACCGCGTCCTGGGCCACCCGATTGCGCACAGCAAATCGCCGCAGATCCATGCCCGCTTCGCCGAGCTGACAGGGCAGGCCCTGCAGTACGAGCGACTTTTGGTGCCACTGGACGACTTTGCCGCGACCCTCGAGCGCCTGCTGGCCCAAGGCGTCAAGGGCTGCAACGTGACCGTGCCCTTCAAGCAAGAGGCCTTTGCGCGCGCCGACCAGGTCAGCGCCCGGGTGCAACTGGCCCAGGCGGCCAACACCCTGAGCTTGGTGGATGGACAGGTTCTGGCCGACAACACCGACGGCCTGGGCCTGGTGCGCGACATCGAGGTCAACGCCGGGCGCAAGCTCCAGGGTCTGGATATCTTGCTGCTGGGCGCCGGTGGCGCTGCAGCCGGTGTGCTCGGGCCCCTGCTGCTGACCGGGCCGCGGCGTATCGTCGTGGCCAACCGCACCGCCGCCAAGGCCCAAGCCCTGGTCGAGCAGCACCGCCGCCACCCGAGCCTGCAGCAAGAGGCCTCGGGCCGCACCGAACTCATTGCCCTGGCGCTCGATGCGCACCTGCCCGCCTTTGATGTGGTGATCAACGCCACCGCCGGCAGCCTCGAAGGCGCTGCGCTGCCGATTGATGCCCGGGCTCTTCGGCCCGGCTCGCTGGTCTACGACATGATGTATGGCCCGCCGGCCCAGCCCTTTTTGCGCTGGGCCGGCGCACACGGTGCTCAAACGCGCGACGGCCTGGGCATGCTGGTCGAGCAGGCGGCCGAGTCGTTTTTCATCTGGCGCGGCATTCGGCCACCAGCCCACGAGGTGCTGGCGCAGCTTCGGGCAGCACTCTGAGCGGGCCATGAAGATCGTGATACGACTGCTGGGCTTGTTGCTGCTGGCGCTGCTGAGCCTGCAGCTGTACTTCGCAGCGCGCATCACGCTCATGCGCTGGGTCGACCCGGAATCGACCAGCTTTCAGCGTGGCGAGATCCGGCGCATCGTGGCGGGCACCGGGCAGTTGGCCTGGCGCCAACAGTGGGTGCCCTACGAGCGCATCGCCGACAGCCTCAAGCGCGCCGTCATCGCCTCCGAGGATGCGACCTTTACCGAACACGATGGCGTGGACCTGGAGGCGCTGGAGAGCGCCTGGGAGAAGAACCAGCGGGCCGAGCAGGAGGCACGCCGGCGCGCCGAGCGCGCCGCCCAGCAGGCGCGCAAGCGTGCCGAATCCCAAAAGAGTCCGGCCCCACCGCCAGCCCAGGCCACGCCGGCGGTCAAGATCATCGGCGGCTCGACCATCACCCAGCAGCTGGCCAAGAACCTGTTTTTGTCGGGCGAGCGCACACTGGTGCGCAAGGCCCAGGAGTTGGTGCTGACACTGATGCTCGAGGCCCTGCTGAGCAAGCAGCGCATTTTGGAGATTTATCTCAACAGTGTCGAATGGGGCGAAGGCGTCTTCGGTGCCGAAGCGGCCGCTCAGCACTACTACCGAAAAAGCGCAGCGCGGCTGAGCCCCTACGAGGCGGCACGGCTGGCGGTGATGCTGCCGCGGCCGCGTTTTTTTGAAAAGCGCGCGCAGTCGGCTTACCTGGCCGCGCGGGCGCAGACCATCACGGTGCGCATGAACGCGGTGGTGTTGCCATGACGCCAGCGCCCTGCACGCGCATTTTGGGCCTCGATCCGGGGCTGCAGGTGGCCGGCTTTGGCGTGATCGAGGCCAGCGGCCTGCAGCTGCGCTACGTGGCCAGTGGCACGATACGCACGGCTGCGGCCAGTGGGTTGCCGCAGCGGCTCAAGACGCTGTTTGAGGGCATCGAAGCGGTACTCGAGCGCTACCGCCCCGACGCCAGCGCGGTGGAGATTGTTTTTGTCAACAACAACCCGCAGGCCACGCTCATGCTCGGCCAGGCTCGCGGGGCCTGCGTCAGCGCGCTCGTCACCGGCGGGCAGGTGGTGCACGAATACACCGCCTTGCAATTGAAAAAAGCGGTGGCCGGTCATGGTCGGGCCAGCAAGGCAGAGGTGCAGCACATGGTTCAGCGCCTGCTGCGCCTGCCCGGCCTGCCCGGCCCCGATGCAGCCGACGCACTGGGCCTGGCGATCACGCATGCGCATGTGGGCTCGGCCATGGAGCGCTTGCGCCAAGCCGGCAGCCAAGCAGCCACCGGCGGGCCAGAGGCGCTTGCCGGACGCTACCGCAGCGGACGCAGCCGCTGACGGCGAGCCAAGGGGCTGGACCTACAGCACCCGCTCGGCAATGAGCACCGCAAAAAAGCCCAGTGCGGCAATGAGGGTCCACTTAAGGATGATCACGCCCCAGGCGCGGTAGTGCGGCCGGCCGGTGGCGATGTAGAAGACAAAGCAGGCGCCTGCGACCAGCAGCAGCAAAAAAATCAGCCAGCGAAACAGGAGCATGGCCCCTGCCTACCAAGCCGGAGCCAGCTGCGCCAGCCCGCGCGGGGCCTGGCGCTCGTCGTCAAACGTGACCACCTGCCAGGCGTCGGGCTGGGCCAGCAGCTGGCGCAGCAGCTTGTTGTTGAGCGCATGGCCCGATCGGAAGGCGCTGTAGGCGCCAATGAGGGGCTGGCCCAGCAGATACAGATCGCCCATGGCATCGAGGATCTTGTGCTTGACGAATTCGTCGTTGTAACGCAGCCCGTCGGCGTTGAGCACCTTGTAGTCGTCCATCACGATGGCATTGTCCAGGCCGCCGCCGAGCGCCAGTCCGTTGGCGCGCATCATCTCGACGTCACGGGTAAAGCCAAAGGTGCGCGCGCGGGCGATGTCGCGCACATAAGAGCCCGTGGCCATGTCGAATTCGACGCGCTGGCCGGTGGAATCGACGGCCGGATGGTCGAAGTCGATCTCAAAGCTCAGCTTGTAGCCGTCATACGGACTCAAGGTGGCCCACTTGAGCTGCGCCCCCTCGCCCTCGCTAACCTCGACCTTGCGCAGCAGGCGCACAAAGCGCTTGGGCGCATCCTGCAGCACCAGACCGGCCGACTGCAGCAGAAAGACAAAGGACGAGGCCGAGCCATCCAAGATGGGGACTTCTTCGGCCGTGATGTCGATGTACAGGTTGTCCAGGCCCAGCCCGGCGCAGGCCGACATCAGGTGCTCGACGGTGAACACCTTGGCCTGTCCGGCCGAAATCGTGGAGGCCATGCGGGTGTCGGTCACCGCCGTGGCCGAGACCTTGATGTCCACCGGCTCGGGCAGATCGACGCGCCGAAACACAATGCCGGTATCGGGCGCCGCCGGCCGCAGGGTCAATTCGACCCGCTGGCCACTGTGCAGGCCTACGCCCACGGCTTTGGTCAGACTGCGAAGGGTACGCTGGGCCAGCATGGTGCGATTTTAAAGGAGCGCGGTCCAGGTCACCACTGCGGCGGCGGGCGCCGCACTGCCGGCAGGGGCAAGCGGCAGCGCCCTCCCCAGGGCCGGACCGGGCGGATGCCTCACAGCCGCCCGGCCTGCAGCGCGGATCACCTGGCGCGCTCGGGCCTCAGTCGGCCTGCCGGCGCAAAAAGGCCGGGATCTCCAGGTCGTCCATGCCGCCGGCAGCCAGGGCGTCGACCTTGGCCGCAGCCTGGTTGCGGTTGTTGCGCCAGACGCTGGGCACGGACAGGCTTTCATAGCTGGCCTGACCCGAACCGGCGGTGCCTACGGGGCCGACTTGCACCGGCATGTTGTCGGTGCCGGTGCGGGCAATGACCTGCAGCGGAGGCGCAGTGCGGCGAGCGCCCTGGCGGTTCAGGCCGGTGGCCACCACCGTCACGCGCAGGTCATCGCCCAGCGATTCGTCGTAGGCGGTGCCGTAGATCACATGGGCGTCGGGTGCGGCAAAGGCGCTGATGGTCTTCATCGCCAGCTTGGTCTCATTGAGTTTGAGCGAGCCCTTGGCGGCGCTGATGAGCACCAGCACGCCCTTGGCCCCGTTCATGTCCACCCCATCGAGCAGCGGGCAGGCAATGGCCTGCTCAGCCGCGATGCGGGCGCGATCCGGGCCGCTGGCGCTGGCCGTGCCCATCATGGCTTTGCCGGGCTCACCCATGACGGTGCGCACATCTTCAAAGTCGACATTGACCAGGGCCTTGACGTTGATGATCTCGGCAATGCCGCCGACCGCGTTCTTGAGCACATCGTTGGCGTGGCCGAAGGCCTCGTCCTGCGAAATGTCATCGCCCAGCACCTCGAGCAGCTTCTCATTGAGCACCACGATCAACGAGTCCACATTGGCTTCGAGTTCGGCCAGACCGGCGTCGGCATTGGCCGAGCGGCGCGGCCCCTCGAATTCGAAGGGCTTGGTGACCACCCCAACGGTCAGGATGCCCATCTCCTTGGCGATACGGGCGATCACAGGCGCCGCTCCGGTGCCGGTGCCGCCGCCCATGCCGGCGGTGATGAAGAGCATGTGCGCGCCGTCGATGGCCGCACGGATGTCGTCGGCCGCCATCTCGGCCGCCTCACGGCCCTTGTCGGGCTTGCTGCCTGCGCCCAGTCCGGTGCCACCGAGCTGGATCACCTTGTCGGTGGCGATCCGGTTCAGAGCCTGCGCGTCGGTGTTGGCGCAGATGAACTCCACGCCCTGCACATGGCTGGCGATCATGTGCTCGACGGCGTTGCCGCCACCGCCGCCCACGCCGATCACCTTGATCTGCGTGCCCTGATTGAATTCCTCGATTTCCATCATTTCGATGCTCATGGGAGCCTCCTTTTTATCCTGCAGTTGCCTTGAATCTAAACCGTTGTGTGGGAGATGGGTCGCATATTCATCATGAGGGCGGGTCGGCACCTCCTGCATGGGTCAAACCATGGAAACGGGTGAAACGTGCGGCGTGTCTGTTCATCAGAAATTCCCAACCAGCCATTCCTTGATGCGGCCGAAAGCGTTGTGCACGCTGCCAGCCTTTTGCGCAACCTTGAGCCCGCGCATGCGCGCCAGGCGGGCCTCTTCCATCAGGCCCATCACCGTGGCCGCGCGCGGCTGGGCCACCATGTCCGACAGACCGCTGGAGTAGCGCGGTATGCCCCTGCGCACCGGCTTGAGAAAGATGTCCTCGCCGAGCTCGACCATACCGGCCATGACCGCACTGCCGCCGGTGATGACCACACCCGAAGACAGCATCTCCTCGTAGCCCGAGTCACGGATGACCTGCTGCACGAGCGTGTAGATTTCCTCGACACGCGGCTCGATCACGCCCGCGAGCGCCTGGCGCGAGAGCATGCGCGGGCCGCGGTCGCCCAGGCTGGGCACCTCCACCTGCGTCTCTGGGTCGGTCAGCAGTTGCTTGGCGCAGCCGCTTTCGACCTTGATGTCCTCGGCGTCCTTGGTCGGCGTGCGCAGCGCCATCGCAATGTCGCTGGTGATCAGGTCGCCGGCAATCGGCACCACCGCGGTGTGCCGAATCGCGCCGCCCGTAAAGATCGCCACGTCGGTGGTGCCCGCACCGATGTCGACCAGCGCCACGCCAAGCTCTTGCTCATCCTGGCTGAGCACGGCCAGGCTCGATGCCAGCGGATTGAGCATGAGCTGATCGACCTCCAGGCCGCAGCGGCGCACGCATTTGACGATGTTCTCGGCCGCGCTTTGCGCGCCAGTGACGATGTGCACCTTGGCCTCGAGACGGATGCCGCTCATGCCGATGGGCTCGCGCACATCCTGGCCATCGATCACGAACTCCTGCGGCTCGACCAGCAGCAGGCGCTGGTCGGTCGAGATGTTGATGGCCTTGGCCGTCTCGATCACGCGGGCCACATCGTGCTGCGACACCTCCTTGTCCTTGACCGCCACCATGCCACTGGAATTCATGCCGCGGATATGGCTGCCGGTGATGCCGGTGTAGACGCGCGAGATCTTGCAGTCGGCCATCAGCTCGGCCTCCTTGAGCGCCTGCTGGATGCTTTGCACGGTGGCATCGATGTTGA
>CANHDQ010000103.1 GCA_947459405.1 Comamonadaceae bacterium
GCAACCTGCTGGCGCCGGCGGCGTGCTCAGAGCCCGGCTGCTGCACGCAGCGCCTGGGCCTTGTCGGTCCGCTCCCAGGTGAACTCGGGCTCTTCCCGGCCGAAGTGGCCGTAGGCAGCGGTTTTCTCGTAGATCGGACGCAGCAGGTCGAGCATCTGGATGATGCCCTTAGGCCGCAAGTCAAAGTGCTGGTTGACCAGGGCCGCGATTTTCTCGTCGGGCACCACGCCGGTGCCCAGCGTGTTGATCGTGATGTTCATCGGGCGTGCCACACCGATGGCATAGGCCACCTGGATCTGGCATTTCTTGGCCAGGCCGGCCGCCACGATGTTCTTGGCCACGTAGCGGGCAGCATAGGCCGCCGAGCGGTCCACTTTGGACGGATCCTTGCCCGAGAAGGCGCCGCCACCGTGCGGGCAGGCGCCACCGTAGGTGTCGACGATGATCTTGCGCCCGGTCAGGCCGCAGTCGCCCTGCGGGCCCCCAATGACGAAACGGCCGGTGGGGTTGATCAGGTATTTCGTGTCCTGCAACCATTCCTTGGGCAGCACCGGCTTGATGATCTCCTCGATCACCGCCTCCACGAAGCTGGCCTTCATCTTGGTGGCCGTCTCGCTCTGATCTGGGCTGTGCTGCGAAGACAGCACCACGGTGTCGATGCTGTGTGGCTTGCCATCGACGTAGCGCATGGTCACCTGGCTCTTGGCGTCCGGACGCAGAAAGGGCAGGCGGCCATCTTTGCGCAGCTGGGCCTGGCGCTCGACCAGACGGTGCGCGTAATAGATGGGGGCGGGCATCAGCTCGGGCGTCTCATCGCAGGCGTAGCCGAACATCAGGCCCTGGTCGCCCGCGCCGGTGTTGAGGTGGTCGTCGGACGCATGGTTCACACCTTGCGCAATGTCGTTGCTCTGCTTGTCATAGCAGACCATGACGGCGCAGCCCTTGTAGTCGATGCCGTATTCGGTGTTGTCGTAGCCGATGCGTTTGATGGTGTCGCGTGCCACCTGGATGTAGTCGACGTGGGCGTTGGTGGTGATCTCGCCGGCCAGCACCACCAGTCCGGTGTTGGTCAGGGTCTCGGCGGCCACGCGCGAGCGCGGGTCTTGCTTGAAGATCGCATCCAAAATCGCGTCGGAGACCTGGTCGGCGACCTTGTCAGGATGGCCCTCGGAGACCGATTCGGAAGTAAAAAGATAGTCGTTCGCCATGAATGTGCTCTCCAAAAAAAGTGTTGCTCGGCGCGTTGCCGGCTTGGGAGTCACGGCGAACGCTTTAGCAGTTGGGTTTAACGTCGCCCTGCAAGTTGTTCAGTAACTCGGCGACGGGCGCATTATAGGCACTGCCGGGCTTCTACACTTGGCCCTTCACGGTCCGGACTTTCATGTATCTGTTGTTTCGCTTTCTTTCGAACTGGCCGCTGCCCTTGCTGCATGCGCTCGGTGGCCTGCTGGGCTGGCTGGTGTGGTTTGTCAGCCCCGCTTATCGGCGCAGTTTTCGGGCGCAGGTGGCGCAGGCTGGGCTGCCGTTCGAGCAGGCCCGGCCCGCCATTGCCGATGCGGGGCGGCTGGTGGCCGAACTGCCTCGGCTGTGGATGCGGCCCCAGCACGAGAGTTGCCTGCCGCAGGTTCAGATCGAGGGGCGCGAAGTGGTCGATGCCTTGCGGGCACAGGGCAGGGGGGTGATCTTCTTTTCTGCCCACTGCGGCAGCTTTGAGCTTGCGCCACAGGCGCTGGCCGAACTCTACGGCCCGGTCACTGCGCTCTACCGGCCCTCGCGCCAACCCTGGTTGGCCGAGCTGATGCGGGTGAGCCGGGAGCGACCGGGCCTTGCCATGGCGCCGGCCAACCTGACCGGTATCCGTCAAATGCTCAAAGCCTTGCGATCGGGCGGATCGGTCGCCTTGCTCACCGACCAGGTGCCCCCCGAGGGTTTGGGTTTGTGGGCCCCTTTTTTTGGCCGCCCCGCTTACAGCATGACCTTGGCGGCCAAGCTGGCCTTGCAAAGCGGGGCGGCCCTGGTGCCGGTTCGCACCGAGCGCTTGCCGGCAGGCCGCGGCTATCGGATGCAATTTCAGGCGCCCGTGCCGGGACTGGACCTCACCCCGGCCCCCGACTTGTTGCAGGCCGTCACCTTGGTCAACCAGGCCAATGAGGCGCTCATCCTGAGCCTGCCGGGTCAATATCTGTGGGCCTATTCCCGCTACAAGCAGCCGCGTCGGCCGGATGCCCCGTCGCAGGGGGCGGTGTGATGCGCTTGGGCAATGTTTTGACGGGCATGGGTTTGGGCCTGATGCGGGCCTTGGGTCTTTTGCCGCTACCGTGGCTGCGGGCCTTGGGCGCGGCGCTCGGATGGCTGCTCTATGGGCTGGCGCGCAAGCGTCGGCATGTGGTGATGTGCAACTTGCGCCTGTGCTTTCCACACCTGTCTGAAGCCGAGCGTCTGCGCCTGACCCGTCAGAGCTTTGTTTACTTTGCACAGGCCTGGCTCGACCGGGGCTGGCTCTGGCACGCCTCCCAGGAGCGTCTCGTGCGTCGCTTGCACCTGCATGGCGCCCTGCATGAGTTCGAAGGCACGGACGCCACCGTTGTTTTTAGCCCGCATTTTTATGGTTTGGATGCAGGGGCGACCGCTGTGACGATGCAGGTGGCGCGCCCGTTCTCGACCATCTACACGCGCCAGTCCAATCGCAAGATCGACGCCTGGATCCACGCGGGTCGGCGGCGCTGGGGCCAGGTGCGGTTGTTTTCGCGCACGGACGGCATCAAGGACAACGTGGCCGGCCTGCGCCGTGGGGAAGTGCTATTCCTCCTGCCCGACATGGACTTTGGGGCCGATGGGTCGGTGTTCGTGCCTTTTTTTGGGGTGTCAGCGGCCACCGTGCCGTCTTTGGCGCGCTTTGCCCGCCTCGGGCGGGCCAAGGTTGTGCCATTGATCGCGCGCATGACCGATACGGGTTATGACATTGAGGTCTTGCCCGCTTGGCAAGACTATCCCAGCGGGGATCTGCAGGCCGACACGGCGCTGGCCAATGAGCGGCTTGAGCGCTGGATTTTGACCATGCCGGCTCAGTATTACTGGGTGCATCGGCGGTTCAAGAGCCGGCCACCGGGCGAGCCTGCGGCCTACTGAGATCCTACTGAGATCCTACTGAGATCCTACAGAGGCTGGCGCTGCAGAAAGCCGGTGATCTGCTCGATCACCAATGCGCTGCGTTCGTGGACGATCCAGTGCGAGGCGTCTGGCACGCCATGCACCTGCAGCCGCGGCACATACTCTTGCAAACCTTCGAGCAGGCCAGGCAGCAAGGCCTGGTCGCGCAAGCCCCAGATCACCAGCGTGGGCACCTCGATGCGCCCGAGGGTCGGCGCCAGAGCGGGCCGCTCGTCAGGCCGCTGGCTTTCGGCCGGTGGGCGCAGCGGGGTGGCGGCATAGTAGGCACAGGGCCCGGTCAGGCCGCCGCCTTGCCAGCAGGCCTTGTGCTGCGCCTGCAGCGCCGCATCGAGCCAGCTGCTGTCTTGGTCTGTCCCCATGCCCCTGAGCAAGGCCCAAAGGCGTCTGAAGTCGTCCTCGGCCAACTTCTGGGCCGCATCTGGGCGGGCCAGGAAGTTCATGTAGGCGCTGGCCGCCTGCTGGGCCGGCGAGCGCGCCAGCTCGCGCGCGAAGAGCACGGGGTGCGGTGCGTTGAGAATCACCAGTCGCTGCAGCAGCGCCGGTTCTTGCGCCGCCAGATTCCAGGCGATGGCCCCGCCCCAGTCGTGGGCCACCAGGGCCGCTACGCCCGGCCCGCCCAGAGCGCGGACCAGCGCGCTGATGTCTTGCACCAGATGGCGCGGGCGGTAGGCCTGCACATCGGCCGGCGCGCTCGAGCCGGCGTAGCCTCGCAGGTTGGGGGCGATACATCGGTAGCCGCCATGCTTTGGCTCGCTCCAGTGCAGCAGCATGGCGTCCCAGACAAAAGCCGCTTGCGGAAAGCCGTGCAGAAACACCAGAACGGGCCGGCCTGGCTGGCCGGCGGCGCGGCAGGCCAGGGTGATGCCGTGAGGCAGCGCGACATCGAACTGCTCGATGCCTGTCATGTCGGATTTGCGGCCGGATTTGCAGTTGGGATTTGCGGATGGATCCAGTGCCACAGGGTTTGCGCGGCTTGCTCGACGCCCTGGCGCTTGAGGGCTGAAAACATCTGCACCTGACCGCCGCCGGCCTGGAGCTGCACGATGGACAGCGCCCTGGCTGCCTCGCTGCGGTTGAGCTTGTCGGCCTTGGTCAGCAGCACCAGGAAATGCAGTCCTTGCTCCACCCGCGGCCGGATCACTTCCAGCAGGATGTCGTCGAGCTCGGTCAGGCCCAGACGCGCATCGCAAAGCAGCACCACAGCGCGCAGGTTCTCGCGGCTGACCAGGTAGTTGGCCATGACGCGCTGCCAGCGCAGCTTGGCCTGCTTGGGCACGGCTGCGTAGCCATATCCGGGCAGGTCGGCCAGCACCGCGTCGGTCAAGCCTTGCTTGCCCAGTGAAAACAGGTTGATGCTTTGCGTCCGCCCGGGTGTCTTGGAGGCAAAGGCCAGCCGGTTTTGCTGTGTCAGCGTGTTGATGCAGGTCGACTTGCCGGCGTTGGATCGACCCACAAAGGCGATTTCAGCGACATCGAGTGCTGGCAAGTGCTCCAGCTGCGGAGCGGTGGTCAAAAAGCGCGCGGTATGCAGCCAGCCCAAAGCCAACTTGGCGTCGACGCGGACCGGCTCGGTGGGTGTCATGGCGGACATAGGTGGAGGCGGCGCAATGGGCGTTGGCGAAAGAAGGCGGTCGGCTGCAGCGCGGTCGCTGCAGGCGGGGAATTTTGAGCGGCGCCACTTCAGCGGCAGCAGCGGCGCAATTGGGCTCTGGCTGCTGCGATTGTGGCCTCAGTTCCAGCCGGTCAACTCACTCATTGTAAAATCGGGCGTTGCCGTTCGCATGACCGGCCCCCAAATTTCGCGTTCATCAAAAAGCGTTCCTATGAAGCTGCTCGCTCCCGCTCTCCTGGCTGCCCTTTTGGGCCTGTCGGCTCCCCTGGTCCAAGCCGCCAATGCGGCGGCCAAAGCGCCCGCCAAACCCGACTTGGTCGCAGGTGAGGCCAGGTTCGCCGCCGCTTGTGCGGCCTGCCATGGCGCCGACGGCAACTCGGGCTCGCCCATCAACCCCAAGCTGGCCCAGCAGCACCCTGAGTACCTGATCAAGCAGCTCAAGGAGTACAAGTCGGGCGTGCGCAAGAACGCGGTCATGCAAGGCATGGCCGCCGGTCTGTCTGACGAGGACATGCGGAACATCTCGTTCTGGCTGGCCAGCAAGAAGATCAAGCCTGGCTTTGCCAAAGACAAAGACCTGGTTGCGCTGGGCGAGCGCATCTATCGCGGCGGCGTGGCCGATCGCCAGATCGCCGCTTGCGCGGGCTGCCACAACCCGAGCGGCGCGGGCAACCCGGCGCAATACCCCCGCCTGGGCGGGCAGCATGCCGAGTACACCGCCGCGCAGCTGACGGCCTACCGCGACGGCGGGCGCGGCAACAGCCTGCAGATGAGCCAGGTGGCGTCCAAGCTCAACGACCGGGAAATCCGGGCTTTGGCGGACTACATTGCCGGCCTGCGTTGATCGAGGGGCGTGCAAAAGCGCGTTGTCCAAAGGGACTCGGCGTGTAGGGGCTTGGTCTGATCGCTTGGGGCCGTTACAGTGCGGCGTGGCCAAGACAGAATTTGCCCAGACACAACGCACACAGACGGGCGGGTCTTCCAGGTTTGGAAGCCCCGCTCTTTTTTTGAGCGGTCGCCCGATTTTCAGGCGGCCTTCGCACTGAGGTTGGTTTACGCATGAGCACCGACACCACCGAGTTCGACCGGTCCTCCTCTAGCGTGGGAGACGGTGTGGGCAAGGGCTTGCTCGAGTTGCTCTCGTCCATGCGCTTTGCCATCTCGCTGTTGACGGTTATCTGCATTGCCTCTGTCATCGGCACCGTGATCAAGCAGGCCGAACCGGCGGTCAACTATGTCAACCAGTTTGGGCCGTTTTGGGCGCAACTGTTCGGTCAGCTCAATCTGTTTACGGTCTACAGCGCCTGGTGGTTCTTGGTGATCCTGGCGTTTTTGGTGCTCAGCACCTCGCTGTGCATTGCCCGCAACACCCCCAAGATCCTGGTGGACGTGCGGGCGTACAAGGAAAACATCCGCGAGCAAAGTTTCCGGGCCTTTCCGCACCGTGCCCAGGCTGACGTGGGTGTTCCCGCGCATCAGGCCGCGCAGGACTTCGGCCAGGCCTTGCGTCAGGGCGGCTGGAAGGTCAAGTTGCAGCAGCGCGAGCAGGGCTGGATGGTGGCGGCCAAGAAGGGCGCAGCCAACAAGCTCGGCTACATTGCCGCCCACAGCGCGATCGTGATGGTGTGTATCGGTGGCCTGCTCGACGGCGACCTGATGGTGCGCATGCAGATGTGGTGGGGTGACAAGGCCGTCTTCAGCGGTGCCGGCATGATCGCCGATGTGCCCGCACAGTATCGGCTCAGCCCGTCGAACCCCACATTTCGCGGCAACATCCTGGTGGGCGAAGGCACCCATTCGAGCACCGCTTTGCTGGCCCAGCCCGGTGGCGTGGTCTTGCAGGAGTTGCCCTTTTCGATTGAGCTGCGCAAATTCATCGTCGAGTACTACTCGACTGGCATGCCCAAGCTGTTTGCCAGCGAGATCGTCATTCATGACAAGCAAACCGGTGAGGCGATCGAGAAACGGGTGGAAGTCAATCACCCGGTGCGGCACCGTGGCATCGATATTTTTCAGTCCGGATTCGATGACGGCGGCTCGCGCGTGACGCTGCGGGCCATCGCCATGGGCGCGCCGGTGGCGCCTTTCGAGGTCAGCGGCGTGATTGGCGGCTCGACCCCCTTGTCCAACGGCAATGAGCAGATGACCCTGGAGTTCTCAGGTCTGCGGGTGATCAATGTGGAGAATCTGGGCAAAACGGTGAACGATCCGCGTCAGGAAGGCGAGTCCCGGATGGCCCATGCCCTCGATCAGCGGATGGGCGCGGCCAACAAGACCACCACGCGCAAGGATTTGCGCAACGTGGGCCCAAGTGTCAGCTACAAGCTGCGCGATGCCGCAGGGCAGGCGCGCGAGTACAACAACTACATGCTGCCAGTGCTGCTCGACGATCAGCCCGACACCGTGCCGATCTTTTTGCTCGGCGTGCGCGAGACACCGGCCGACGAGTTTCAGTACCTGCGCATTCCGGCCGATCCTGAGGGGACCAAGCAGACGTTCCTGCTGACCCGGCAGGCGCTGCAAGACGAGGGCTTGCGCAACGAGGCGGTCAACCGCTATGTGCGCCAGGCCATCCCGGCGCACCGCAGCGACATGGCCTCGCAACTGTCAGCCTCGGCCCAGCGCGCTCTGGCCTTGTATGCCGGGGCAGAGCCCCAGCCGGGTGGGTCTGGCGTCAACGGCAAACCGGCGGCAGGCCTGCAGGCGATCTCCGATTTCATGGAGGCCAATGTGCCGCAGGACGAGCGTGAAAAGGCCAGCGAAGTGCTGATCCGCATCCTCAACGGCGTGCTGTTCGAGTTGGTGCAGATGAGCCGTCAAAAAGCCGGCTTGCCGCCGCTGGAGTCCAGTCAGAAAACGCAGAACTTCATGGCCCAGGCCGTGCTCAGCTGGTCTGATGCGGGCTTTTACCCGGCGCCCATGACCTTCGAGCTCAAGGATTTCGAGCAGGTGCAGGCCAGTGTCTTTCAGGTGGCGCGGGCCCCGGGGCGCAACGTTGTTTACCTGGGCTGCCTCTTGCTTATCGTGGGGATCTTTGCCATGCTTTACGTGCGCGAGCGGCGCTTGTGGATCTGGCTGGAGCCGGGGGCCAACGGGCAGGGCTCGCGCGCCAGTATGGCCTTGTCGAGCAACCGCAAGACGCTCGACGGCGACAAGGAATTTGAGCACTTGAAGAGCCGACTTTTGCAGGGGACGATATGAGCAGCACATTGGGCCGGGGCGGTATCGTCCTGCGCGAAGGCTATTTTTCCCGCCGTTCCATCTGGGAATGGGTGTTCGCCGCCTTGGTCACGGCCGGTGGCTTGTACGCGCTGACGCAGTACCAGCATGCCATGGACAGCTATGAAAAAGCCATCCTGGTGGGCGTGATCCCCTGCGCCATCTGGCTGGGCTGGTTCTGGCGACCCCTGCAAGGGCTGATGGTGGGTGTGGCGATCGCTTCTTTGCTGGCCCTTTTTTCTTATCAGGGCGATCTGGCCCGCGCCGAGCAGGTCTTCTGGCTCAAGTATTTCCTCTCCAGCCAATCGGCCATTTTGTGGATGGCGGTGCTGTTTTTCATGAGCACGGTGTTCTACTGGTTGCCTGTGCTGATTAAGGGCCAGGGCGGCACGCTCGAGTTGCTCGGCTCGCGCCTGGCCTGGGCGGCAGTGACCATGGCCCTGATTGGCACCATGGTGCGCTGGTACGAAGGCCATCAGATGGGCCCGGACATTGGCCATATCCCGGTGAGCAACCTCTACGAGGTGTTTGTGCTGTTTTGCTGGATGACTGCGCTTTTCTATCTGTACTTCGAGGAGCAATACCAGACCCGCAGCCTGGGCGCCATGGTCATGTTGGTGGTCAGCGCGGCGGTCGGTTTTCTGCTTTGGTACACGTTGGTGCGCGAGGCCCATGAAATTCAGCCGCTGGTGCCTGCGCTCAAGAGCTGGTGGATGAAGCTGCATGTGCCCGCCAATTTCGTCGGCTACGGCATGTTCTCCCTGGCCGCCATGGTCTCGCTGGGTTATCTGATCAAGCAGCAGGCGCAGCAGACGCGCTGGCACAAGCTCGCACCGCTTTGGCTGCTCGGTCTGCTGATTTGTCTGGTGCCACTGGTGTTTCGCAAATCGTCGTACGAAGCCGGCGGCATGTACTGGATGGGCTACATCACCGTCTCGGCTGCGATTGCCGCGCTCATGGTGCTGGCGCGCAAGGCGATTGCCGAGCGACTGCCAAGCTACGAGATCATGGACGATGTGATGTACAAGTCCATCGCGGTGGGCTTTGCATTTTTCACCATCGCCACCGTGCTGGGCGCCTTGTGGGCGGCCGAGGCCTGGGGCGGTTACTGGAGCTGGGACCCCAAGGAAACCTGGGCGCTCATCGTCTGGCTCAACTACGCCGCCTGGCTGCACATGCGCCTGATGAAGGGTCTGCGTGGCACGGTTGCCGCTTGGTGGGCCTTGGCGGGCCTGGGCGTGACCACCTTTGCCTTCTTGGGCGTCAACATGTTCCTGTCGGGACTGCACAGCTACGGCGAGCTCTGAGCCCGGCGCAGCGCGCGCGAGGGTCCTCGCGTCCTGGACATGGCCGTGCTGCGTGGGCGCACTCGGGTATTGAATTGCCTGTCTAATTCGGGCTTTCTCGAACCACAGGAGCCCGCCATGTTGATCCGCAACGCCGACCGCGATTGGAACCACCGCCTTGGCAGCGAGATAACGCCCGCTGCCGTCTACCACGCCCGGCGCGACTGGATGCGACAAGTGGCGGCGGGAGCCGCCGGGCTGGGCTTGGCGACATGGGCCGCCCGCGATGCACGAGCCCAGATGGGCGCGGCTCGGCCGGGCAAGTTGCCCGCTTTGCCGGCTGTGGGCAGC
>CANHDQ010000104.1 GCA_947459405.1 Comamonadaceae bacterium
AAGAGCGGCCGATGGATCGCTTCGTTCCTCGCGATGACGCTGTAGTGGTGCTGAGGCAGTGCTCCTTCATGACCAGTCGCAAAGCTAAGCCCGTCATTTGGCGTTACGCCGCCACCCCGTCATTGCGCCTCGCCCCGCCCCCCGTCATTGCGAGCGAAGCGTGGCAATCCATGGCTTCGCACGTGCGGCCGATAGATCGCTTCGTTCCTCGTAATGACAGGGCTGCGTCTTGACATGACGCAGCCATTTCGCTCCGGGCCTAGCCTGCAAAGAATTCATCGAACAGGGCCAGCAGGCTAGGCAGTTCGAGAGCAAATTGGGCTCGGTTGACGAAGTAGGCTTCGCAGGCCACGGCGAAGAATTCGGCGGGTGCGGTGGCGGCGTAGGGGTCTAGCCAGGGGGTCGGGCCGCCGAAGCGTTGGGCTTTTGACAGCGCTTCGGTGTAGTCGTCATAGGCCGCTTGCATCACCACCGGCCAGCGCCGCGCCAGGGCACTCGAGGGCAGGGGTGGGCACCCGTCGGCCGTGCCATCGCGCATGTCGAGCTTGTGCACGAACTCGTGAATCACCACGTTGTAGCCGGTCTGCGGGCAGGCCTGTTGCACATCTTGCCAGCTCAGCGTGACCGGGCCACCGGGCATGGCTTCGCCGCTGAGCTCTTCGCGGTAGTGGTGCACCACGCCAGCCTCGTCGTGTAGTTCACGAGGGGCGAGCATGGCGCCTGGATGGACCACGATTCCCTGAAAGTCGTCGTACCAACGCAGACCGAGTTTGAGCACTGGCAGGCACGCTTGCGCGGCAATTGCAAGGGCCATTTCATCGGTGATGACCAGGCCGTGCGCGCCGCTAAATTGCTTGCTGTGCAGAAATTGCGCGCTGGCCTGGCGCAGTGCGTCTCTGTCGGCCTGGCTGCGCTCCATTAAAAACGGGTACTGCGCCAAGGTGGCATCCCACAGCGCCTGCGGGATGGGCGCCGGGGAGCGCCCCAGGCTTTTGAGGCGTTGCCACCAGTGCGTCATAAGGGTCCGGCCCACGCTGGCGCAGGCTTTAAAGCAGCGGCAGGCGCTGCAGCACGCAGTGGCCCTGCGCGGTCAGGCTCAGGCGCAGCACCTCGGCCCGCTGCGCATCCCAGTCGCTGAGCACCTCTCGGGCCAGGCCGTCACCGAGGTCGTGTCGCGCCGGCCGGTGGGTATGGCCGTGGATCAGGGTGTGGGCCCGGGCATCTTGCAGCGCCTGGCGGGCCGCCTGCGCGTCGACTTCGGCGTAACCTTCGCCCCGGGTCCAACGCTCGGCCTGCTGCTGCTGGCTTTGGGTGCGCATCTGGCGTGCGATGTCCTGCCGCTGAGCCAAGGGCTTGCTCAGAAAGGCCTGCTGCCAGCGCTCGCTGCGCACCTGGGCGCGAAAGTCAAGGTAGCTGCGGTCGTCCAGACACAGAGCGTCGCCGTGGGCAAGCAGCCAGCGCTGACCGCCTGCTGTGAGCACGCAGGGGTCGCTCAGCAAGCGGCCTTGGCAGTGAGCGAGAAACTGCGGCCCGAGCAGGAAGTCGCGGTTGCCGTGCATGAAAAAAAGCGCTAGCCGCTGTCCGCTGGCGCGCAGCACGTTTGCGCACTCGGCGGCAAAGTCTTGTTCTGGGGCATGGAGCAGATCGTCGCCCACCCACACCTCAAACAGGTCGCCCAAAATGAACAGGGCGTCGGCCGGTGTGCGCGCCATGTAGTCGCGCCAGACCGCCAGGGTCTGCGCATCGCCAGCGTGCAGGTGCAAGTCAGAGATGAAGTCCAGCGTGCGCCATGGCTCGGGCGCATCGAGTTCGCGCAGGCCCGCTGTCACGCTGCCCGCCCTGCTCAGGCCAGGACCTGGGCCTTCTCGATGACCACGTCTTGCTCGGGCACGTCGTCGTGAAAGCCGCGCCGGCCGGTGGGGCTGGCAGCGATGCGGTCAACCACATCGGAGCCTTCGACGACCTTGCCAAAGACGGCGTAACCCCAGCCCGAGGGCGTGGGGGCGCTGTGGTTGAGGAAGTCGTTGTCGGCGGTGTTGATGAAAAACTGGGCCGTGGCCGAATGCGGCGCGCTCGTGCGGGCCATGGCCAGGGTGTAGTGGTTGTTTTTCAGGCCGTTGTTGGCCTCGTTTTCAATGGCTTCGTCGGTGGGCTTTTGCTTCATGCCCACTTCAAAGCCGCCGCCTTGGACCATGAAGCCAGGGATCACCCGATGGAACACGGTGCCGTCGTAGTGGCCCTTGTTGACGTAGTGCAGGAAGTTGGCCGCGCTCTTGGGCGCCTTTTCGGCATCGAGTTCGACCGTGATGACGCCCAGGTTGGCGATATGGAGTTGGACTTTTGGGTTGCTCATGGTGTTAGCGTAGTTCTGTTGCAGAGACGATAACCACCGGCGTGCGGGGCACATCGGTGGGGAAGGGGCCGCCGGCGCCGGTGGGCTTGGATTTGATCTTGCTGACGACATCGAGCCCGCTGACGACCTTGCCAAAGGCCACATAGCCAAACAGCTGCGGCGCGGCGAGCAAGTTGGCGCGGGGCACATTCTCGAACACCCGCCCCTGGTACTCGAAACGAGGCACCGGATCGCCCGGCGGGATGGGTGTTGGGTTGAGGAAGTCGTTGTCCTTGACGTTGATGAAGAACTGCGCCGTGGCCGAATTGGGGTCGTTGGTGCGGGCCATCGCGATCGTGCCGTTGACGTTGAGCGGGCCGCCCCGGGCCAGCGCCTCGCGGCCCTCATGGGCAATGGGCGGGCGCGTTGGTTTTTGCCGGTATTGCGCGTCAAAGCCGCCGCCTTGGATCATGAAACTTTCGATCACCCGATGAAAGATCGTGCCGTCGTAATGCTTGTCGCGCACATACTGAAGGAAGTTCTCGACGGTTTTGGGTGCCTTGTCGGGATAGAGCTCGACCACAAACTCACCGTCGCTGGTGACAAAGCGCACCCGCGGCGAGTTTTGGGCGTGGGCCAGGGCCCCAACCAAGTTGGCTGCGGCCAGCAGGCCCATGAGGAATACGCGTCTGAGCAATCGGGCAGAGGTCATGGGGCTGTGGCGCAAGTGGTCAGGGTTGAGGCGGCTTTTGACCAAGCTGGCGCAGCATCTCAAGCTTGGGCGCAATGCGCTGGCGGCTCGGTTCGAGCTGCAGGGCCTTGGCATAGGAGCGAGCGGCCAACTGCGCGAGCACATCGCCCAGGTTCTCGTGCGCGGTGGCGTAGGTCGAGTCGTTGCGCAGCGCCATCTCGAGTGCGGCGCGGGCTTGGTCGAGTTCGCTGCGCGCAGCGAGCAAAACCGCCAGGTTGTTGTAGGGCTCGGGCAGTTCGGGATAGTCCTGGGTCAGGGCCACCAGCATTTTCTCGGCTTCGTCTTTGCGGTCGAGTTCGGCCAGTATCCCTGCGCGCATGAAGCGCATCTGCGGATCGCGCGGCTTGCTGCTCAGGTGGGCTTCGGCCCGAGCCAGCGCTTGCTGCAGTTGCCCATTTCGGCTCAGGCGGTTGACCTCGGTGTATTCGTCGGCGCGCGCCGGTGCTGCGGCGATGAGCAGGGCACCCACCAAGCTTGTTAACAGGGCCATCCAAGCGGCGCGCAGGTCACCTGGGGGTTGGCGGCACGGCAGTGGACGGGCGGGGCTCATGGATGAACAGGCTGTTGGCGCGTGGCGGTGATCGGCAGCAGGCAGGGCGGCGCAGGGTAGGCCCGGTTGGGGTGCTTGGCCCCCGCGGCCGCAAAAAAATCGGCGCCGTTGGGGCTTCCCATCTTGACGGGCGATTGTAGCGGAGGGGTATAGTTGACTCCACTGGCCCTGTCTACGCTTTGAACGGGTCACGCGACCCGTTACCCTGAGCGCGCGCCGTCTGACTCCAACGTCCGTCTTTCCCATGAGCCTTCGCATCTACAACACGCTTTCGCGTGCCGTGGAAGATTTTTCCCCCATGCAAGCCGGGCATGTGCGCATGTACGTGTGCGGCATGACGATTTACGACCTGTGTCACATCGGCCATGCCCGCATGATGATGGCCTTCGATGTGGTGCAGCGCTGGCTCAAGGCCAGTGGCCTGAAGGTCACCTATGTGCGCAATATCACCGACATCGACGACAAGATCATCAAGCGCGCGGTCGAGCGGGGGATCACCATCGGCCAGCTCACCCGCGAGATGACCGAGGCCATGCACCGCGACATTGCAGCGCTGGGAATCGAGCCGCCGAGCGTAGAGCCGCGCGCTACCGAGTATGTGCCGCAGATGCTCGCGCTCATCGGTCGCCTGCAAGACAAGGGCCTGGCCTACCAGGCCGACAACGGCGACGTCAACTTTGCCGTGCGCAAGTTTCCTGGCTACGGCAAGCTCTCGGGCAAGTCCATCGACGAGCTGCGCGCGGGCGAGCGGGTGGCCGTGGCCGAGGGCAAACACGATCCGCTGGACTTCGTGCTGTGGAAATCGGCCAAGCCCGAAGAGCCCGCCGAGGCCAAGTGGGACAGCCCCTATGGCTTGGGCCGGCCAGGCTGGCACATTGAGTGCTCGGCCATGAGCTGCCAGAGCCTGGGCGAGAGCTTTGACATCCACGGTGGTGGTGCGGACCTGCAGTTTCCTCACCATGAAAACGAGATCGCGCAAAGCGAGGGCGTCAGCGGCAAGCCCTTGGCGCGCTTTTGGATGCACAACGGCTTTGTGCGCGTCGACAACGAAAAGATGTCCAAGTCTCTGGGCAACTTTTTCACCATCCGCGATGTGCTGCAGCGCTACGACCCCGAGACAGTGCGGTTCTTCATCGTCCGCACCCATTACCGCAGCCCGCTCAATTACAGCGACGCCCACCTCGACGACGCCCGCAGCGCGCTCAAGCGCCTTTACACCGCGCTCGATGGGGTCAAACCCGAGCCGCTGGCCATCGACTGGCAGCATCCGGCGGCGGCCCGCTTCAAGGCAGCGATGGACGAGGACTTTGGCACGCCCGAGGCCATTGCAGTGCTCTTCGATCTGGCCGGCGAGGTCAACCGCAGCAAATCAACGCGTGATGCCGGGTTGCTGCGCGCGCTCGGCGCAACCCTGGGTCTGCTGCAGGGCGATCCGGCGGCCTTTTTGCAAGCCGGCGCGGGCGTGGATGCGCAGGAGATTGAGGCGCTGGTGGCCGAGCGCGCCGCAGCCAAGGCCGCGCGTGACTTTGCCCGGGCCGACCACATCCGGCAGGACCTGCTGGCCCGCGGCATTGTGCTCAAGGATTCGCCCGCCGGCACCACCTGGGAAGCCCGGTCATGACGACGCTGGCCAAGACCGGCCCGGCCACCACCGAGCGCACGCAGTTGCCCGCTGTGGGCACCATGCTGCCCGATTATTGGCAAGACGCTTGCGCCCATTTGGTCAAGAAAGACCGGGTGATGAAGCGCCTGATTCCGCAGTTTGGCCAGGCCTGCCTGCAGTCGCGGGGCGATGCCTTCATCACCCTGGCGCGCAGCATCGTGGGCCAGCAAATCTCGGTCAAGGCCGCGCAAAGCGTGTGGGATCGCTTTGCCCGTCTGCCCCGCCAGATGACGCCGCGCAGCGTGCTCAAGCTCAAGGTCGACGACATGCGCTTGGCCGGCCTGTCGCAACGCAAGGTCGAATACCTGGTCGACCTGGCCCTGCACTTTGACTCCGGCGCCGTGCACGTCAAGGCCTGGGAGTCCATGCCCGACGAGGACATCATTGCCGAATTGGTGGCCATACGGGGCATCGGCCGCTGGACAGCCGAGATGTTTCTCATCTTCCACCTGATGCGCCCCAACGTGCTGCCCTTGGACGATGTGGGCCTGATCAACGGCATCAGTCAGAACTATTTTTCGGGTGAGGCGGTCAGTCGCAGCGAGGCGCGCGAGGTGGCCCTGGCCTGGGCGCCGTACTGCACCGTCGCGACTTGGTATATTTGGCGCTCGCTCGATCCACTGCCCGTCGATTACTGAGTCGACGCGTTTTGGGACCCCACCCGCTGGCAGGCGGGCCTGCATTTGAAGGAACAGCCCATGGCCAAGAGGACCTTTCTCGATTTCGAGCAGCCCATTGCCGACCTCGAGGAAAAGATCGAAGAGCTGCGCTACGTCCAGACCGAATCGGCGGTCGATATTTCCGCCGAAATCGAGCAGCTGTCCAAGAAGAGCCAGCAGCTGACCAAGGACATCTACAGTGACCTGAGCCCCTGGCAGATCACCAAGATCGCCCGCCATGCCGAGCGACCCTACACGCTCGACTACGTCAGCGAAATCTTCACCGACTTTGTGGAGTTGCACGGCGACCGCCACTTTGCCGACGACCTGAGCATCGTCGGCGGTCTTGCGCGTTTCAACGGCTCGGCCTGCATGGTGCTGGGCCAGCAAAAGGGGCGCGACACCCGGGAGCGGGCGGCGCGCAACTTCGGCATGACCAAGCCCGAGGGCTACCGCAAGGCCCTGCGCCTGATGAAGCTGGCCGAAAAATTCAAGCTGCCCGTCTTTACCTTTGTCGATACACCCGGTGCCTATCCGGGCATTGATGCAGAGGAGCGCGGCCAGTCCGAGGCCATCGGCCGCAACATCTTTGAGATGGCGCAACTGGAAGTGCCCATCATCACCACCATCATCGGCGAGGGTGGCTCGGGCGGCGCGCTGGCCATCTCGGTGGCCGACCAAGTCGTCATGCTGCAGTATTCGGTCTATTCAGTCATCAGCCCCGAGGGCTGCGCCTCCATCTTGTGGAAGACCTCTGATCAGGCACAGGCCGCCGCTGAGGCCCTGGGCATCACGGCGCATCGGCTCAAGGCGCTCGGGCTGATCGACAAGATCGTCAACGAGCCCGTCGGTGGCGCTCACCGCGACCCCAAGCAGATGGCCGCCTTCCTCAAGCGGGCGCTGGGCGAGGCCTTGCGCCAGGTCAGCGACCTCAAGCCCAAGGAGTTGCTCGAGCGTCGCTACGAGCGCTTGCAGGGCTATGGCCGATACACCGACACCAAGGCCGAGGCGCGTTAAGCCCACCGGGCAGCCGCCTGGGGCGGGCGAGGGCGCGCCCGCATCTTCCAACCCGGCCGCATCGGCGCTGCAGGACTTTGCGCGCGCGCATCTGCTGCGCGCACCCGTGGCGGTGGCCCTGAGCGGCGGTGCCGACTCCACCGCTTTGTTGCTGGCTGCGCGGGACCATTGGCCCGGGCAGGTGCGGGCGCTGCATGTGCACCATGGCTTGCAGGCCGCCGGTGACGACTTCGAGCGCCATTGCCGCCAGCTGTGCCAGGCGCTGGCCGTGCCCCTGGATGTGCTCAAGGTCCAGGCCCATGCGGCGGCCGGCCAGAGCCCGCAGGACGCAGCCCGCCGCGCCCGCTACCCGGCGCTGGCCCGCAGCGCAGCGGCGCAGGGCTGCACCATGGTGCTGCTGGGCCAGCACGCCGACGACCAGGCTGAAACCGTCCTTTTGGCTCTGGGTCGGGGTGCAGGGCTGCCCGGCTTGGCCGCCATGCCCGAGCGGTTTGAGCGCGATGGCATGGTTTTTGGTCGCCCGCTGCTGGCTGTTTGCGCCGTCTCTATGCGCCAGTGGCTGCTTGAGCAAGGCTGGGCCTTCGTTGACGACCCGAGCAACCAGGACGAGCACTACAGCCGCAACCGCCTGCGCGCCCGCCTGATGCCAGCCCTGGCCGAGGTGATGCCGCACTACCGGCAGACCCTGGCCCGCAGCGCGCGCCATGCGGCCCAGGCCCAGCAGCTGCTCGACGAGCTTGCCCGCGACGACCTCGAGCGCATCGGCAATCCGCCGCGGCTGCGCGACCTGCAAGTCTTGTCGGCCCCGCGCCAGGCCAATGCGCTGCGCCACTGGCTGGCCAGCGCACATGGCGCCAGGCCCAGCGCCGCCCAGCTCGAAGAACTCCTGAGCCAGGTGGCCGTCTGCACCACCGGCGGCCACCGCATCGAGCTCAAAGCCGCAGCTGGCCGCGTGACCCGGCAAGGGCCGGTGTTGGTTTATCTGCCGGTCTGAGCCCAGCTCCCAAAACCCAAGATCGACCGCAGTGCAAAGCGCTGCTGCTGTGGCGGCCGCGCCCTTACGGCGATTGGGCCCGGGCTTTTATAATCTCGGGTTTTGTTCAATGGCCGCCCGCCCTTTCTGGTGATCGACGCGCGAGATGGCCCCTTTTGCTATGGCATTGATCGTTCATAAATACGGCGGCACTTCGATGGGCTCGACCGAGCGCATTCGCAACGTTGCCAAGCGAGTGGCCAAATGGGCTCGCGCCGGCCATCAGATGGTGGTGGTGCCCAGTGCCATGAGCGGCGAAACCAACCGCTTGCTGGCCCTGGCCAAGGAGCTCGCGCCTCCCAAGGCCGACGACGCCTTCCACCGCGAGCTCGACCAACTCGCCGCCACTGGCGAGCAAGCCTCTTCTGCCTTGCTGGCCATCGCCTTGCAGGCCGAGGGCATGGCCGCTGTGAGCTATTCGGGCTGGCAGGTGGCGATCAAGACCAACAGCGCCTACACCAAGGCGCGCATCGAGTCGATCGACGATGCGCGCGTGCGCGCCGATCTGGCTGCGGGCAAGGTCGTCATCATCACCGGGTTTCAGGGCGTCGATGAGGCGGGCAACGTCACCACGCTCGGCCGGGGTGGATCGGATACCTCGGCGGTGGCGGTGGCCGCCGCCATGAAGGCTCAGGAATGCCTGATCTACACCGACGTCGACGGCGTCTACACCACCGATCCGCGTGTGGTACCCGAGGCCCGGCGCCTGAAGACGGTGAGCTTCGAAGAGATGCTGGAGATGGCCTCGCTGGGCTCCAAGGTGCTGCAGATCCGCTCGGTTGAATTTGCCGGCAAGTACAAGGTGCCGCTGCGCGTGCTCTCGAGTTTCACGCCCTGGGACATCGATATCCACGAAGAGGCCAAATCGGGCACCCTGATCAGTTTTGAGGAAGACGAAAACATGGAACAAGCCGTTGTCTCTGGCATTGCCTTCAACCGCGATGAAGCCAAAATCTCTTTGCTCGGTGTGCCCGATACACCCGGCATCGCCTACCAGATCCTGGGCGCAGTGGCGCAAGCCAACATCGAAGTGGACATGATCATCCAGAACGTCAGCCACGAGGGCAAGACCGACTTCAGCTTTACCGTCCACCGCAACGACTTCGCCCGCGCCACCGATCTGCTCAAGAGCGACATCGCCACCAAACTCGGCGCCCGCCAAGTCGTCGGCGATGCCAAGATCTGCAAGGTCTCCATCGTCGGCATCGGCATGCGCAGCCATGTGGGCGTGGCCAGCAAGATGTTTCGCGCCCTCAGCGAGGAGGGCATCAACATCCAGATGATCTCCACCAGCGAGATCAAGACCTCGGTCGTGATCGACGAGAAATACATGGAACTGGCCGTGCGCGCCCTGCACAAGGCCTTCGACCTCGATCAGCAACCGGCCTGAATCGAGCCCCCCAACGCCATGCGTGATCGGGCCGGTGGGTTCGGCACGCCCGCGAAGTCGTGCCATAATTTGCGCACCTGGAAACGTGACCGAGTGGCCGAAGGTGCTCCCCTGCTAAGGGAGTATGGGGTGTAGAGCCTCATCG
>CANHDQ010000105.1 GCA_947459405.1 Comamonadaceae bacterium
ATCCGGAAAGCCCCAGACTTCATGAGCAGGCCAACCGCGCCCGCGTGGTGCAACGGCTTGAACTGGGCACCGTCCGGGCCGAGTCCGGCCTGACTGAACTCGTGGCTTCGGAGGGAACCGTCACTTGCCTCTAGTCGTAACGTTGCAGGAACTTCTGCGAAAGGCCTCTCGGGTCGATGGCCGCGCAGCCTCACCGGACAGCATGCCCCCTTTCCCTGCCAGAGCCCGTGCCTGGGTTTTCTCCATGGCTTGATGAGCTTTGCAGCGTGTACCATCAAGACCTCGGCCACTTCTGGCAGGTATTTTGAACTCTACTGTTTGAGCCGACATGGTCAATCGCAACCATTGCCCTGAACCTCAGACCGCCGCTTTGCGCAGGCGCTTGTTTCTGGCCCAGGCCGGAATGCTCGGCGCTTGGGCGGCCACGCCGGCGCAGGCGCAGTTTCGAGTCGAGGTCAACGATCTGGGGGCGGCGCAGCTTCCGATCGCCGTGGCGGCGTTTTCGGTCAGAGGCGTCAGCGTGCCCAATGATGTGGCGGCCATCGTGCGAGCCGACCTCGATCGCAGCGGGCTCTTCAGGCTGGTGGACCCTGGCCAGGCCCCTGTGATGGGGTTGGCCCCGCCTGATTTTGCAGCCTGGCGCAAGCGAGGTGCCGACTTTGTGGTGGTGGGCCACATGGAGGTATCGGCCAACGGTCGGCTTGCGATCGAAGCTCGCTTGTGGGACGTTGTTCGCGGCGGTGTCGAGCCTTTGGCGACTGTCAAGAAGTCGCCCTGGCTCGATGGGCGCGAGACGGCGCGCCAGTTTTCTGAAATTCGGCTGGCAGCTCACGAGATTGCCGACGATTTTTATGCGAAGTTGATCGGTGAGCGCGGTGTGTTTGCCACCCGGATCGCTTTTGTGAACAAGCAAGGGCCCAATTTCGCCCTGGTGGTGGCCGACTCCGACGGGGACAACCAACAGATTGCCCTCAGGAGCGCCCAGCCCATTATTTCGCCGGCTTGGTCACCCGACGGGCAGGCCCTGGCTTTTGTGTCGTATCACGTTGAGGGCCGACCGATCATCTACACCCACGAGGTGTATCGAGCGGGCGCCCAGCCCAGGGCGGTTGCGAGCTTCAGGGGGTCTAACAGCGCGCCGGCATGGACGCGCAGCGGGCCCCGGCAGATCATCGCGGCGCTCAGTCTTGACGGCGGCTCGCAGATTTATGCCATAGACCCGCGCGGTGGAAGCGAGCCCAGGCGGCTGACGCAGTCCGGGAGCATCGACACCGAACCCTACTGCGCGCCCGGCCGCCCCATCATTTACTTTGTCAGTGACCGACGCGGCCGTTCCCCCCAAATCTACCGGATGGATTTTGAGGGCAAAGCCGTCGAATTGGTGACCCGCGCCGGCAACTACAACATTTCCCCGGCGATCAGCCCAGACGGCAAATGGATGGCCTATATTTCCCTGGTGGGCTCTGCCTACCGCTTGCATTTGATGGACCTGAGCACGGGTGAGTCCAGGCCGTTGACCGACACCACCGCCGATGAGAGCCCCAGTTTTGCGCCCAATGGCAAACTTATTTTGTACGAGACCCGCTTGCGAGGCCGTGAAGTGCTCATGACCAGCACACTCGATGGTCGCATCAGAAGAGAATTGGCGGTGCGCGGGGAGGACATTCGAGAGCCCGATTGGGGGCCTTATCAGACGACTTGACGGACGGATGCTTGTATCCAAGAATTTCATTAAAGAGGAGAACGCGATGACCTGCAATATTTTTTCTCGTTTGGGCCTGCTGCTGGCCGCCTTGGTGCTCAGCGCCTGCGGATCGACCGTGCGCCTTGGCGACATCCCGGTGGAAGACCGCGGGGGAGCCTCGGCCAATCGGGCTGGCGCTGCTGTGCAGGCCGTTGGTGGAGGCTCATCAGCCGGTTCAGGTGCTGAGGCAGCAGCTGCTCCGGGTTCTGCGGCCGCTCCGGGTTCTGCAGCCGCTCCGGTGGCTAGCCGCATCGTGATCCCGGTGGACCTGACTTCACGAAGCGCCGCGGCCCCGGCCGGCCAAGGCGGTGCTGGCGCTGCGGTTGGCTCTGGTGCTCCTGGCGCTTCTAGCGCTGCTGGTGCTTCTGGCGCCGCTGGGGGCTCTGCGATGGCGGCTGTGCCCGCCAATCTTCGTCAGGGCAATGTGGTTCGGTTTGCTTTCGACAGCTTTGAGATCGCGCCCGAGTATCTGACCCTGGTCGATGCCCATGCCCGGTTTTTGAGCGCCAACCCGGGTCGTAAGGTCACGGTGGCTGGCCATGCCGATGAGCAGGGTGGTCGCGAGTACAACTTGGCACTGGGTCAAAAACGTGCTGAAGCGGTGCGTCAGCGCCTGACCTTCCTGGGCGTGCCTGATCGACAGATCGAGGCCGTGAGCTTTGGGGAAGAAAAGCCCGTTGCCACGGGCAGCGGTGAAGAAGCCTTTGCCCAAAACCGGCGCGCTGAAATCAGCTACCCATGATGACGAGACCTGTTGTGAAGGCGAGGGCGCTGGCTGCTGCGGCCCTTGTTTTGTGGTCGGCGGGAAGTTTGGGTCAGAACATCAATCTTCCGCTGGGGGACTATCTGGGTACGGCGCAGTTGGCAAATGAGGTCAAAAAGTTAAAGGCCGAGGTTGGCATACTGGAGCTTAGCCTGCGTGATGAAAAAAAGGAAATCGAGCGTTTGGCCCTTGAGCTGAAGGCTGAGAAAGCCAGATCTGACGAGGATGCCAAAAGTGTGAGCCGTGTCCTAGAAGACTTGAATAAACTATTCCAGGCACAGGCCCAGCAATTGCAGCAGCTCAGGGCCGATTCGGAGCGGCGGCAGCAAGAGCTTGCCGCCCAGATGGAGCGGAGCATCAGCGGCATTGCCACTTTGGTTCAGCAGCGGCTGGGTCAGGCGGATACCCGTGTCAATAAACTGGAAGGGGACAGTGCCGAGCTTCGCAGTGATATCAAGCTGCTCCAGACTATGGTCACTGAACTGCAGGGTGATCGAAGGCAACGCGACAGCGATCAGCTCAAGTTGCAGGCTGAGCAGAAGACCCTGCAGAACACGGTGACACAGCTCGAGAGCCGCAAGACTGAGCTCGACGACGTGCGCAAGAGCTTGCAGGCGTTGCAGGAGGCCAGCAAGCTCCAATTGGACAAGGCCCTTGAAGGCATGGTGGCCAGGATGGCCGCCTTGGAATCGACACTGGCCGACACCCGCAAAGACTTGGTAGAAGCCAAGCGTGAACTCAACCTTCAGGTCAACGACGCCAGGAGGGAGTTGTCGACCCAGGTCACCGACACGAAAAAGGAAGTCATCGAAATCAGGAGGAGCACAGCCCCCGTATCGGTCGAGATCGATGGGCGCAGCTTCGAGGCACTTCCGGCTGACCGCGACAGCTATTTGGCGGCCGTCGCCCGGGTGATGAACGCTCCCAAGGCCAGTTCGCCGCGCGAAGAATACGAGGCCGCGCGGACAGACCTGCAGAAGTTCCTCGACAGCGTCCCCAATCCGGGCTTTCGCGGATCTGCCTTCTACTGGCTGGGTATGGCGCAGTCCAGCGCGGGGCAGTGCAGGGAGGCGCAGGTCAGTTTCGATGAAATGCGCAAGCTGGTCGACACCGCTCGGCACCCTCGTTATCCGAGTGCGATGTTGCAGAGGGCAACTTGCCAGATGCTGCTCAAAGAGCCGCAAGAGCGTATCAATCGCTCGGTCAAGGAGCTGATGGATCAGTTCCCGGGAACTCCGGAGGCAGAATCGGCCAAGGCGTTGCTGCCTCCTCCCAGAAGGAATCGCTGAGCCGGGGCAAAGGCCGGGCCGACCGTTGCGCAGGCGCGGACGGGCCGGCCTAAAATC
The DNA here is from genome assembly GCA_947459405.1 of Comamonadaceae bacterium. Classification (GTDB taxonomy): domain Bacteria; phylum Pseudomonadota; class Gammaproteobacteria; order Burkholderiales; family Burkholderiaceae_C; genus Polaromonas. The sequence continues at coordinate 3,854 of CANHDQ010000105.1, forward strand.
GGCCTATGGATCTCAATCAATTCAACGGCTTGCAGCAGCAGGTGCTCGCGGCCGGCTTCGCCCTCGCCTTTGTGTTTGGCCTGATCGGGCAGCGCACCCACTTTTGCACCATGGGTGCGGTCAGTGACATCGTGAGCATGGGCGACTGGTCGCGCATGCGCATGTGGGCCCTGGCCGCCGGGGTTGGCATGGTCGGTTTTCACCTGTTGGCCTATCTGGGGCTGATCGATCCGGCGCGCACCTTGTACGCCAGTAACCGGTTCATTTGGCTTTCGGCCCTGCTCGGGGGCTTGATGTTCGGCGTGGGCATGGTGCTCGGCTCGGGCTGCGGCAGCAAGACGCTGATCCGCATTGGTGGCGGCAGTCTGAAGTCGGTGGTGGTGTTTCTGGTCATGGGGGTGTCGGCTTTCATCACTATGCGGGGCCTGACGGCCGTGCTGCGGGTTCAAAGCGTCGATCAGGCCGCTTTGGAGGTCTCGGCCCCGGGCACTTTGGCTTCGCTGCTGGCTCCGCTCACCGGTATGGACCTGCCCCAAATGGGCTTGGTCTTGGGTCTGCTCATCGGTCTGGCCCTGCTGCTTTGGGCTTTGCTTGGACGCAATTTCCGCAGTCTCGACAATTTGCTGGGGGGCTTGGGGCTTGGTGCTTTGCTGGTGGCCATGTGGTGGCTGACGGGGCATATCGGTTTTGTCGAGGAGCATCCGCAGACGCTCGAAGAGGTTTTTGTGGCCACCAACTCAGGCCGGGCCGAGGCCTTCAGCTTTGTTGCGCCCATGGCCTACACGCTCGACTGGCTTATGTTCTTTAGCGACAAAAGCAAGGTGCTGACCCTGGGCGTGGTCACGGTCGTTGGCGTGGTGACGGGCTCTGCCGCCTGGGCGGTGCTCAGCCGCTCGTTTCGCTGGGAAGGCTTTCGCGACACCGAGGACACGGCCTTGCATCTGATCGGCGGTGTGCTCATGGGCGTGGGCGGCGTCACCGCGATGGGCTGCACCATCGGTCAGGGCCTGTCGGGCCTGTCGACCTTGAGTCTGAGCAGCTTTGTGGCCTTGGCCGGCATTTTGGCGGGCAGCTACATGGCGCTGCGCTGGCAGATGTGGCGGCTCGAGCGCAGCCTGTGACGAGCGAGCCATTTGTGGATCAGTCGGCTGTACCTGCCGCCGATCTGCAGCGGCGCTTTGGCGGCCTGGCACGACTGTATGGCGCGGCCGGCGCGAACGCCATCGCGCGTGCCCATGTGGTGGTGGTGGGCATCGGCGGGGTGGGGTCCTGGGCGGTGGAGGCGCTGGCGCGCAGCGGCGTGGCAGCCTTGACGCTGATCGATCTCGATCACATTGCCGAGTCCAATATCAATCGGCAGGTGCACGCTCTGAGCAGCACGCTTGGGCAGGCCAAGGTGCTGGCCATGCGCGAGCGCATCGAGCAGATCCACCCCGCATGCGAGGTGCGGTGTGTCGACGAATTTGTAACCCCAGACAACTGGCCGGCGCTCGCTGGCCTTGAGGTCAGCGCCGATCAGCCTCTGGCCGTGATCGACTGCTGCGACCAGGTCTCGGCCAAGCTGTCGATGGCCGCCTGGGCACTGTCGGGGCGCGGCATTTTCGTCAGCGTGGGTGCAGCCGGTGGCAAGCGCCAGGCGCATCGGGTCGATTTGGCCGATCTGGCAGAGGTGACCCACGACCCGTTGCTGGCCCAGTTGCGCTACCGCTTGCGCCGGCAGCACGGTGCGCCGCGCGACAGGAAAATCGGCCTGAGCTGCGTGTTCAGCCGTGAGCCGGTGTTGCAGCCGGCCACACAGCCGGTGCTGCAGTGCGAGAGCCCTGGCGCGGCCGCGCCGATCCATGACAGCAGCTTGAATTGCCATGGTTACGGCTCGGTGGTCAGCGTGACCTCGACCTTCGGTTTGGTTGCGGCCGGCTGGGTTCTCGATCAAATCGCGGCGCGCGCCCAGGCGTCTTGAAAATTCACGCTATAATTTCGGGCTGTGCTGATCGCTGCGAAGGCGGTGGTTGGCAGCGCCAAGATGGAAAGATCGTTCGCTTGCTAGCGTTCTGGCCACAGGCACCGGGTCGTTAGCTCAGTCGGTAGAGCAGCGGACTTTTAATCCGTTGGTCGCGTGTTCGAGTCACGCACGACCCACCAATCGCGCCGCCTTGCAGTTGTCTGCAAGGCGGCTTTTTTGTGGGCAGCCTTCGGGCGGCGGGCACCGATTGTGCGGCCCGCCCAATGCAGTCGATCGGCCGCCTTCTCCTAAAATGAGCCGATCCCATCCATCTGGCCAGCCCAAAGTCTTTGGGCCCTGGCTCACCTCCGCTCATGACAAGACAGTTCTTCGGCACCGACGGCATACGCGGCACGGTCGGGCAGGCCCCGATCACGCCAGACTTCATCTTGCGCCTCGGTCATGCGGTCGGCCGGGTGCTGCGGCGCAGCCAGTCGCGGCCTTTGGTGCTGATTGGCAAGGACACCCGCATATCGGGCTACATGCTCGAGAGCGCGCTTGAGTCGGGCTTCAATTCGGCAGGTGTCGACGTCATGCTGCTGGGCCCCTTGCCCACGCCCGGTGTGGCCTACCTCACGCGCACCCAGCGCGCCAGCCTGGGCGTGGTGATCAGCGCCAGCCACAACCCGTTTGATGACAACGGCATCAAGTTCTTCAGCGCCCAGGGCAGCAAGCTCAGCGACGATTGGGAGCGCGAGGTCGAGGCTGCTTTGAGCGAGCCGGCGCAGTGGATCGCTTCGGCCGATCTGGGCAAGGCGCGGCGCCTCAACGACGCCGCTGGCCGGTACATTGAGTTTTGCAAATCCACGTTTGCCAGCGACTTGACCCTCAAGGGTCTGAAGATCGTGGTCGATGCGGCCCATGGCGCCGCCTACCAGATTGCCCCTGCCGTGCTGCATGAGCTCGGAGCCGAGGTGGTGCGCATCGGCTGCACCCCCGATGGTCTGAACATCAATTGCGACGTGGGCGCCACCCATCCGCAGGCGCTGCTCGAGGCGGTGCGACAGCACGGGGCCGACTATGGCGTGGCCCTCGATGGCGACGCCGATCGCTTGCAGATGGTCGACGCACAGGGCCGCTTGTTCAATGGCGACGAGTTGCTCTACCTCATGGTGTGCGAGCGGCTTGCGCGCGGCGAGCCGGTGCCCGGCGCGGTAGGCACCTTGATGACCAATCTGGCCGTCGAGCTGGCCTTGCAGGCGCGCGGTGTGTCGTTCGTGCGGGCCAAGGTGGGCGACCGCTACGTGCTTGAGGAACTTGAGCGCCGCCAGTGGCTGCTCGGCGGTGAGGGTTCGGGGCATTTGCTCGCACTGGACAAGCACAGCACCGGCGATGGCCTCGTCAGTGCGCTGCAGGTGCTGCAGGCTTGCGTGCGCAGCGGGCAGACCCTGGCGCAGTTGCTCAGCGGCGTCGAGCTGTTCCCGCAAACCCTGATCAACGTGCGTGTTTCGCCTGGGCAGGACTGGCAGGCCAATCCGGCGCTTACCGAGCGTCTGGACCAGGTGCGTGCCGAGCTCGGTGAGTCGGGCCGGGTGCTGATCCGGCCCAGCGGTACCGAGCCGGTGGTGCGCGTGATGGTCGAGGCGCGTGAGGCGGCGCAGGCCGAGCGTTGCGCCGGGGCGTTGGCTGATTGCCTGCGCGTTCAGCCATGAGTGCGATCGAAGTCGTGCGCGTCGACTATGCCGATGCGCGTCAGGCCACACATCTCGTGCAGCTGCTCGATGCCTATGCGCGTGACCCTGCCGGCGGTGGGCATCCGCTCAGTGATTTTGCCAAGACCCATTTGCCGGCGCAATTGGCCGCGCGCGCCAGCGCCTTTAGCGTGTTGGCCTATGCGCCGGGTGGGCAGCCGGTGGGGCTGATCAACTGCATCGAAGGGTTTTCCACTTTTGCCTGCAAGCCTTTGGTCAATGTGCACGATGTCGTGGTGCTGGCATCGCACCGGGGGCAGGGCGTGGGGCGGCTCATGCTGGCCCAGGTCGAGCAGATCGCGCGCGAGCGCGGCGCTTGCAAGCTGACTCTGGAGGTGCTGTCGGGCAACCGCAGCGCGATCGCACTTTACGAGAAGGTGGGCTTTGAGCCTTATCAGCTCGATCCGGCCATGGGTCAGGCCTGTTTTTACCAGCGCTGGCTCTGAGGTCGCCCGTTCAGGCTGCGGCCTGTAGCCCGTTGCGAAAATGCTCGCGCATGCGGGCGCCCGCCTCGGATGGGTCGCGCTGCTCCAGCGCCTGCATGATGGCCGCGTGTTCGGCCAGCGATTCGTCGATGCGACCGGCCTTGAGCAGGGAGTGATGCCGGTTGAGCTTCATCACCTTGCGCAGGTCGGCCACCATCTGCTCGCGCCAACGGTTGTCGGCCACCGCCAGCAGCTTGCGGTGGAAGGCCTCGTTGATGCGAAAAAATTCCTCACGGTCGCTCGATGCAGCGGCCAGGCGGTGATGCAGCTCCTGTAGTTCGCGCATTTGCTGCGGGCTGGCCCGCTCTGCGGCCACGCTTGCGGCATCGCTCTCGAGCAAGGCCAGCAGGTGGTAGACCTCGGCCAGATCGCGCTCTGATACCTCGGTCACATAGGCACCGCGCCGCAGCTTCATGGTCACCAGGCCTTCGGTGGCCAGCACTTTGAGCGCCTCGCGCAGGGGGGTGCGGCTGATGCCGTACTCCTCGGCCAGCTTGAGCTCGTCGATCCAACTGCCAGGCTTGAGCTCCTGGCGAAAAATCCGCTCGCGCAGCAGCTCGGCCACCTCCTCATAGAGGGCGCGTGAACTCAGCGGTGCAAGGGCGGCCATGGGCAAAGCTTACACGAAATTTTATTTTGCATCAATAATTATGAATGAGGTAGACTCCGGCCCAGTTCAAACTCAACGAGGCTCGGTGTGCCGTGAACCTCAGTGCGGCCGGGCCGCACCGCAAGCCGTACAACCCGAAGGAAATGGCCATGACCGGTTCCAACAAGCCCCCCGAATTTGCGTCTGCCAGCCTGCCGGACTGGCAAAAAGCTGCGGCCAAGTCGGCCCCGGGCGGCAATGTGTCTGGCTTGAGTTGGGTCACGCCCGACGGCATCACGGTCAAGCCGCTGTACACCGCCGAGGACACCGCCAATTTGCCGCATGCAAACACGCTGCCCGGCTTCGAGCCTTTTATTCGCGGCCCACAGGCCACCATGTACGCGGTGCGGCCCTGGACCATCCGGCAATACGCCGGCTTTTCCACGGCCGAGGAATCCAACGCCTTCTACCGCAAGGCACTGGCCGCCGGCGGTCAGGGCGTCTCGGTGGCCTTTGACCTGGCCACGCACCGCGGCTATGACTCCGACCACCCGCGCGTGACCGGCGACGTGGGCAAGGCCGGCGTGGCCATCGACTCGGTGGAGGACATGAAGATCTTGTTCAACGAGATTCCACTGGACAAGGTGTCGGTCTCGATGACCATGAACGGTGCGGTGCTGCCGGTGCTGGCCGGCTACGTGGTGGCCGCCGAGGAGCAGGGTGTTCGCCAGGACCAACTGAGCGGAACCATCCAGAACGACATCCTCAAGGAGTTCATGGTCCGCAACACCTACATCTACCCGCCCGAGCCCTCGATGAAGATCATCGGCGACATCATCGAGTACACGAGCCAGAACATGCCCAAGTTCAACTCGATCTCGATCTCGGGCTACCACATGCAGGA
>CANHDQ010000106.1 GCA_947459405.1 Comamonadaceae bacterium
CATGAAGTGTGTCTGCAATTGCGCGGCGAGGCCGGGCCTCGCCAGGTCAAGGACGCGCGCATCGGACTGGTTGAAAACGGCGGCGGCGTGATGGGTTTCGACGAGGCTGCATGCGTGGTCACGATCTTGGAGAAAGCGCAATGAGCACGGCTCTGGACTGGCATCCCGAAGACCCGGCCACCCTGGCCAATCCCTATCCGACCTTCGAGCGCATGCGCAACGAGGACCCCTGCTACTGGAGTCCGCGCCTGCGCAGCTGGGTGCTGACCCGCTATGACGATGTCAAGGCGGTCTGCCTTGACCGCGGCAAGCTGTCTTCAGACCGCTTGCGGCCGTTTTTTGCCTCGCTGCCGGGACCTGAGGCTGAGCGCATCGGCAGCATCATGCGGTACCTGTCTTTGTGGATGGTGTTCAAGGACCCGCCAGAGCACACCCGCCTGCGCCGGCTGACCAGTCGCGTCTTTCATGCCAAGTCCATGCAGGCCATGCGGCCGCAGATCGAGGAGCTTGCCGACTGGTTGATCGAGCGCATCGGTGATCGTCCGGAGTTTGACTTCATCAGCGAGTTTGCCGGCCCGCTGCCTTGTCTGGTCATCATGGCCATGCTCGGCGTGGCGCGAGAGGACCTCGCCGAGGTCAAGCGTATGTCTGACGACATGGCCCTGTTCATTGGCTCATCGCGCACCTCGCCTGAAAAATACGATACCGCTGAGAAAGCGACGCAGGAGATGGCGGCCTTTTTCCGCGACTTGATCGCCCGCCGGCGGGCCGAGCCCCGCCAGGACCTGATTTCCGAGCTGATTGCCTTGCGCGAAGGAGATGACCGGCTGAGCGAAGACGAGCTGATCGCCACCTGCATCTTGCTGCTGTTTGCCGGCCACGAGACCACCACCAATCACCTGGCCAACGGTCTGCTCTCACTCATGCGCTTTCCCGATCAGATGGACAAGCTGCGCCAGCGGCCCGAGCTGGTGGTCGGGGCGGTCGAGGAGCTGCTGCGCTATGACGGCCCGTCAGGCGCGCAGGTGCGCCTGGTCAGCCAGGCCCACGAGCTGCACGGCAAGTCGCTGGCGCCCGGTGAGCGCATGTTCGTCATGCTCAATTCGGCCAACCGCGATCCGCGCGTGTTTGAGCGCGCCGACACGCTGGACATTGAGCGCAGTGGTTACACCCATCTGACCTTCGGTTTCGGCATGCACGTGTGCATGGGCTTTCCGCTCGCGCGCACCGAAGGGCAGGTGGCTTTTCCCAAGGTGCTGGCTGCGTTTTCGCAGCTCGAGCCGGTGGGGGATCAGACCTGGGTCAATTCCCTGGTTTTTCGAGGCATGCACGGCCTGAAGGTTCGGGCACGGCGTGCGTGAGGTTGGGCTGTCATCAAACGACTAGGAGCTGTCATATGGATCGTCTCAAGAGCAATTGGAACCGTCGCCAGTGGATGGGCGTGGGCGCAGCCATGGCCCTTACGGGTGTGGGCGCCCAGGCGCAGAGCAAATGGCCTGACAAGCCGATCAAGCTCGTGGTGGGTTTCCCGCCCGGTGGCGCCACCGATGTGGTGGCCCGAATCGTCTCGGGCCCGCTCGGGGAAGCCTTGGGCACATCGATCGTGATTGAGAATCGGCCGGGAGCGGCCAGCAATGTGGCCATGGCCGAAGTGGCGCGTGCGCCGGCCGATGGCTACACCGTGCTGATTGCGCCGACCACGGTCGAGTCTGCCAACCCTTTTCTCTATAAGACGCCGGTCAACCCGGCCACTGACCTGCTGCCGGTCGCCGGCCTGTGCCGCTTCCAGTTGCACATGGTGGTGCGCACCAATTTTCCGGGCAAGGATGTGGCCGAGCTGATTGCCTTTGCCAGAAAGAATCCGGGCAAGGTCACCTACTCGTCGGCCGGAGCCGGCACCACGCCGCATCTGATTGGCGAGCTGTTCTTGCAGCAAGCGGGCATCCAGGCGGTTCACGTGCCCTACCGCGGATCGGCGCCGGCGCTGCAGGCGGTCATGGCCGGCGAGGTCGACTTTGTGATGGACCCGGGCATTTCCTTTCAGCATGTGCGTGCCGGCAAGGTCAACATGTTTGCGGTGGCCAGCCCGACCCGATCGCGGCAGTTCCCCGACGTCTCCACCCTCGGCGAAAAAGGGGTGCCCGGGATCGACCATGACACCTGGGCCGGTTTGTGGCTGCCTGCCGGCACACCGGACGACATCCGCGCCCGCCTCTCGCGTGCGGTCGGTCAGGTGCTGGCCCAGCCCGACGTTCAAAAACGGATGCAAGCGCTCAGTGGCGAGGCGGTCTACATGGACTCGCCCCAGTACCGCCAGATGCTTAACCAGGAAACGGCCGCCTTCTCCGGTGTGATCAAGAACCGCAAGATCGTTGCCGAGTAAGTGACTGCGCGGTGCTGACCCTCTACGACGCATTTGCCCAGTCCTGCGCGGCCGTGCCGGACCTGCCCTGTCTGGCCGAATCGGCCAGCAGCGGCGGGCAAGTGTGGACGTATGGCCAGGTCGGACAGATCGTCGATGAGTTGTCGCGCACCTATGCGTCGCGAGGCTGGGGGAGCGGGCACCGGGTGGCCCTGGCAGTGGGCAACCACCCCCGGCACTTTTTTCATTTCCTGGCGCTCAACCGCTTGGGTGCCTCGATCGTTCCTCTCAACCCGGATTACCGGCAGGCCGAACTGCGCTACGCGCTGTCGCTGACCGCAGCCGACCTGGTGGTCTGTCAGCCCGAGCGCCGGCCGCTGCTGGCGCAGGCGATAGAGGGCGACGCGGCCCTGTGCCACACGCCGCTGGTGGAGCTGTCTGAATTGAGTCACCGGCTGCCCGAGCCCCGGCGCAGCGCCGCCGAGCCCGGCGATGGGCTGCAGGCTGAAGTGGCCATCTTGTTTACTTCGGGCACATCGGGCAGGCCCAAGGGCTGCGTGCTGACCAACGAGTATGTTCTGGGGGCTGGCGCTTGGTACCGCGACATGGGCGGGCGCCTGACCTGGCATGTCGGCCAAGACCGCCTGATCAACCCCCTGCCGGTGTTCCACATGAACTGCAGCATGGTGGCCTTTCCCGCCACCTGCCTGACGCACAACTGCCTGATCGTGCCCGACCGGTTTCATGCCAGCTCCTGGTGGCAGGACTGCGTTGAATCACAGGCCACTGCAATGCACTATCTGGGCGTGATGCCGCCGGCTCTGTTCAAGCAGGCGCCCGGCCCCTGGGAGGTCCGCCACCGCATCCGTTTTGGCCTCGGGGCCGGCTGCGATCCGACCTTGCACGGGCCTTTCGAAGAGCGATTTGGTTTTCCGCTGGTTGAAGTCTGGGGTATGACCGAGACGGGGCGGTTTTTGGGCAACCACCACGACCCCCGGCAGACCCATACCCGCGCCTTCGGTCGGCAGCAGGCGCCCTTGCAGGCCATGGTGGCCGATGACGAGGGGCGGCCCGTGGCCGTTGATACCCCCGGCGAGCTGCTGGTGCGCGCCGAAGGGGCCGATCCACGCAAAGGATTTTTCAGCGCCTACCTCAACGATCCGCAAGCCACAGAGCATGCGTGGCGCGGTGGTTGGTTTCACACCGGCGATGTCGTGCGACAAGATGCCACGGGCATGCTTTATTTTGTGGACCGCAAAAAGGACATGGTGCGCCGCTCCGGCGAGAACATTTCGTCGGCTGAAGTCGAGGCGGTGCTGGCCATTCATCCGTCGGTGCTGCGCGTGGCCGTCCTCGCCGTTGCCGACGAGATGCGCGACGAAGAGGTGATGGCCGTCGTCATTGCGGCCCCAGGCTGCCAGCCCGATCAGGCGCTGGCCCACGAACTGGTGCGCCACTGTCTGCAGGAGTTGGCCTATTTCAAGGCGCCCGGCTGGGTCTTGTTTCGCGACCAGTTGCCCACCACGCCGACCAACAAGATCCAGAAAAATCTCATTTTCAGCGGCTCGAGCGAGCCGACCCAAGGCGCGTGGGACTGCCGTTTGATGAAGAGGCGCTCGTGAGGCGGCCGGCCCCTAGGTCAGCGCCAGCGCGGCGGCGCCACCCACCACGGCCCGAGGCAAGCGGGGGGCTTGCAGGCAGGATGGGGCATTGACGATGAACCCGATACGATTCGATGAGCGCGTGGTCATCGTGACCGGTGCCGGCGGTGGCCTGGGCCGCTCGCATGCGTTGGCACTGGCTGCGCGTGGCGCAGCGGTGGTGGTCAACGATTTGGGTGGCGATCTTAAGGGACAGGGCAGCAGTGCCAGCGCAGCCGAGCAGGTGGTCTCAGAGATTGTGGCTGCCGGTGGGCAGGCACTGGCCAACCATGATGACATCGCCACCGAGTCCGGCGCCTCGTCTTTAGTCGCTGCGGCCTTGCAGCGATTTGGCCGCGTCGACGCGCTAGTGAACAACGCGGGCATTGTGCGTGACAAGTCTCTGGCCAAGATGGACATGGCTGATTTCGATGCGGTGCTGCGGGTGCATCTGATGGGGTCGGTCTTGTGCACCCGGGCGGCCTGGCCTGTCTTTCAAGCCCGTGGCTACGGCCGTGTGGTGTTTACCACCTCGGCCGCCGGGCTCTACGGTAATTTTGGGCAGGCCAACTATGCGGCGGCCAAGATGGCGCTGGTGGGGCTGATGAAGACCCTCAAGGATGAGGGCGCACGCTACGGCATCGTGGTCAATGCAGTGGCGCCGGTGGCGCTGACCCGGATGACCGAGGGCGTGCCGCTGTCGCAGTGGATGCAAGAGGCCAGCCCGGACAAAGTCAGTGCGGCGCTCGTTTACCTGGCCAGTCACGCCTGCCAGCACAGCGGCCAGATCGTGACCGCCGGAGGCGGATACTTTGCGGGCGTGCAGGTGGTCGAAGGCGCAGGCGTTCGCGCCGGACCTGATGAGGCCACGGCCGAGTTCGTGGCGCAAAACTGGGCGCAGATTCAGGACATGTCTGCGGCCAGGGCCTTCGCCAACGCCACCGATGCCCTGGTCACCACCTTTGGCCCGGCCAGCCCATGAATCCCGCCTCGTCAGTGGCCTCGCAAACCCGGGCGGCGCCCAAGCCGGCGCGCAAGACCCGGGCCCACAACCGTCACGAGCATCTGTTGCTGGCGGCGGCCCAGGTGTTTCGCGACAAGGGCTATGCCCAAGCCTCCATGCGCGACATTGCGCAGGCCTCGGGCATGATCGCCGGCTCCATTTATTACCACTATGCAGCCAAGAGTGATTTGCTGTTGGCCGTCTACAGCGAGGGCGTGCGCCTGGTCAGTCAGGCCATTGACGTCATCTTGGACAGCGACGCCAGCGCCTGGGTGCAGTTCGAGCGGGCAGTGCTCAACCATCTCGAGATGATGATGGGCTCCTTGCCCGGCGCCTCGCCTTTTGCCAGCGTCTTCATCCAGGTCCAGCCGCATGATTTCCCTGCCGAGGGACGCGAGGCCTTGATCGCGCTGCGCCACAGCTACGAGGACAAGTTCAAGGTCCTGATCGCACGGTTGCCGCTCAGGCGCGGGGTCGATCGCAGCTTGCTGCGGCTGCAAGTGATCGGTGCGCTCAACCACGTGCCGATCTGGTACAAGCCCGGTGGTCGCAAGTCCCTGAGGGCAATTGCCAAGGCCATGACCGCCCATGTCAAGCTGGCCATGGAAGAGCCTCGGCAAGGCTAGGCCTGAGCGCAGCTGCAACGCCACCAAAGGATGACAGGATACGACGGGAGTTTGGGCATGGGTCTTTCCTGGCAGTGGGATGACGAGGATGATGAAGAGCTGGCCGCCCTGCGGGTGACGGTGCGCCGCTTCATCGAGCAGGAGATCGCGCCGCATCATGCGCGCTGGGAGCAGGAGGGGCAGGTCTCGCGCGAGCTTTGGCGCAAGGCCGGTGCGCTGGGGCTGCTGTGCATGGGTCTGCCCGAGTCGCTCGGTGGCTGCGCAGCGCACTTCGGCCACAGTGCAGTCATGGTGCAGGAGCTTGCGCGCAGCGGCTACACAGGCCCTTTGTTCCATTTGCATTCGGAAATCGTCGCGCCCTATCTGCTGCACTATGGCAGTGCGGACCAGAAGCGTCACTGGTTGCCCCGCATGGCCAGTGGCGAGGTGATCTCGGCCATTGCCATGACCGAGCCTGCAGCCGGAAGCGATCTGGCCAGCATCACCACCCGCGCGGTGCCGCACGAAGGCGGTTATCGGCTCAAGGGCCAGAAGATTTTTATCTCCAACGGCCAGTTGGCCGATCTGGTGGTGGTGGCGGCCAAGACCGAGCCTGAACTGGGCGCGCGCGGCGTCAGCCTGTTTTTGCTCGACACCCGCCGGCCCGGCTTTAAGCGCGGAGGCCGGCTGCACAAGATCGGCATGCATGCGCAGGACACCGCGGAGTTGTTCTTTGATGACATTTGGCTGCCCGCCGATTGCCTGCTCGGTGAGCTGGGCAAGGGCTTTGCTTATCTCATGAACGAGCTGCCGCAGGAAAGGCTGCTGGTGGCCATTTCTGCCGTGGGTGCGATGGAATCGGCGCTGCGCTGGACGTGCGAGCATGTCATCGAGCGCAAGGCCTTTGGCGCGCCACTGGCGAGCAAGCAGGTGGTGCGCCATGCGCTGGCCCAGGCCTATGGCGATGTACAGGTGGCGCGCAGTTTTCTCAAGGACTGTGTGCGCCGCCATTGCGCGGGCGCGCTCGACACCGCCAGCGCTTCGGTGGCCAAGTTCTGGACCACCGAAATGCAATTTTCTGTGATCGACCGCTGTGTGCAGCTCTTTGGGGGCTACGGCTATATGTATGAATACCCGATTGCCCGGGCCTGGGCCGATGCCCGTGTTCAGCGCGTCTACGGCGGCACCACCGAGATCATGAAGGAGATCGTGGCGCGGCAGCTGCTTGATGCGCCGGGTCGTGCGCCGACCTGATCCGCATGCGGGGCCTTTGGTGCAGCACCGGCACCGATTGCGCCGCGCCTGATACAAAGCGTCTCATGCAAGTCGATTCAACTGTGCTTTCGACGGCGGGCACTCCGCTGCTTGAGGTTTTTGCGCGCCAGGGTGCTACCGCCTTGCGTTGGCGCGGCTCGACCGCGTCGCAGCGGGTGGCCGCAATCTTGCGACTGCGCGACGCCTTGCTCGATCAGATCGATCAGGTGTACGAGGCGGCGCACCAGGATGTGCGCAAGAGTGCAGGGGAAGTCGACCTCGGTGAAATCCTGCCGGTGTGCCTGGAGGCCAATGCGGTGGCGCGGCACCTGGCGCGCTGGATGAAACCCAGGCCCGTCGGGGCGACCTGGCTGACCTTGGGCACGCGCAGCCATGTGCAGCTGCAGCCGCGCGGCCGCTGCCTGATCATCGGTCCCTACAACTATCCCCTCAATCTCACGTTCAGCCCCCTGATTTCGGCGCTGGCTGCCGGCAACCCGGTGATGCTCAAGCCCTCGGAGCTCACACCTGCGCTGTCGGCCGTGATGGCCCGGCTCATTGCGCAGGTCTTTCCCGAGGACGAGGTGGCTGTCTTTGAGGGGCCGGCGCAGGTGGCTCAGGCGCTGCAGGAGCTGCCCTTTGACCATGTGTTCTTCACGGGCAGCACCACGGTGGGCCGGCAGGTGATGGCCGCCGCTGCTCGTCACCTGGCCAGTGTCACGCTCGAGCTGGGCGGCAAGAGCCCCAGCATCGTCGATGCCAGTGCCGACCTAAAGCTGGCCGCCAGGAACGTGGTGTGGGCCAAGTTCGCCAACGCCGGTCAGACCTGTATTGCGCCGGACCATGTCTACGTGCATGAATCGGTCAAGGACGAATGGCTGGCCTGCTGCCGCAAAGAGCTGGCGCAGGCCTATGGTGACAGCCTGGACGCTCAGGAACAGACGCTCACGCACATGGTCAATGAACGCCATGCGGCGCGCGTGGCCGGCCTGCTCGAAGACGCCCGCCAGCGTGGCGCGCAGCTGCTCTGGGGCGGGCAGCAGCGCGGGCGCTTCATCGAGCCGACCTTGCTCGACCAGGTGCCCGAGGACGCGCAGATGATGCGGCGGGAAATCTTTGGCCCGCTGTTGCCGGTGATGGCTTACCGAGAGCTCGATGAGGTGATCGCCAGGGTCAATGCCGGACCCAAGCCGCTGGCGCTGTACCTCTACAGCCGCACCCCCGAGCATGTCCAGCGCATCCTCGCGCAGACCAGCTCCGGCGGGGTCTGCATCAACCATGCATTGCTGCAATACCTCCACAGTGGTCTGCCCTTCGGTGGCGTCAATGAGTCGGGCATGGGGCAAGCACGCGGCTACCATGGCTTTCGCAGTTTCAGCCATGAGCGGGCCGTGCTCAAGGCCCGGTGGGCTTGGTCGGTGCGGCTGTTTTCTCCGGGCCCTGTTCCCATGGCTTTGCGTCGACTGGCGCGCTGGGCTTTTCGGCGTTTGTGAGCCCGCGCGCTGACGCAGCGAGCGGGTCTGTTTTGATGGAGACAAAGGTGTCGAGCATGCTGTTTCAGGGATCGCGCGTTCAATGCACGCTCGATGGCGCTTGCGCCGTTGTGCACCTGTTCAATCCCAAGCAGGGCCTGATGGATGAGGCGATGGAGCGCGAGCTGCTGCAGGTGCTCGATCTGTTGCACGATGGGGTCAGCTGGCCGGACGGCCGCGTGGTCATCCTCACTGGCCGGGACCCTGGGGTGTTTGTGCGCCATTACGACGTGGCCGTCCTGCACCAGCGCGCCCAAGCCATGGCCACTCGTGGCAAGGCCTTCTCGATCGAGCGACCGGTGCCTCAGGGGGGCGTACACCGCTGCATCGACCGGATCGAGGCCAGTTCGCTGATCTTCATTGCCGCGATCAACGGCGTGGCCATGGGCGGGGGCTTCGAGTTGGCCCTGGCCTGTGACCTGCGGGTGGTACAGGACGGCCCCTATGAATTGGGCCTGCCCGAACTCAACCTCGGTTTGCTGCCCGGCGCCGGCGGCACCCAGGCGCTGGCGCGACTCCTTGGTGTCAGTGCCACCTTGCAGTTGCTGCTCACCGCACGCGTGCTCAGCCCGCGCGAGCTGGTCGAGCTGCGCCTGGCGGGCGCTTGCGCCGCCGATGCCCTGGCGCAGGCCCGGGCTTGGGCAGATCAGTTGCAGGCGGTTCCGGCGCGGGCCTGCGCCCACATCAAGCGCTTGGTGCGCAGCGCGGGCTCTTGGGAGATCGAGCAGGGCCGCTCGGCCGAACGCACCCTTTTTTGCGACTGCATGGTCGATCCGGCCGCCTTGCCCCTGATGGCCGATGTGGCTCTGGGCCAGCGCACCATCGCCCAGCCGCCGCAGGCGGGGCGCCCGCAGCGCTAAGGCGCGTCCGGCCAGAGCTCTTTACTGATCGACCTTGACGTTGGCGGTGCGGATGTAGTTGCCCCAGCGGTCGAATTCGTTGTTGTAGAAGGTCTGGTAGGCCTGCGGGCTCATGCGATCGGCCACCATGGACATCTTGCCCATGGTCTCTTTGACCTGCGGCTCGGCCATGACTGCATCGAATGCCGCGTTGAGCTTGGCCACCACGTCGGGCGGCGTA
>CANHDQ010000107.1 GCA_947459405.1 Comamonadaceae bacterium
GACGGCCTACCGGTGGCGGTGCTGGGCACACGCGAGCCGCATCTGGCTCGGGGGCTGCGCAAGCTGCAGCAAGAGATCATGCCGCGCAGCCGCATCTGGGGTGTCGATGGTTTTGCGCCGACCCCGGCCTATGTGCAGCTGCTGCGAGAGCGCAAGCCTGCGATTGTGTTGTTGGCCATGGGCATGCCCCGGCAGGAAGAGCTGGCACAGCGGCTTCGGCGCGAACTCGAGCACCGCTGCCTGCTCATCTGCGGCGGCGCCATCGTCGACTTTTGGGCCGGTCGCACGCGCCGCGCCCCCGGTCTTGTGCGGCGCCTGGGGCTCGAGTGGCTCTGGCGCTTGGGCCAAGAGCCGGTGCGGCTGTTTCGCCGCTATGTGATCGGCAATCCCCTGTTCATCTGGCGCGTGTTGACCCTGCGCCGCGAGGGCAGCCGGCTCTGAGGTGAGGGCCGCTGGTTTGCAGCTGGGTTGATCCAAATCCGTCGGAGTTGCCCGCAGGGCCTCAGGGCCTTGCCTTAGCGCGGGCGCAGGTCAAAGTGCTGCCGGTGCAGGCGGGCGATCTCGGTGCTGAAACGGTCCATCGAAAAGCGGCTCGCATACAGCTGCCGGCCGGCAGTTTCCAGGCGGCTGCGCAAGGCATCGTCGGTGAGTACTCGCTGGATCTGCCGGGCCAGCGCCTGGCAGTCACCGGGCGGCACGAACAGCGCTTCTTGTTCGTCGGTGATGAAGTGTGCGATTTCGCCTACCGGGGTGCAGACCACAGCCACGCCCTGGGCCATCGCCTCCAGGATGACCAGCGGCAGGCCTTCGTCATAAGAGGGCAACACCAGCACGTCGGCCTGGGCCATGCGCTGGGCCATTTGCTGCGGCGCGAGCCAGCCTGTCCACTGCAGCCAGGGGTCCAGGCCCATGGCCAGGGCTTTGGCGCGGTAGCCTTCGACATCGCCGCCACCGGCAAACAGCACCTGGGTACGGGTCCGGTCCCAGCCGGGCAGGCACAGCGCCTGCAGCAGGTCGCTCACGCCCTTGCGCTCGCTGAGGTTGCCGACGAACAGCACGCGCCGTATGGCCGCATCGCGCTGGCGTGCGATCCGCGGCGCGGGCACCCCGTTGGGCACAATGCGCACCCGCTGAGCCGGCACGCCCACTTCATCAGTCATGAACTGACTGGCCCGCTGACCGAGCACGATCAGGCAAGCCGGCAACTGCAGCACCCGGCGCGTGAGCCAGCGTGCCGGGGCGGGCAGCTGCCGGTAAAACGGCGCAAACTGCGCGGCATGCAAGTGCACGATCGTGGGCATGCCCAATGCCCTGCACAGCAGCATCAGGGCGCCTTTGCGCAGCAGGCTCAGGCGCTCGGCCAGATGGATGTGCACCCCGGCCACATTCTTGCGAGCGGCGATCAGCACGCGCATCGCGCCAAGCAAGACCACCAGCGACCCAGCGGCCGAGCCCTGCCCCCGGGTGTCGAGCGCCACCAGAGGCGCAGCCGACGACCCGGCTGCACTGCGCGACGCGTCGATCAGGCCGTCCACCACGCGGGCCATGCCCCCGCCGACGGGCCCCATCGGGCAGGCCATGTAGATGCGCCGCTGCATGGCGGGCTTGACCCGCCGCCTTCGCCTAGACGAGGGCATGGGTGGGGTGCCGGTCGGCGTGCCACGCCGGCCCGGCCTGAATGATCCGGCTGGCAATGGGTCTTGAGGTGCTGCGGCGCTTGCGCAGCAGGCCGCGCAGCAGGCCGGCCGTGTTGACGTGCCAGGCCAGCAGCGCGTACAGGCCGCGGCTGAGCGAGCGCTTGCGCGCGCTGGTCAGCAGCAGCACCGCCAAGGCGGCCAACAAAGCCGTCGTCAAGGCGGGCAGGGGATTGGGCCACGATGCCAGCAGCCACAGCGCGAGCAGCAGCCAAAGCGTCAGCACGCCCAGATACAGACGCACCTCGCGCAGGCGCCAGACCTCGAGCCAGCGCCGCCGGTCGCCCCAGCAGGCGCGCAGCAATTCGCCGATGCCCCATGCATAACCGCTGCGCCAGCGCCGCCACAGCAAGGCTATTGCAGCGGTGCGGTGGCCTTCGTGGCTGACCGCATCGATGGGCAGGCGCCACAGGGTCCAGCCAGCCCGGCGCAGGCGCAGGCCGAGCTCGTACTCTTCATAGCTGTGCAGGTTGCGATCGCTCAGGTAGCCCACCGATTCGATGGCGCTGCGCCGGTACAGGCCACCGCCGTCGAGGCGGTCGACTGCAGCGCTGCGGCGTCGGGCCATGGGCTTGTCGTTGCGGGCACGGTATTCGAGATGCGCCAGGTTGCGCTCGAGCACCTGCCCGCCAACTGCGGCAAGCTGGGGGTTTTGGGCCAGTGCCGAAGCGGCAGCTTGCAAAAAGCCCTCTTGCAGCTCCATGTCGCCATCCATGAGGTAGATGAGCGAGCCCCTGGCATGCTCGAAGCCCAGTTGCGCGCCGATGCCGCAGCAGCGCTCACTGGCGTGGGCTAACTGCACGATGCGCACCGGATAGCGCTGCGCCAGTGCAACGGTGGCGTCGCTCGAGCACGAGTCAGCCAGCACGACTTCACCGCCGATGTGCTGCAAGGCCCGCAAGGCGCTGTCCAGGCAGGCCTCGATGTGGGCCTGTTCGTTGAGCGCCTTGATCACGATGGAGACGGGACCGGGGGGTGGCGGTGGGGTCTGGGGCGCAGCGGTGGGCATGGTCGATCAGGAGGGTGTGGTGTGTTGTTTGTGGTGGGGCGCCAGCGCGATGCCAGGTTGATGCTGAGCCGCAGTGACCCGCTCGCGCCAGCGCAGGCTGCGCTCGATCCAGCGACGCGGCATCAGTGCCGCCATCAACAGCGTGAACCACCACCGCCGCCCGCCTGCCGCCGGACGCGCTTTGATCAGCCAGCGCCAGGCTTGCCCACGCCGGCCCGCTTGCAGGGCCTGGCGTGCCAGGTTGAGCTCCTGCTGAGCGATCAGCCAGACCGTGTCGCGGCGCAACTCGGGGCTCAGGCCCGCGCAGCGCTGGCGCAGCCGGTCCAGAAAGGGAAAGGCCCGAGCATGGACATGGGCGCTGCTCAAGCTGCCCTGCACCTGCACCCTGTAGGCCACCAGCGGCTTGTGCGCCAGTGCCACAGGGCTGTGCTCGGCCAGCCGAAACCACAGGTCGAGGTCCTCGCCGAGCGACTCGCCCGGCGCAAAGCAGGGCTGCAGCGTCAGCAGCCGGCTGCGCCGTACCGCCACCGAGCTGCTGCTCAGGGTGGGCCCTTGTATCCAGCGCCGTGCCAATCGATCGATTCGCTCGATCTTGGCTGGCTCCGGGCTCACCGGCCAGGGCGGCGGCCAGGGGCCTTCGGCATCGGGTACACGCACAAAGTCGGCCGCCACCACATCGGCCTGCGGACAGCGCACCTGCGCGTCGATCAGGGTGCTCAGGTAGGTCGGATGCAGCCAGTCATCGGCATCGAGAAAGCACACCCATTGCCCTTGCGCTGCATCGATGCCGCGGTTGCGCGCCACCGCCACGCCGGCGTTGGCCTGCCGCAGCAGCCGCACCCGCGCATCGGTGCAGCGCGCCACGATCTGCGGGCCCTCATCGCGCGAGCCGTCGTCGACCACCACCACCTCGAAGTCGGTGCAGTCTTGCGCCAGCACCGACTGCAGGGTGCAGCCGATGTAGGCGGCCTTGTCGTGCAGCGGGATCACGACAGAAAACCTCATGCCACTTTGCCCCTTGCTTCGACGCGTCGCGACGGGCCCACCAGGGCGCTGCGGTGGGCCGCCAGCGTGATGAGCAGCAGCAGGTGAATGATCAGATCGGGCCCGTAGCCGATCAGCAGCAGGGGCACTTCGCTGCCGGCGCGCAGCAGCAGGGCCAACAGCAGCGCCACCGACAGGCCTTCAGATGCCCTGGCGCAGCGCAGGCTGAGCACGCACAGCACGCCCAGGTAAAGCGTGAGCGCCGCCGCGCCCACCAGCCCCGAGCGCGAAAGCGTGTCCATCAGCTGGTTGTGCGCATGGGTCGCGTTGGCCATGCCAATGGCGCGGCGGTAGCTGTCGTCCCAAATCTGCAGCCCCCAGCCCCAGACCGGGTGGCTTTGCCATTCTTCCCAGGCGATGACCCAGATTCGGTCGCGCCCCGTCATGGAGCTGAGCTGACTGCCTTCACTGCTGAGCATGAAGCGCTGCAAGCTGTCGCCCAGATTGCCAAAGAGCAGCAGCCCTAGCCCGGCCGCAACGCCCAGCAGGGCCAGCGCGATCCCGGCCAGCGCCGGGATGCCGTCGTGCACATTGCCCAGCTGCGCCCGCAGCCGGGGTGCCCAGCGCAGCGCCAGCACCGAGCCGCTACACAGCGCGAAGGCCAGCCAGGCGGTTTTCGATTGGGCCATGAACAGCACGCTCAAGCCCAGCAGCCAGGCGCAGCGGTTGAGCCAGCGCCGCTCAAGCGGGTGCATCTGCAAGCACAGCAGGCCCAACTGAGCCAGCAGCCCCATCGCCACCGGATGGGTGGCCAGCCCGCCAAAGCGGGGCAGGCCCGGGATCAGGCCTTGCCCGTACTGGCGGTCGAGCACCAAAGTAGGCGCGATCGGGATGAGCAGCACGCCCGCCAGCATGAGCACAAGCAGGGCATTGCGCGTCGTGCGCAGGGCCAGGGTGTATTCGCGCGGGCCGCACAATGTGGCAGCCAATCCGATGAACAGCGGATAGAGCAGGTTGTGGCTCCAAAAGGGGTGGGCCGCAGCCCAGGCGGGCGCCGCGACAGTGCCCAGCCAAAACAGCACGAAAGCCAGCGGCAGTGCAGGCGCCAGGGCCTGCTGCGACCGCGTCAGCCAGTGGCTCAGGATGCGCTCGGCGCTGATGGCCAGCAGCAGCAGCGAGACCACCGGCTGCAGGACGTTTAAAAGAGGTGGTCGGGGCGGATCGGGTGCGAACTCGGGCAGCAAGAAGTTGCTCGTCAGATCGCGCCCGCTGAGCCAGACGCCGGCGGCCATGACCGCCAGCAAGGCGGGCATCACCCAGTGCACCAAGCCATGCTCTCGCACCACGCTCAGATGCAAGGCGCCGGCCATCGCCAGCCAGGCCACGGCAGCGCCGAGCAGCGCCGCCAGCAGCCACGGGATCAGGGAAAGGTTGGGGTCCATGTGCCGGCGGCCTCAAGTCGGATGCGAGGGGTTTTGCAAGGCCATGGCCCCCCTGTCGCCCAGTGGGCGATGCAGCCGGGGTGCAAATCGAAGCACCATGGCCCAGGCCTGCGGGCCCAGGCAGCGTTCGAGCCAGGCTGGGCGCACATACAGCAGCAGGGCCAGGACCGTTGCCGGCGCCAGTGCACCGGCTGCAAGGCGCAGCCAGGGGGAGCTGCCGGTCAGCAGGCTTTGCGCTGCCCCGCTCAGGCCGACCGCTGCGCTGGTCAGCCACAGGCTGCGCCAGGCCTGCGGCGCCAGCTCCCACCAAGTCAGATGCAGCGCAGACAGGGCGGCGCCCACGAGCAACAGGGCCCGGGCCAGCAAAAGCAAGGCCGACGCGCTGGCCGCCGCCTCGATGCCCCAGGGTGCGACTGCCCACAGGACGATCGCACCGAGCGCGATCAGCGGCACCTGTAGCGCCCACTCATGCTGCCGGCGACCCGTGTTCCAAAGGACCGGGGTCGAGATGCCCCAGATTGCCAGCGCCGGCATAAAGGCCAGCAGCCAGGCCAGCACCGGCCCAGCGGCCCGCCACTGCGTGCCGTACAAGATTTGCACCAGGTCCTGGGCAAGCAGGGCCGAGACGGCGAACACCGGCACCGCCACCACCAGCAGCGTGGCCAGCATCTGCAGGTAGGCCTGCGCCAGACGGTTGCCCTGGCCCTGCATTTGCGCGCCCGCCGCCAGGAAAGCTGGCTGCAAGGCGCCCAGCAACACGCTGTTGGGCACGCTGGCCAGGTTGTAGGCCACGTTGTACAGGCCCAGCGACCAAGTGCCCAAAAGGCGGCCGATCAGCACCCGGTCCAGGTTGGCCAGACTCCAGTTGACCAAGTTGGTCAAGAACACCGCCTGACCTGTGAGCAGGGTCTGCCCGGCTCGGTCGTACCAGAGCAGGGGCTTGACCGGATGGCGGCAGACGGCCAGGCTGGCCAGCAAGGCCACGGCCGCTTGCACCAGCCAGGCCGCCACCAGCGCGTGCACCCCCAGATCCGCCCAGGCCAGGCCGATGCCAACTGCGCCATAGCCCACCGCGTAGCTGCCCAGCTGAATCAGGCCGAGCGCGCGAAAGTTCAGCGCCCGCGTCAGCAGGCAGCTCGCCGGTGCGGTCGCGGCTTGCAGCAGGCAGCTCCAGGAGAGCCAGCGGATCACCGATTCGGCCGCCGGCTCTTTGAACGCAGCGGCCAGCAACGGCGCCAGGCCCTGCAGCGCCAGCACGGCCAGCAGCCCAGCGAGCAGCTGCCAGGTCCAGGCGAAGCGGATGTCCTGCGCGTCGATTTCGGCGCGCTGCATCAGGCTCCAGCTCAGGCCGAAGCCGGCCACGAAACCGGCCAGCGTGAGCACCACCATGCCGATGGCAAACAGGCCAAAAGCCTGCGGCCCGAGCAAGCGGGCCAGCGCCACTTGCGCGCCGATTTGCAGCAGCAGCCGGGCGGCGCCGGTCAGCACACTCCAGCGCATGGCACGCACGCCCGGGCGTCCCAGGGACATGGCTCAAACGCCCTTGACAGGGGCGATCAGCCGGACCGGCTCAGCAAAGGCGTGCGGATCGCGGGGGTGCAGCAGACGAGCCGGAAGCGGGCAAGTCAGGGGGCAAGTCAGAGGTGGGCAAGTGAGCAGCAAGTGGGGTGGCATGCGCTCCATCTTGGCCCAGCGGTGTGCTGCGCCCTGTCGGCGCTGTGCGCACGGCCGCGTCAGCCACAGGCCTTACATGCCCACATAGTTGGGCCCGCCGCCGCCCTCGGGCGTGACCCAGACGATGTTTTGCGTCGGGTCTTTGATGTCGCAGGTCTTGCAGTGCACGCAGTTTTGCGCGTTGATCTGCAGCCGGTCGCTTCCGTCGTCGCTCTTGACGTACTCGTACACGCCTGCCGGACAGTAGCGCCCCTCAGGGCCGGCGTAGCGGGCCAGATTGGTGGCCACTGGCACGCTGGCATCTTTGAGTGTGAGGTGAGCCGGCTGGTTTTCCTCGTGGTTGGTGTTGCTGATGAACACGCTCGAGAGCCGATCGAAGCTGAGCTTGCCGTCGGGCTTGGGATAGCTGATCTGCAGCATCTGATCGGCCGGCCGCAGCTTGCCGTGGTCGGCGCTGGCGTTGTGGATGGTCCACGGGGGGCTCTGGACGCCCACTTTGGGCAAGAGCCAGTGCTCGACGCCCGTCATCAGCTTGCCGATCAGCGGGCTCTTCTTGAACCAATTCTTGAAATTGCGGTAGGTCCACAGCTCCTCGTGCAGCCAGCTGGCCTTGAACTTGTCCTCAAAGGCGCTGAGTTCGTCACTGGCGCGGCCGGCCGTGACCGCCTCAAAGGCCGCCTCGGCGCACAGCATGCCGCTCTTGATGGCCGCATGGCTGCCCTTGATGCGCGCTGCGTTCAAAAATCCCGCATCGCAGCCCACCAGCGCGCCGCCCGGGAAAACGGTTTTAGGCAGCGCCTGGGGCGTGCCATTGTTGAGCGCGCGCGCGCCGTAGCCGATGCGCTTGCCGCCCTCGATGTGCGCGCGGATGCTCGGGTGGGTCTTCCAGCGCTGCATCTCCTCGAAAGGGCTCATCCAGGGGTTGGCATAGTCCAGGCCGATCACATAGCCCAGCGTGACCTGGTTGCCTTCGAGGTGGTAGAGAAAACCGCCGCCAAAGGCATCATCGTTCAAAGGCCAGCCCGCGGTGTGCACCACCAGGCCGGGCTTGGCTTTTTCGGGCGGAATTTCCCAGAGCTCCTTGATGCCGATCGCAAAGGTCTGCGGATCTTTGCCTTCAGTGAGCTTAAAGCGCTCCAGCAGCTGCTTGCCCAGATGG
Source organism: Comamonadaceae bacterium (assembly GCA_947459405.1). Classification (GTDB taxonomy): domain Bacteria; phylum Pseudomonadota; class Gammaproteobacteria; order Burkholderiales; family Burkholderiaceae_C; genus Polaromonas. The sequence continues at coordinate 7,963 of CANHDQ010000107.1, forward strand.
CCGCGCGCGCCTTCGGCAAACACGGTGTACTTGGCATGCAACTCCATGCCGAGCTGAAAGTTGTCGGTGGGCTCGCCATCCTTGCCCACGCCCAGATTGCCCGTGGCCACGCCTTTGACCGCGCCGTTGTCGTGATAGAGCACTTCGGCGGCGGCAAAACCGGGGAAGATTTCAACGCCCAGGCCTTCGGCCTGCGCGGCCATCCACTTGACCACGTTGCTCAGCGAGACCACATAGCAGCCGTCGTTGTGAAAGTTGCGCGGCATCAGCCAGTCGGGCGTGCGCTGCGCACCGGTTTCGGACAGCACGAGCAGATCGTCGCCGGTCACCGCCTGATTCAAAGGCGCGCCCAACTCCTTCCAGTTGGGGATCAGCTCGTTCATGGCGCGCGGGTCCATCACCGCACCGGACAAGATGTGCGCGCCCGGCTCGGAGCCTTTTTCGAGTACCACCACCGAGACGTCCTTGGAGGACTCGGCTGCGAGCTGCTTGATGCGGATCGCCGCAGCCAGTCCGGCCGGCCCTGCGCCCACGATCACCACGTCGTACTCCATGGCCTCGCGGGGCCCGAACTGCTCGAGGATGTCTTGGGGGGTCATGAATAGCGCTCCGTGATAATGACCGACGCAAGGTCGGTGGTCTGCCCGTCTGCGGGACCGCCGATTTTATGCAAACGCTTCAATGCACGGCTCACTCTGGCTGGCGGGCGCAGGCGTTTGCGCTTGCCTGAGGGAGGACAGGGCATGAGAATTGAAATTCCCGAAAAGAAAAAACTTGTCTACGAGATGGACATGGCGATCCGCTGGGGCGACATGGATGCCATGGGGCATCTGAACAACACCAGCTACTTTCGCTACTTCGAAACCATCCGCATCGATTGGTTCAACAGCCTGGGCCAGGTGCCCGGTCCAGCCAAAGAAGGCGTGGTGATCGTCAACGCCTTTTGTAACTTTTACCGACAGGTCGAATACCCCGGGACGGTGCGACTCAAGATGTATGCGAGCGATCCGGCTCGCGCCACCTTCGAGACTTGGGTGACGATGGAGCGCACCGAGCTGCCCGGTGTGATCCATGCCGCCGGCGGCGCCACCACGATGTGGGTTGATTTTCCAAAGCAAAAATCCATGCCGCTGCCCGATTGGCTGCGCGCCATCGTCACGCCCTGAGGCTGCTGCAGCAAGGGATGGATTGCCACGGCCCTTTGGGCCTCGCAATGACGCGAGGGGGGGCTCGCCATGACGTGGGCGGGGCCGCGCTATGACGTGGGTGCGGGCCTTGGCGCTGCCAGTCTGTCATTGCGAGGAACGAAGCAATCCATGGGCTGTTTTGTGACGA